>NZYH01000032.1 GCA_002697825.1 Nitrospina sp. | reverse complement strand
GGTCCATTCCCCACTGAGTTGTTTGATAATGAGGGAGAGCAACTTGGAAAGGTGGGTCATGAGTTTGGAGCCACCACGGGAAGACCGAGACGTTGCGGTTGGTTTGATGCAGTGGTAGCAAAATATGCTATCCAACTCAGTGGAATTGATGCGTTGATCTTGACAAAAATTGATGTGTTGGATGGGTTNAAAACNATCAAANTTTGTACGGGATANAAGTTTAAGGGNAAAGTTTTTAAAGATATGCCTGCGGATCCTGTTATTCTTGGNAGTTGCGAGCCGGTTTANACTGANCATGAAGGATGGATGGAAAAAACAGCTGGGNTTCAAGATTTTNAAAAATTACCAGAAAAAGCTANAANCTATATCCAATATCTCAGTGATTTACTGAAAACTCCTTTCCTGATAATTTCTACTGGCCCAGANCGCNAAGAAACCATCGAGATGGGNACCTTATTTGTTGACTCCTGATNTTCCTTTCTTTTCAAAAAACCAATTCAAGTAGGTATAATATATTNTGATTTANTGGCCTATTTAAAGAATTTATTTTATGTTGACTATAGGAATCCTATTATTCGCTTGCATGTTTTTCTATTTTGTNGGCTATCGTTTCTATGCAGGAAAGTTGGATAGTGAACTAATTCAACCGGATGCGGGCCAAGTCACTCCGGCTGTGCAGCAAAATGATGGGGTAGATTTTGTACCCAGTAAACCTCTNGTTCTTTTTGGTCATAACTTTGCTTCTATAGCTGGCGCCGGACCGGTNATCGGACCCATTATTGCCATGCATCATTTTGGCTGGGCAATCACTTTAGTTTGGATTCTCCTTGGTAATGTTTTCATCGGTGCTGTTCATGATTATCTTACATTAATGGTTTCTGTTCGTAATCGTGGTAGTTCCATTGCGGATATCGCAGAAAGCACGNTGGGTTTTAGAGCTAAAGCTATATTTGCCATCTTTTTAGTTTTGGCAATGCTTTTAGTTATCGCAGTNTTTGGAGTTGTTGCAGCAAAGACATTGATTGCACAACCAGAAATGGTATTTCCTACCTTTGCAATCATCCCTGTGTCGATGGTATTGGGTTGGTGTATTTATAAAAAGAGTTATAACCTGCAATTAGTTTCTTTAATAGCGGTACTCACTATTGTTCTAAATATTTATATTGGTTTTCAAATACCCGTGCCTCTTCCGGAAATGGGAGTCATGGGATTTTCTCCTTTGATTTTCTGGTTTGTAATATTGATGATCTATGCTGGAGTTGCTTCAATTTTACCAGTGCAAACTTTACTACAGCCACGTGATTATCTTTCCACTTATATTTTGTTTGGTTCCATGGCGCTCGCGATTCTTGGATTAATTTGGGTTGGACCGGAACTAAATACTCCTCCATTTAGAGGTGCGATGTCTGAAGTCCAGGGGCCAGTTTGGCCCATGCTATTCGTATTGGTGGCATGCGGTGCGGTTTCAGGTTTCCATTCTTTGGTAGCAGGTGGTACTACATCCAAACAACTGGCGAGCGAAATGCAGGGTAAGAGCATCGGTTATGGTGGCATGCTCACGGAAGGAGTTGTGGCGGTAGTGACAGTGTTACTGGTCGGTGGAGGACTTTATTGGACTGCCCCGCAAGGTAGTGGTATTGATATGAACCAACTCGGTTTCCGTGAGACGCTTCAATCAGGAGGGTGGATACTCGCTTTCGGTAATGGATTTGGAAACATAGTCCATCAGATGTTACCTTTTTTAAGTTTTACTTTTGCATCTATGATCGCAGTTTTGGCATTGAATACTTTTGTATTGACTACACTAGATACTGCGGTTCGCATCACTCGCTTTCTTATTCAGGAATCGTTGGGTAAAAAAATGCCTGTTTTCACAAATAAATATGTAGTTACGGTTACTGTAATAATTGCTGCCTACCTGATTGGTGCCACCGATGGATGGCAAAAAATATGGCCAATCTTTGGTGCGACTAACCAGCTTATTGCAGCAGTGGCATTGTTTGTCGTGGCAACCTGGTTAATGGCAGTAAAAAAACCGACTCATTATGTTCTCTATCCAGCAATTTTTATGGTCATTACAACCATTGGAGCGCTAGCCTGGCAGGCTTATAATTTTTTAACTGCGCCGGAGCCAAACTCGTTTTTAGGAATCACAGCCCTAGTGCTCATAGGTCTGGCTGTGTTTGTTGGAAATGAAGGTATGCAGGCATTAAAAGGTAGGAGAGTTGTATGTATCTCGACCCCTGAAATTCCTTCTCGTGCCGAATAAAAATATATCTAATGACCCTCAGTGGTTGGAAATTGTCGAATAATAGATTACTATATTATTATCTTTTAAAACTCTAGAGTAAACTTGTTGTGAAAATCAGTGAAGTGCTTGCCATTCAAGCCAAGTTAAACGAAAAAACAGTAGCAAAATCCAAACCGAAGGCTAAAGCAAAGCCAAATTTGAAAAAGGCTCTGAAGGTCGTACGTACTCGGGAAACGCCCAACCCGAATGCGCTACAGTTTGTGGTCAACGCGGTGATTCTCGATCACGGAAATGCCTCCTTTTCTAGTAAGGAGGAAGCAAAAGACGATAAGATGGCGGCAGCCTTATTTGAAAAGCCAGGAGTGATTAATGTTTATGTCATGGAAAACTTTATCACCGTGACAAAAGATGATAAAACAAGTTGGGTTCCATTAAAAGACCGTGTCTGGAAAACCATTGATGAAACGGTGATGGTTTATCAGTCTGAGGAAAAAATTCAGTTGAGTGCAGTGGATGTAGTGAATTTTGCAAAACTGGATAATGAAAAGAAATTGGAGGGGATAGAAATGGTACTCAATCGCTCGATTCGTGCTAATCTTGCCAAAGACGGTGGCGGTGTAGAGTTAAAAGGAATCGAGGGTAACGAAGTAAGCATCCATTACCAAGGCGCCTGTGGCAGTTGCCCCACTTCTACTAGTGGAACCTTGAAATATATCCAAGGTCAATTGCGTGAACAACTCCATCCTGAATTGACCGTAAAATCAGTTTAACCACCTGCCTAAAACTTNACTTCAAAAGCTAATCATTTTCCATCCCACTTTAAGAGAAAATTTTTTTGATTAGTTGGTCTTTGGCTTGTTTTAATTTTATGGATGAAAGATCTGTGAATTTACGCGTAATGTGGCAAAAAAGCTATTAATAGTCGCTTGAGGCCGGTTTTTTCGTTATCAAACTTTAAAGGTGAACTTTTTTTGGGGTTAGTAACCTTAAAACTCAAGTTATAAGGGGTTTTGCCGATTTTTTAATAGAAGGATAATGCCTTTATTTTAATATATTTAGCTGATTTTTGATTTGGTTGGTTCGGTCCTATTTTGGGGTGCTTAATGGTGGTATTTCGAAATAGGATTATTGTTTGATTTGCTGTGTTAATATTTATTTTAAACACCCTTAAGAAAAGAGTTCATTTATGAAGATTTCGGGAGCACTCCGAAATCTCTTGTTGTTGGTCATTCTTGCAGCTGGAATTTATTGGCTTTGGCAAGAAGGTAAGCTCGCCCCGATCGAAAAAACGGTCAATGCGATGATTTTTGGGAGTCCCCCCGAAAAAACCAAAGCAAAAGATTTCCAATTCAAACCGGTTATCCGTCAAAGCGTTCATCAGAAGGTTATAGCCACCGGTACAGTAACTCTCAAGACCGGGGCCGAGGTAAAAATTGGTGCACGTATTTCTGGACAGGTAAAAAGTCTTCTTGTAAAGATAGGAGATTTTATACATGCAGGAGAAAAAATTGCTGTTATTGAACATGAAGATTTAATTTTACGTGTTGCCCGATTTCAAGCTGATTTAGATGCTGAAAAAGCACGACTAGAAAAAATCCTTACTGAAGGACCACTGGAGATAAATAAGGCCCAAGCAGAAATTCAAGAGTTACAAGTCCAGTTAACCCTTGCAGAGAAAATGCTGGAACGAAACCTTAAGCTTAACCAAAAAGGATTTATTGCAGATACGGTGGTAGACGGGGCGACAGANCGCTTGGAGGTTTTAAAAGCTCAAGTTAATCTCGCAAATGAGGAGCTGAAACTTAAACAAAGCCAATTGGAAAATGACAGCCGACTTGCAAAAGCAATGGTAGATCGTGCGCAAGCAAGCCTTGAAGAGGAGGATATACAACTTTCCTACGCAAACATCACGGCTCCTATTGATGGAATAGTTGCATTCGTCTCTACGCAGGAAGGTGAAACGGTAGTTGCTAGTCTTAATGCGCCTACCTTTGTGACTTTGATCGACCTTAGAAAACTCGAGATGACTGTTTATGTCGATGAAACGGATATTGGAAGAATCAAGGTTGGCCAAGATGCCTTGTTCACTGTGGATACGTATTCAGAAAAATTTTTCAAGGGAAAAGTTCGTGAAATTCGACCGAAAGCGGTCATTAAAGANAACGTNGTTAATTATGAGGTCATACTAGATATTGAAAAAAAGAATGTTGCCAAGTTACGCCCTGAGATGACAGCAAATGTTGTAGTTACTACTGGAACGCGAAAAAATGTTTTGACGATTCCAAAAGCAGCAGTCAAAAGGGAAGGGAAGAAAACTTTTACTGTTATGGAGGTTGACGGTAAGCTTGTGGACAGATCCATTGAATTAGGGTGGCGAGATGGTAAGGTTATAGAAGTNATTACCGGNGTGAATGAAGGCGAGGGAGTCGGCATTCCCAATAAAGCAATATCCAAAAAGAAAAAGAGGAGACGGCGCCGGTGAGTCTCATTGAAATGAATTCCATTTGTAAGAACTACCACAATATTGATTTTGAAACAGAGGTTTTAAAAAATATCACACTTAATATTGACAAAGGTGATTACGTTGGCATCATCGGACCTTCTGGTTCAGGTAAAAGCACACTTATGGCAATCGCAGGTTGTCTTTCCAAGCCAACTAGCGGCGAATACATTCTAGATGGAGAAGAAATTGAAAATTTGAGCGACCGAAAACTATCGAGAATTCGNAATGAAAAAATCGGATTTGTATTNCAGGCGTTTCATCTATTACCAGGAGTGACAGCCTTGGATAATGTTATTCTTCCCCTTGTCTATTCCAGAAAATCTCCCAAAAATGTTAAAGAGCGAGCTCGTGAAGTGCTCGCTAAAGTCGGAATGGACCATCGACTTCATCATACACCTGGNCAATTATCTGGAGGNGANCAACANCGNGTAACCATTGCNCGATCCTTGATNAATGATCCNCCNATTATTTTTGCTGACGAACCAACGGGAAACCTTGATTCTAAAAATGGAATTGCGACGATGAAAGCTTTCGACAATTTGGTTGAGGAAGGCAAAACCGTTATNCTCATTACTCATGATTCGCAAGTAGCTGAACATGCCGACCGCATAATTACAATTCGCGACGGGNAGATTGCTTCGGATAGTAAATTTCAATCGCAAAAAACTCCTGTTGATTCATCCGAAAAAATCCAATGAGAATTTTAAAAAATTGCAGTCAAGCTNTTAGAGGACTCCGTCTCAATAGTGGCAATACATTACTCATGACGATAGGAGTGATGATTGGAATAGCATCNCTTACTGTAATTGTAGCTATAGGTTTTGGTATCAAGCTGAAAGTATTGAATCGGATAGCGAATATGGGTTTTGGGCCGGAATCTTTTTCTGTTTACGCTGGTGGAGGTCGATTNTTTTTCAGTCGATCTAAAAATACGAGTATGACATTNCANGATTCTGAAGACTTGCTTGCATTNCCAACAGTGAGNCTCGTTGTTCCTCGNCAGAGAAAACGNATGCAGATCATCAATAAAAAGGAATTTACAAGTACTCGAGTTTATGGAGTGACGCCNGATTGGCAACGCGCTCGTGGCTGGAACATCGTAGACGGTGTTTTCTTATCTGACTCAGACTTGGATCGCAAAAAGAAAGTTGTAGTGCTGGGTGCTACGCCTGCACGGAAAATATTTAAAAATAAAGATCCCATTGGGAAAATGGTGCGGTTGCAAAACAATTTTTATGAAGTGATTGGACTCTTAGAGGAAAAAGGTTTGACGGAGAGTGGTTACGATCCTGATGATAGAGCATTGATCCCCCTTACTACATCGATGGTTCGATTAACTAGTGAAACACATCTACATAGTATTAAAGTGGTGACACTGGATGCTTCACAGGTTCCTGAAACAATGGAAGCTGTGAAACAGGTGTTACGCCGTAACCATAATCTTTCGGTGTTTTCTGAAGATGATTTTCGCTTTGTAACTCCTGAGGGAATAATGGAGTGGGTGACTGAGTCGGCGCAGGCGATGAATCGAATGTTGATACTCATATCCACGGTTTCCCTTTTAGTGGGTGGAGTTGTGATTATGAATATTCTATTGGTTTCTATTCGAGAGAGGGTAAAAGAAATCGGTATTCGCCGTTGTTTTGGAGCTAGGANATTTGACATCACCTTACAGTTTTTATTTGAATCAATTNTGGTTTCATTACTAGGTGGAGTTTTGGGTNTTGGGTTGGGACTTGGCATATCTTTTGGATTAAAACGTTTTGATATTTTACCAACGCAAGTCACCTGGGAACCTTTTGTGCTGTCATTTGTGTTTTGTACTTTCATTGGATTGATTTTTGGAATTCATCCGGCACGCAAGGCCGCATTGATGAGNCCTGAAGAATCGATACGTTCCTAAAACNTGACATGAAAAAATTTGCTTCATTTGATATTGCAGTCANCGCACTATTTACTCATAAGACTCGGACTTTTCTGGCTTCCTTGGGTATTTTGATTGGCATAGCTTCGGTAGTTATCATGGTAGCTATTGGAAAAGGCTCGCAGCAAGAGGTGATGGATGTGATAGCGGGGATGGGGGAGAACCTGGTTACCATCAATGCGGGAGAAATGAAGCGGCGAGGAGGNAGATTACGNTTATCGGGNAATGTAACGACTCTCTCTCCACGGGATGCNAAGCTTATTGAAGATGAAATCGAAGAGGTNGAACTGGTAGCACCGTTTGAGGAAAAACGTATGAATGTTAAGTTTGATAATAATGCGGCTGAGACCAGTATCTCAGGGTCTACCCTCGATTTTCCTTTAATACGAGGCTACCGAATAGAAAAAGGTGAAATGTTCACCGAAAAGGATTTAAAAACTGCCAGTAGAGTAGCGGTGATTGGAAAAACGGTTGTTAAAAACGTCTTTGGCGAGGAGGACCCCATAGGACAAGTGATAAAAGTTCATTTCATTCCTTTTACCATAGTAGGTGTTTTTGATGCGAAAGGGGTCGATACCAATGGGTTGGATCAGGATGATTTAATACTTATTCCTTTATCGACATTGATGCGGCGTATTGTTAATCAGACTCATGTAAGTCGCATATTTGTAAAGATCTCANCTCGGGAAAAAATTTTTCAAGGTACCGAAAAAATTCGCGAACTTTTGCGTGAAAGCCATAAACTTATGGATGAAAGAGAAGATGACTTCACTCTTATCAGTCAGTTGGATATGGAAGAAATGAAACGTGAAACATCTGAATTATTTACAAAATTGATTGTAGGTGTTGCAGCTATCTCTCTTTTGGTTGGTGGNATTGGAATTNTNGCAGTGATGTTGATATCGGTTAAGGAGAGGACGAAAGAAATAGGAATAAGGAGGGCTGTTGGAGCTACAAGAAAAGATATTATTCGTCAATTTTTATATGAGTCTTTGATAATTGGTTTATTGGGTGGAATTTTTGGGATCCTTCTTGGTGTTGGGTTAACGCTGGGATTGACATATTATGGGAACTGGAACTTACTGCTCGATCAAGATTCGATTTGGACTGCCAGTTGGNTATGTGCAGTGATAGGAGTCATATTCGGTGTGTTTCCTGCCATAAAAGCCTCTAAACTCGATCCAATGGAAGCTTTGACGATAGAGTAANCCTTGACACAAAAAAGGCTCGTCCCAAAAGGGAACGAGCCTTTTAAGTTTTGTTATCTGTTGCGTTAGCCAGTTAGAACATTATGCCGCCATGGTTTGCGGAAATCATTCCGATTAGCATGGGGATAGAGAGCCATGCGTTTGTTCTGCTAGCTANAAATGCCATTCTTTTTGCTTTATTCAATGCATCACCTTCAAGTTCACCGGCAATGATTTTTTTCTGGTTAGGCCAGATGATAAACCAAACGTTGCCNGCCATGATAATGCCTAGCAACATACCGATCATAATTTCTCCACTGGGAATACCTTGTACGACTCCACGACCCGCTATGTAATACGCAATTCCTGTGATTACGGTCCACAAAGCAGCATGGCGAAAAAGGAATAAGGCTTTTGGCAGAATAATCTGCGTGTAGGGTTTTGCCGCCCCTGCTTCAACCATTTTAGGCATAGACTGTACTTGNACTAGATTGAAAAAATACAACAAGCCTATCCATAAAATTCCGACGATTACATGAAAAAATTCATATACCCACATTTGGTTTTCCTCTCAATACGATGGTTGATATTTTTCGGGTAACAGTTATTGACTTCCCCGTTAGGTCAATACGATGGTTGATATTTNTTGGGTAACAGNTACTTACTTCCCCGTTTAGGGTACTTATTTGTTGGATGGGGAAACAGAAATAAAAGATTCTGTTTTTTTACTTATAAACCATTTTAGCAGAAAATCGAAAAAATTTCCATTGATGGACATCTGGAAGCCAAAAGCAGTTAATTAACGTAAAAAAAAGAGAATTAATAAAAACATTAAAATAACAACTAGCACTACAATCCCCATATTTTTTTTGCGAACATATTTTTCTGGGTNGCGAGATAGGGTAACTTCCTCGGATAAAGCCTTAATCTTTTCCTGTAGCTGACTATTTTTATCTTTTATTTCTGCTTTTTGTGTTCTGAGTTTTTCGATTTCGTCTTTCAATCTTAAACGATCCACCTTAAGCGATTTTGATTTCTCAATTTCGCGTTGTAGGGCTTCCTCAGGTCCTAGAGTTAGTCCGTCATTCTCGAGTGGATCTTCCCATTTTTGATCATCATTCATATCATAATAATAAAGATTTGTGGAGAAGAGGGGAAGTGAGAAATTATTAACTNCGAACTTTGACCGCCGGAAATGCATTACTGGCTTCGGTTAAACGGGATAGATGCTCGACGCTTAATTGCAGGTTTCCTGCTGGAGCGAACTCTTCTACTTGCTCAGGATGGCGGGATCCGACAATAGCGGTAAAAATATTTTCTTGTTTCAATACCCAGGCAATAGCAACTTCAATAGGGTTTCGNCCCAATTCGCTGGCTATAATACGAACCGTTTCCCAAACCTTTTTGGCCTTAGAATATATAGCCGGTTTGAAGAGATGGTGCATTTTTCGCGTTGGCATTTCCAGGTCTTTCTCTTTCATCGGGCGAGCAAGGAGNCCTTGTGCAGTTGGTGAAAAAGCCATATATTGGAGACTATTTTTTTTGCAAAGGTTCAATGTTTTACCTTCATACCCACGATCCAATAANCTGTATGGAATTTGGTTTAGATTAAATTCTTTTATGTGGTTACCAAGTAATTNTAGATCATCAGCTTTAAAATTTGAAAGACCTATGGTTTTTGCTTTACCGCTTTTTTTAAGGGATACCATACTCTCTACGAGTCTANTGCTTTTTTCATGACTATCGAAAAAATTTCCAGGCCAATGAATTAAGTATAAATCCACGTAATCTCTATCCAATGCTCTTAGAGAATTTTCGAGGGCTGATGTATAATCCTTAAGTGTTTGGCCTGCTTCAGGCCAAATTTTCGATATAATGATTNCCGATTCTTTTTGTGAACCTAATGCTTTACCAAGGCGTCTTTCCGACTCACCGTCTCCATAGCCTTCCGCAGTATCAAAAGCTGTGATACCCATATCAAGCGCTTTATGGATTACTTTTTGNGAATCCTTCTCAGNNCAGAGGTCNCCCCATCCATAGCTTGGTGCTATTTGCCAACATCCCAGAGTGATTACACTCCAGTCTTTATTGATCCCTCTAACTCGATTATATTTCACTAATTACCATCTAACATAGGTTATATGAGATCTGCTAATTTTGGGCGTACTATAGTGTAAGAAATCATTATCTGATTTATCAAGTCTTGTGATTTCGTTTCTAAATTTCCAAAGTTTCCAGCTAGCGAAAAGTACAGANAGACCTGCAAATAAAATTATAGCACCTATTAAATAAGCNATTAATGTTGGATAAGCGAAAATCAAAATGCCGAGGAAAAATAAAACTCCACCTAAAAGAATGGCTCCTAAAGTGATGGTCCGATGTCCTTTTTCAAAAAGTGAATTTGAAAAATTATTTTTGAAATACATGTTTTATCTCCTATTCTTGATTAATATATAAAATCTCTATCAAACNTTGTCAAGACATCTGGGGAGAGAATCATGGGTCGAAACTGTTTATATTTTAATAGTTTTAATTGCAATAAAACAAAGAGTTAGGTTTTAATAAATTGAAATTTTTGGTGATGTAAATAATAGGCCTGAATTTCGAGGGATTGGAACATAGAAAAGCTTTAAAAATCAGAAAACAACCAAAATCTAAATTGGATTTCTCCTTTTTTCAGGGCTATTTCTACCTTACTCTTGGTTTATTGAGGTATTTTTTTGAAATCTTTTTTTTGTTGAGTAAGCGGACGCATCCAATTGGTGACGCGTGGACTAGGGTGGTACAAGGGAAACAAGACAAAATCTGGTGTAATAAGTTTTTTAGCAACATCTTTCTTTAGCTGATAGATAGTTCCTAATAGAAGATTAAGAGCTTTCAGGCCTACAGAGCCCAATGTTACTACTACCTGTGGACGGATGAGATCTAGTGTTTTNTTTAAAAATGGAGAACAGTTTTTGATTTCGCTTGTTTTAGGTCGTCGGTTATTTCCATTTTTCAGAGGATTGCACAACACGGCATTTGTTACAAATACATCTGCCCGTTTCAGCCCGATATGTGCGAGNAGTATTTCGAAATTATCTCCGGACTTGTCACCATAAAATGGAATTCCTGTTCGACCAGCTCCAAAACGACCAGGAGCTTCGGCAACGAAAACAATTTTTGCATTAAGATTGCCATTTTTAGAACTGAGTACCGCAGGCTGATCTGCTAAAGCAGGGCAAAAGCGGCAATTGGAAGCTTGTTTTTCTAATTGTATAAATGTCTTATGGATTGACTTAGGGTCTATCNGTTCCATCTCCAGACTCTTCTTCATCTTCCTCTTCATCGGCAACACGGCAAACCACAAGAAAGCCGATAATCAAGACGACACTGGCAACAAGTGTGAACAGGATATCCATTTAAAAGGGTTTGATAGTTGCTAGATAAATCATACAAGCACCCACTATGAAAATAGCGATATGAACCATCATNGCATATTTCTTAGGAAGGATTACTTTTTTAATCTGTTTGCCGTTTTGTATTCCGAGAGCAATCAAGATTATCAGAAGACCAAGTTTCCAATGAATCCATTTACCTTCCGCAAAAGCCTCGGTTTTAATAGCGAGGACGATACCCGATATAATGGTAACACCAAGTATTGGATAATAGATAAACTTATGAATTCGTGATTGGGTTTTTTCAAGTCCTTTTGCTTCTTCTGGAGATTTCAGACGAAGTCGAAAAACCACGCTGAGGGACTGCAGAAACAAGGTGCCAATGACTAAGCACATTGAAATTATATGTAAGGTAAGAAAGAAATTTTTCATTTTTNGATTTGTTGTTTAAAGTTTTTCTGACTGCGAGTTTTGCAGGTCGGTAAACCAGTATATCCGACTGGAAACAATTAATGCCATGCCTACCCCGCAATAAATGGCAGCGACTACAATATAGCCTCCAAGGTATTCGTTAAAACTGCGAAGCATGATTCCCAAACCCATCATCATAGGGATTAAAAAATAAAAGGGCTTGGAAAATAAATCCTTTAAGCCTACCGGGTCATTCAAATTATGAATACGGTTTTTGTTTCGATTGGCTGTTTTGCTTAATACAAATTTACCTTTAATCAGGCCGATCAATCCTGCTACGATTCCAGAAATAGTAATTGCAATCTTAGTAGAATTTTGGTCTGCCTCTGCAAGCCGATATAAGTCCAGTCCACGTATAATAAGAAAAAAACCTATAATACACCAAAGTCCCCCTGCAATTTTTGTAAGACGTTTTTTATTCAAGTNTAGCTCCTCCAAACTATAACTTAGATGTGGTANGGGATAAAAAGGTTCTGATAAGAACTTTATTTCGGCATTTCCCCCCGAACTAATCGAACAGTCATACGACCGCTTTTACTTTTGTATAAAGGCCTGAATTCTCCATTTTTAAAGTCAAACAAGGTNCCTTCATGCCCAGATTCGCTTTTCAGCCAAACCGTGGCCAGTCCCCCCGATGGAAAGGCTGGCCACAAGTGCATTTCTTTTCCATATTTATCTTGATTAATTGCTTCTTCATGATAGAGAGATTTAATTTCCTCTTCAATGGGAAGCCGCCAGTCCTGAAATCCTCCAAATTTAATAGCATTAAAATAATTAGCTAGTTCAATAGCTTCATCCCAAGTAAACCATTTTGCTTCTTTTTGCCAGGCATCTTGTTGCATCCAAAGCAGCCCGGTTGTGGAATCGGTTATTGTACCGTCATGATTGTCGATGAATCTTTCTTTATCAGACATGATTAAGTTCTTTGAATTTTTGAAGAAATATTGTCCAAGGAAATTTCATCTAATCTTCGATGTAGGCTTCCTAAGTCGAAATTTGGCAGGTTTTGAAATTTTTTTTCTCCAAGGATATTGTTGAAGGAATATTTCAGTAAAAAATCTGAACATGCAATCAAAGGTGTTGTAAATAAGATTTTTTTTACCTGACTTCTAGAGATTTTAACAGGAGCGCTCGAGCTTAACAATGCCGGATTATTGTGAAGGGTTGCAACTGTTTCCATAGCCATCCACAATGGCCAAATGCAAAACAGACGGAGGGACANCTCTNTTTTCGGAATGGCAAGTGTAAATTTTAAGGCGTCTTGCAAGTGCCCGTTTGTCTTGCAAAGTAAACTTTCCAGTATTTTTAGATTTTTTTCAATTGACTTTCCTGAATGAAACTCTTCGACTGTAATATCATAGGAGACGATCAGGCTTTTTGGGATATAAGACCAGCCTCTATCACGGTCNGCCATTACGTCTTTTGAGATATTTGTCATTTGNAAACCTAGTCCAAACGAAACAGCATTTTNTTTCATTATTATTTGAGCTGACTCAGGTAGAAAAGTAAGTTTTAGCAGGAAAAGATTACACAACATCTCACCTACAACCCCGGCTACGAAGTAACAATATTCTTCCAAGTCTTCTTCNTTTTCTAGAGGTGTTATTTCACCAAATTGGAAACGGCTTTGGAAATGTGCCATNCCTTTAGCCATTTTTGAGACCGATGGAATAATCTGTTTCTNGTGATTTTCTTTAAGTGAATCAAAAATATTAAAAACCCTTTTGATATTTTTTAAAAGATCTAAGTCGTTGTGGTTGCCATCGACTATGTCACAATCCTTGATCCATTTATCGATATGGTTGCTGCGATATTCCTGGTTTTCTATTAATCTTGAAAACTCAAAGAGCTGTTTGATTTTGATTTTGGGGTCGAGTTTGGCTGCGTCTTCAATCGTGTCAACAGTTCTACAAAAAAGATAGGCAATTAATACGCTACGATGCAAGTCCCCCCGAAGTACTCTGATATTTAAAGCAAAGGTCCGGCTTACCTTTATTAGTGTTTGGTTGCAGTAAGTCCAATCGTCCATTTTACTTTCTTATAAAGCCGTAGCGGTCAAAAGGAATTGAAGCTTCTTTGGAAGGCTTTGAGGCGACGCAAGCATTCTATTATATGGTTTGGAAAATGACTCAAGAGGTAAGCAAAGTATGANCTTCTATTTCTTTGGCAATTTCCAAAATTTTCTTATGTACTCCGTTAATTACATTTTCGGGTGTGCTTGTACCAGCTGTTATCCCAACGTGCTGTTTTTTAATAAACCAGCTTTTATTCAATTGGTCAAAAGACTCAATATGGTGAGCTTCTATCCCTTTTTCAGTACAAACATGTACCAGTTTTTTAGTATTTGAGGAATTGAAACCGCCAATNACAATCATAAGATCAACTTGATNTGCCAACTCGTGAACAGCAACTTGTCGGTCGTGGGTGGGTTGGCAGATAGTGTTTACAAANGCTACNTCATCCACATAATCTAAGGCGCGTATTTTATTTACTAGAACTTCTACCTTATCTCTTTGTTGTGTTGTTTGGGTCACAATTCCCAATCTTCGNTTTCCCGAGGCATNAATTTTTNTGAAATCATCTTCACTNTTGATTACGAGATAGTCATCTAAATCTCCCACAATTCCTTTGACNTCCACATGATCTTTTTGNCCAATCACTACCGGNAAATANCCTTTATTNACCATTGATTTTATNGTCTGATGAACNCGCATNACCAAAGGGCAGCTTGCATCATAAACAGTAAANCCTGCATCNTTTAGTCGTTTTTTTGTTTTCTCGGCTGCTCCNTGAGCAGTAATCATTACTTTTTTAGTTTTNATTTTATCAATTTCTTCGATTCCAGGTACTAAAGAGACACCATTTTTTTTCAGTGATTCGCTGACTTGAGGATTGTGGACCAATTGACCTACAATTGTTAATTCGTTGCTGAATTCGGGAGACATCGCAAGATTAATAGCATCTTGAACGCCAAAACAAGTACCCATTGCACTGGCAAGTGAAACTTTCATTTATATTTTTCTTTTAGAAGGGTTATTTATAATCATAGATATCAGAAAGGATAATAACAAACTGCCTCAAAGTTTTAAATAAAAAACACCCAGAGCTATTTTATTAAGAGGTTTTTAATTAGTTGCCAGCTAGTTTGGCGACCAACATCGGCAATTGATTCCGTTAGAGGTATATTTTTTGGACAGACTTCAACGCAAACCTGGGCGTTACCGCAATCGGTGATTCCGCCTTCCCCCATAATTGCATCTAGTCTCTCTTCTTTATTCATGTTACCCACTGGATGCAAATTNAAAAGTCTTACTTGATTGAAAGTTGATGCCCCCATGAATGTATTATTTAGAGTAAACTGCGGACAGGCTTCCAAACAGCAACCACAGGTCATACATTCGGACATCACATATCGTTTGGCACGATCTGAGTCTGCCATTACCGCTCCTTCACCAATATCGTGCGAGCCATCAATGTCAATCCATGCTTTGACCTTTTTTAGGTTCTCAAACATGCGACTACGATTGACTTGTAAATCCCGAACAACAGGGAATTTTGACATTGGTTCTAGGGAAATGGGTTGTTTTAGGTTGTCTACAAGTGCGGTGCAGGCTTGTCGCACTTTTCCATTAATGATCATAGTACATGAGCCACATACTTCTTCCAGACAATTTGAATCCCAGGTTACCGGGTTAACTATTTCCCCTTTTCGCGTAGTTGGGTTTTTTTGAATTTCCATCAGGCAGGAAATGATGTTTGCAAAAGGCTTATAGGGAACTTCAAAAGCCTGCCAGTATGAAGGAGAACCCGGCTTATCCTGACGTTTAATTTTGAATGAAATGTTTTTATCTACCATGATTTTTTTGAGCAACTATACGGCAAGCGGTAAAGCTGCTTTTTAATGAGAAGTTTTAAGGGCTATTTTAAATTCTAGTGATCATCTTCTACTTTTAAGATAATGAATTTTAATATGTACTAGATTTGCTTCAATCATATTTTCTCGGCCTAGGTGTTATTAAAGAAGTATTCACCTCTTCATAAGTGATATCCGGCTTATTATCTTTATATTCAGCTATTGTAGTTCTTAACCATTTTACGTTGTTTTCTTCAAAACGTTTCATGTAATCCAAATGGCCCGGGGGAAATTTATTTTCGGAAATATCCCCATATTGTTTTTCTTCAAGGTAGTCAATATATTCATGCGGATCAAAATCTTTTGGCTGTTTCAGATCGTATTCCTCTTTGTAATGACTACCACGAAATTCATCACGCTTTAAAGCCCCTTTTGTAATTATCTTAGAAAGGTGGATCATGCAGTATAACTGGTTTATAAAGCTAGGAGAAGGATTACACCAATCAGTGGTGTCTATGCATTTTACATCTTGAAAACGGCCTTCAATATCTTCGATATCCTGAAGCGCTTTTTCTAGTGATTGGTTGTCTCGTACGATGAGTACGTTAGCCAACATGATTTCTCCCAAATTCTGATGCAATTGATAAGGGTTTTCTCTGCCATTCATTTTCTTAATTTCTTTGAACCGGTTTTTCCAGTGATTACGCGCATCATCGAATATTGTGGAAGGAATGTCATCAACGGATTTCTCCAAAGAGTCAGCGTAGTTCATGATTCCTCGCGCCATCATCAAGCCGGTATAAATGCAACTAAGTAGTGAATTAGCCCCCAGCCTGTTTGCACCGTGATATTGATAATCTGCTTCTCCTGCAGCAAAAAGGCCTTTTATGGAAGTCATTTGATTACGAGGAGAACCGTGGTCTATCAAGCCATGTTGGTCTGGACCATAATCAGTCCAAAGTCCTCCCATGGAATAGTGCACTGCAGGAAAAATTTTCATGGGTTGTTCGCGGGGGTCAACTCCCGTGAATTTGGTATAGATATCCATGATTCCACCTAAACGGTTATCTAAAAACTCTCTCGATTTATGCGTCAGATCAAGATAAACCATTGGTTCGCCACTGATGCCCATTTTCTGATTGTATACGATATCGTAAATTTCCCGACTTGCAACGTCTCTAGGAACAAGGTTTTTAAATAAGGGATACTTTTCTTCAAGAAAATAGCATCTTTCGGACTCTGGGATTTTTTTCGGATCGCGACTATCATTGGCCTTAAGTGGAACCCAGATTCTTCCTCCTTCACCGCGAGCCGATTCGCTCATTAGTCTTAATTTATCTTGACCGGGAATAGCGGTGGGATGAATTTGAATAAATTCTCCATTGGCGTATTTAGCTCCCTGTAAATAAGCGGTAGTTGCAGCTGCTCCAGTATTGACTACAGAGTTCGTAGATCGGCCATAAACTTGACCTGGGCCACCAGTTGCGAGCACCACTGCATCTGCTCGCAGAGTATATATTTCATCTGTTTTTAAATCATGGATGACTGCACCACGACAAATTCCGTCCGAATCAATTGCAGCACCCAAATATTCGTGCCATTCTAAGGCAGTTGCGTTCCCGTCATGAATATTACGCCTAACCTGTTCATCAAGAGCATAAACTAATTGCTGTCCTGTAGTGGCTCCGGCAAAAGCGGTACGATTATAAAGGGTGCCACCGAATCTTCGAAAATCCAGATGACCTTCACCGGTTCGATTGAAAGCTACACCCATGCGATCCATTAGGTGAATAATGGCTGGGGCTTGGAAACACATGTCGCGAACCAGAGGTTGATGAGCCAGAAAATCTCCGCCTTTGATGGTGTCGTAAAAATGCTTTTCTGGAGTATCGCCCTCGTTTTTCGCATCGATTGCAGCATTGATACCCCCCTGTGCACAAACAGAGTGAGAACGTTTCAACGATTGATAGGAGACAATTGTCACTTCCCCATTTCGTTCACAAAACTTCATAGCTAGGGCTAACCCCGCCAACCCACCTCCAATGATTACTATTTTTTTCCTACGGTTCATCATATTGTTAACCTACCACCGTCGCTTCCACTGGAATTGGGTGCAAATAGAATTCAAGAACAGTGGCCAACCCCAAAAATGTTAAGCCAACTCCAATAGCAGCAAATACTATGGCTCCATTTCGCTGGGCATTTTCACCAATTAGAATTCCCCAAGAGACACAAAAGCCCCAGAGTCCATTGCTAAAGTGAAAGGTTGCCGAAACTATACCAATAGTATAAATCACGATTCCTTGCACTGTTTGGAATTCTCCATTAAGAATACCCATTAAAAAAGGTGCGGCTTCAAAATGATGTTTGCCTTCCCACATTTTGGCTCCAACCGTTGTTCCCATATGGTAAATAAGGAAAAGAAAGGTTATAGCTCCTGTGAAGCGTTGCAGAGTATAAAGCCAGTTACGTTGATGTCGGTATCGAAATACATTGGTTTGACCAATGTGTACGACATAAAAACCCATCAGCGAATGAAAAAGGAGTGGAATATAAATAAAACCAATTTCAATGAGAAGTAGAAAAGGCAAATTGTTGAGCACATCGATGCTCAACTGATAGGGTAAAACCCCCACTGTTCTAAGAGAATTGATAGATAAATGAATAACAAGAAACGCCCCAATAGGAACAATTCCTGTTAGAGAATGAATCTTCAAGAGAAGATAGTGGATTTCGTCTTTAGTAGGTCTGGGCATAAGGAAATAATATTAGATCTATCCAGCTAATAAAGTTACCATAAAACTAGTAAACCCAAATTTAGGTCGTATTCTCGCGCAGAACTTGGAATCGTACAAGGTTAATAATTGAAAAAATTAAGCTATTTTTTTGTAGATTTTTAAGAGTAGGCAGTAGTTAGAAATCGGCCTCAAGTAGGGGTCGTTGTTTGAAATCTGGGTTGTTAGGCTTATCTTCAGTAGAAATTTTTAGATGCTCTGGGTCATTAACATGCAAATCTACGAAGCCGCATCTGCCACAGACACTGGGTTGTAAGGGCACATTTTTTTCTATTCCATGTTCATTTCGTACCACTACCACCAGATCCATTGTTTTACTATTTCTAAGACCGATGTCACCTTTAAGAATACTTTTTTTCCCGCATTTACTACAGATATCCCGGTTTTTTGACATGCCGGGCCTCCTTATTTTTTGTGAGCGGATTACTTTACCTAAGTAAAAGATATTCTAGCACAACAAAGTAAAATCTAACAGTAAGCGGTCAGCTTTTACCATAGTATTCCATTCTTTTTAATACGATCCGTTTTGTTGGTTATGTCTGATCGCATCTTAATTCCTCTAAACTAGTAAGTATAAGAAGAATGTTATAATTATCAGAATCAAAAAGCTGGTCAAATTTTTTATTCAACAAGTTTCAGTCTTATTTTTGGGATCATATTTTTTTGTTTATGATGCAAAATGGTACGTATAAAAAACTTTTAGTTTATTTAACCCACCCACAAGTAGATGCTTGGAACTTTAAACCCAAGCACAAGGGACTTTTGGAATCGCGTCTCCCTGGTACCACTGTTCAAATTTGCGAAAACTCCAAGGAATTTAAGGATAATTTACCTGGAGCTGATTTAGCCATTGTTTGGTTTTTTCAAGAAGAATGGTTAGCGAGTGCACCAAGATTAAAACTTATTGCTACTCCTGCTGCAGGGAAAGACTGGATTCCCTGGCAGCCTCCAGAAAACTTAAAGCTCTCGTTTGGTGGATTTCATGGGCCGATGATCTCAGAAAGCGTCCTTGGTGCAATGCTCCATTTTATAAAAGTTTTTTCCTTATCAAAGACGATGCAGGAAAAGAAAAAATGGGCCCGTGTAAAAATTTCTAGTCAACAGCAGTCACTTTATAAGTCAAGAGTTACTATTTTAGGTTTTGGCAAAATTGGTATTACTCTTGGGGGGCTCTTAAAACAATTTGGTTGTAGCATTACTGGAATTAAACGCACCGAAATCGCTAGTCCAGATTATTTTAGCGTAGAAGATGATATTCTTACTTTCGATGAATTGGAATCGGTATTACCAGAAACAGACCATTTTGTATGCGCATTACCTGGAGGCGAGGAAACAAATGAAATCATAAAGCCAAGGCATTTTAAAAAGCTTCCAAAAACATCCTTTTTGTATAATGTAGGGCGTGGGAATATATATAAAGAATCAGATCTTGTCCATGCGCTACAAAGTGAGGAAATTGCAGGGGCCTATCTAGATGTATTTGGTGAAGAACCGTTGCCCAAGGCATCAACTCTTTGGGAATTAAATAATGTTCTCATTCAACCACATATATCTGCGGCTTCGCCGCAATATCTAGAGTTATTTGTGGAAGAACTGGCTAAAACAATTAAGGGTCAAGCCCGATGAAAGTAGTGGGGTTTTGATTAGATAGAAATACTTTTGTTTTTTCTAAACCCCATCTTTACAGAGGGAACATTAAATAGGAGTTTGCTATATTTTATTATCGAGATTGAGGCGGGCATAAAAAAATGGGAGAGGCTTAAAGCCTCTCCCATTTAATGATTATTTTTTATCAGGTAGTAGGGACTGCTTCTAATCCATCTTTCAAAGCTTCTTTTCTACTAAGTTTCACTTTGCCCTGCTGGTCGACATCGATGACTTTCACCTTGATTTCATCGCCTTCCTGAATTTCATCACTTACATTTTTAATGCGCCGGTCACAAATCTGCGAGATGTGGACGAGCCCATCGGTACCTGGGAAAATTTCTACAAAAGCACCAAAGTCTACGATCTTTTTTACTTTGCCCAAATAAATTTTCCCCACTTCTACTTCTTGGGTAAGGTTTTCAACGAACTCCACAGCTTTTGCTGCTGCCTGGGCATCCGCTGAGGCGATGGACACCAACCCGTCGTCGTTTATGTCGATAGAAACTCCAGTTTTATCAATGATCTCACGAATAACTTTACCACCCGGTCCAATAACATCTCTAATCTTATCTTTCGCAATCGTTAGAGTGACTATTCTTGGTGCATGCTGGTTTATTTCATTACGTGGCTGTGAGAGCGCTTTGTCCATTTCACCAAGAATATGTAGACGCCCTTCTTTAGCTTGTTGAAGGGCTGTTTTCATTAAGTCGCGATCCAACCCTGTAATTTTGATGTCCATTTGTAATGCGGTAATCCCATTCGCGGTTCCCGCAACTTTGAAGTCCATATCTCCCAGATGATCTTCCGAACCTAAGATATCTGAAAGGATGGCAACACGATCATTGTCTTTTATGAGTCCCATAGCAATTCCTGCTACTGGTGCTTTAATAGGAATACCGGCATCCATCATGGATAATGATCCTCCACATACAGAGGCCATGGATGAAGAGCCGTTTGATTCCAAAATCTCGGAAACAATTCGAATGGTATATGGAAAATCATCTTTGCTGGGAAGAATAGGAATTAAAGATCGTTCGGCTAGCATGCCGTGCCCAATCTCTCTGCGACCGGGTCCAGAAATGAATTTTACCTCGCCGGTACAGAATGCGGGGAAGTTGTAATGTAGCAAAAATGACTTGGTGCCTTTAAATTCCAGGCTATCCATTCTTTGTTCGTCGGCAGATGTTCCTAGGGTTGCGGTAACCAGTGCCTGAGTTTCACCACGAGTAAAAACAGCAGATCCGTGCACCCTGGGCAAATAACTCGTCATAATACTTATTGGGCGAACGTCAGCTAGCCCTCTGCCATCAACACGATAATGTTTATCGAGGACTAGATTGCGCACTGTGGTTTTCTCTAGATCATGGAATAGCTCTTTTATTTCTCCTTTAGTACTTTCATCCTCATCTGGGTTCAGTTCGCTACAAAGATCATCTTGGATTTGCTTGACAGCATCACTACGCTCATGTTTTCCGGGAATTTGGCATGCGGTATTAAGCTTTTCTGCGGCCTTATTATTAATGGTTTCCCTAAGTTCTTCATTAATTGGCGCGGACTCAACAACCAGTTTATCTTTCCCCAGAAGTTGACGTAATTGAGTTTGGATGCCAATGATTTTTTTAATTCGCTCATGCCCGAAATCTAAAGCCTCCATCATGTCGTTCTCACTAACTTCGTTGGCTCCTGATTCAACCATTACGATTCCATCAGCAGTTCCAGCCATTATAAGGTTGAGATCGCTATTGGCGGTTTCCTCATAATTAGGGTTAAAAATAAGTTTTCCATCGACTCTTGAAATTCTGGCACCTGCTACCGGGTTTTCAAAAGGGATATCCGAGATCATTAATGCTGCGGATGCTCCAGTAATGGCATTGACATCCGGCGGGTTTTCGCCGTCATGGGAAATAACCATGGCAACAATTTGTGTTTCATTTTTAAATTCTTTTGGGAATAGGGGGCGAATCGGTCGATCGATCAATCGGCAAATCAAGGTTTCCAACTCTCCCGGCCGAGCTTCTCGTTTAAAAAAGCTACCAGGGATTTTACCNGCAGCNTANGTTTTTTCGCGGTAGTCTACAGTTAGCGGAAAAAAATCTATGCCCTCACGAGCAGAACCTGCCATAGTGGCAGCGACCAATACCATTGTATCTCCTTGACGCACTATCACGGTTCCCCCTGCTTGCCGAGCTAGATCGCCTGCTTCTAACGAAATTAATTTTCCATCAATATCTATTTCTACTTTTTCCATTAATATTTCTCCAATATCTTATCCTAAACTTTTGTTAGGGTTGTGTGTTGTTGCGCGGTTATCTGCGAATGCCAAGTTTTGAAATGATTTTTTGGTATCTGCTAAGGTCTTCAATCTTCAAGTGATCAAGAAGTTTTCTTCTTTTACTGACCAGTTTAAGCAGCCCGCGTCTGGAATGATGATCTTTTGCATGGGTCTTGAAATGCTCTGTTAAGTAAGTTACCCGTTTTGATATGAGAGCAATTTGCACCTCAGAAGACCCAGTATCTTTTTCATGNAGCTTGTTATCTGTGATAATTGTTGCTTTTTGTTCAGCATTCAATGCCATGATTGTTTCTCCAACTTGTTAATTTTAGAAAATTGATTGGAGAATGTTTTCGCAGAAAGGCCCCTAATTTTGTTTGTGGGACANTCCTGCGAAAACATTCCAATCTTTTTTCATTTAAATCAATATTAATTAATTAAAACACGCTTTGATTTAAAAGCGATTTCGTTTTCATTCATTTTGTCAAATTCTTCCCTATTTACCATAGGTTCAACAATGGCCAATATTGCATCACTTCCGTTTGATACCCTGAGGTTCATTCCTGGTTTAAAATTACTTGGAAATTTCTTAAAGGATCCTTTTGTCAAAGGTCTGCCATTAGCAAGNNCTTTGACNTAAGTATCTTTAATGCAAAGTTCAGGAAGAAATNTCAGAACCTTTTCTATTGGAAAAAGCACNTCTTCCAGAAGCTTGTTTTCACTGGCTTTTTGTAAATCATCCAGAGTGATAGATGATGTTAAATTAAATAATCCAATTCCATTTCTTACTAAATTGGACATATTTGCACCACACCCCAATTTTTGTCCAATATCATGGCAGAGGGTGCGTATATATGTTCCTGCTGAGCAATGGACTTCTAATTTCACCTGATTTTTCTCCCTACTGACAAATTCTATGGAGAAAAAATTTATGGGAACAGGTTTTCTTTCGATAGTAATACCACTTCTGGCTAATTTGTAAAGAGGAATTCCTTTGTTTTTCTTAGCCGAATACATCGGTGGCACTTGTTTTTGTTCGCCACGAAACTCTTTCAATATTCCTTTAATTTGATCTGTGGTCACCCCTGCTGTATCTTTTTTGGATATTACTCTACCCGTGGCATCCTGGGTATCAGTAGTTGACCCTAATTCCATAATACATTGATAATGCTTGGATAAGGGCGATAAAAACTGAATAATTCGGGTGGATTGACCGATGCAAATTGGAAGAATACCCTCTGCTATAGGGTCCAGAGTGCCAATATGGCCTGCTTTTTTTACACCTAGCATCCTTTTTACCTGATTTACCATAGAAAAGGATGTGGGACCTTTAGGTTTGTATAAATTTACTATCCGATTCTGGATGCAATTCATTGAGAATTCGGGTGATTTTTTCAACATGTTCGGCATTTTCGTCTTTTTTAAATTCTAGATCAGGCAGATATTTTAAATAAAGGTTTTTGCCTAAAGTATTCCTTATAAATCCTTTAGCGCTTTTCAAGGCATTCAGGGTATCGCTTTTTTCTTTTTCAGATCCCATCACGCTTACAAAAATTTTTGCGTGTTTTAGATTATCTGAAACTTCAACTCGGGTAAGGGTTGCAAATCCGATTCGAGGGTCTTTTAATCCACCTTGAAGAAGTTTTGAAATTTCTTCAAGAAGTAGCTCTTGGATTCTTTGAGAACGTTTGAATCTCATAGCCACACCTTTTATTTTTAATTAATCTATAAAGATATAAATCTCTTAATAGTTGTCCGAACCTATTTTCAATATCTCTGTTTTGCAATCTACGATTTCAGCGAGATTCATTCTATCTATCGCATCAATTACTTTACTCAATAAACCATTGATATATGGTTGGTCTACACCCACTGCTGAAATACCTAAATTAATACTTTTCCAAACATCCTGATCACCAACTTCGGCAACGGAAACATTAAAATCATTTTTCAAGCGATCTTTTATGGCTCTTACAACACGCCTTTTTCCTTTTAATGAATTGTTGCCATGTAAATAGAACCTTACGGAACAGCAGCCAATGACCATTTCCCTTTTTCAGTTTTAATGGTTTAAGATGTTATTTGCTCCGTGACAAAGGGTTCAATAATATCCCCTTGTTTAATATCTTGAAACTTTTCTATTGAAATGCCACATTCATATCCAGCGGCCACTTCTTTGACATCGTCTTTGAATCGTCTTATAGAAGCTATCTTGCCTTGATAAACGACTACATTATCGCGAATCAATCTTGTTTCCAAATTGCGTTCGGCTTTTCCAGATAAAACATGGCAGCCCGCTATGGTTCCAACTTTTGGGATAGCAAACACTTCCCGTACTTCAACTCGACCAATAATGCGTTCTTTGAATTTTGGTGCCAGCATTCCTTCCATCGCAGCCTTCATATCATTGATAGCATCGTAAATAATGCTGTAAAGGCGTATATCTACTTTTTCTCTTAAGCCAAGTTTGGATGCCTGATCTGTTGGCCGCACGTTAAAACCTATTATGATAGCGTTCGAGGCCGTAGCAAGCAACACATCTGATTCGGTTATACCACCTACGGCATCGTGAATGCATTTGATTCTAACCTGATCACTTCCAATTTTATCGAATGCCTCCTGAACGGCATGGATGGATCCTTGCACATCTGCTTTAATGATGAGGTTCAGTTCTTTTATTTGTCCATCTATGATCTGTTGATGTAAGTCATCCATGGTGATGCGGGTCGATTTCGCCAATTCGATCTCACGTTTTTGCTGAAGTCTAAGGTTACTTAGCTGGCGGGCTTTTTTTTCGTCTTGGACAACTATGAAATGCTCACCTGGTTGCGGAACATCAGGCAGACCTACAATTTCAACCGGGGTAGAAGGAATAGCTTTCTTGATTTTTTTTCCAGAGTCACCAATCAATGCTCTAACCTTACCGAAATGGCAGCCAACTATAAAGGGTTCGCCAACTTGCAGGGTACCGTTTTCAACTATAAGTGTTGCAACAGGGCCCCTACCTTTATCCAACTTCGATTCAATGACAACTCCTTTTCCTCGCAACTTTGGATTGGCTTTCAATTCCATAATTTCAGCTTGAAGAATGAGGTTTTCCAATAAATCATCAATACCATTTCCTTTTAAAGCTGAAACCTCTATGTATATGGTTTGTCCACCCCAGTCTTCAGGAAGGAGTCCTTGATCAGCCAATTGCTTTTTAACTTCATCGGGTTTAGCATCGGGTTTGTCAATTTTATTAATGGCGACAAGAATAGGTACGCCAGCTGCCTCCGCATGGTGGATCGCCTCCTTTGTTTGAGGTTTTATGCCATCATCTGCTGCGACAACTAATACTACAATGTCGGTTACCTGTGCACCCCGCGCTCGCATTGCCGTAAATGCTTCATGCCCCGGAGTATCCAAAAATGTAATTGCCGATCCCTTGACATGCGCCTGATATGCGCCGATGTGCTGGGTGATACCCCCGGCCTCAACTTTAGTCACTTCTGTTTTGCGTATGGCGTCAAGCAATGAAGTTTTACCATGGTCTACATGACCCATAATGGTAACA
>NZYH01000031.1 GCA_002697825.1 Nitrospina sp. | reverse complement strand
TTGGAATTGCCAAGCTTGTGGTGAAATTATAGTGGTAAGAGAAACCCCAGGTTCCTGCTCAGCTTGTTCATCAAAAAATCTGATCCAGGAAACGGATGTGTTGGACACTTGGTTCAGTTCTGCTCTCTGGCCTTTTTCGACTTTAGGGTGGCCAGAAAAAACGAAAAGCCTACAATGTTTTTATCCAACATCTGTGCTTTGTACTGGATTCGACATCCTTTTTTTCTGGGTTGCTCGAATGATAATGATGGGTATCAAGTTCATGGGTGAAGTTCCTTTTCGAGATGTTTATATTCATGCTCTGATAAGGGACTCTGAAGGACAGAAAATGAGTAAGACCAAGGGCAATGTGATTGACCCGTTGGAAGTGATGGAGCAATACGGGACTGATGCTTTGCGTTTTACTCTTGCCGCTTTTGCAGCACAGGGAAGAGACATTAAACTGGCTGAGGATCGCATAGAAGGTTATCGCAACTTCTGTAATAAACTTTGGAATGCTTCGCGATTTGTTCTTATGAATCTGGATGATTATAAAGGCTCATGTATACTTGATGAAAAAGCCAACCTTTCCACGGCCGATCGCTGGATTTTGAGTCGGTTAAACCGTGCAACGAAAGAGGTCAATGAATCTCTAGAAGCATTCCGCTTTAATGACGTTGCTTTGACTATCTATAAATTTATTTGGAACGAATATTGTGATTGGTATATAGAGCTTGCTAAATCTAAATTATCCAATCCTGGGCCTGAAAGGGTTGCTGTACAAAATGTGTTGATACATGTTCTAGATTCAGCGCTCAAGCTTTTGCATCCGCTTATGCCATTTATTACAGAAGAGATTTGGCAAAAGTTACCTCAGAGTGGAGAGAGTATCATGATTAGCGCGTTTCCTGAGTTTCGGGAATCGCATCTTAATGAATTTGTAGAAAAAGAAATGGCATTAGTAATGGAAGTCATTACGGGCGTTAGAAATATTCGGGGCGAGATGAATCTAAACCCAGGGTTGAAATTAAACGTGTTAGTAAAGACCCAGAACGATGAAATACAAAAAACTTTACAAGATCAGAGCTTGTATATAAAGGAATTAGCCCGTGTTGAAAAGTTGGAAGTGGGCCCAAATATTGAAAAACCGAATGTATCNGCCTCCTCAGTTCTAGGGGGTATGGACCTGATTATTCCACTNGAAGGGATAATGGATTTTCAAGAAGAACGTAATCGGGTAGAAAAAGAGTTGAAAAAAATTGAAAAAGACCTCATATTCCTAGATAAGAAACTCTCCAACCCGAATTTCGTAAAGAAAGCACCTGCCGAAGTTATCGAAAAAGATGAGCAAAGAAAGACAGCTCTTTCTGAAAAGCAGGTAAAGCTTCNAATTCATTTGAAAACTATAGAACAAGCTTTATGTTAACCTTCGAATGGGAATTAAATTTTCCTTACCTTTCCAAATCTTATGGATGCTAAGACAGTTGCCCTAACGCGAGATGAGATTCCCGAGCAAGCCCAATGGGATTTGTCAGGGTTGTATTCAACAAACGAAGATTGGGACAATGATTTTACGTTACTAGAAGCCGATCTGCCGCGGTATGCTAGTTTTCAAGGCACGCTTTCACAATCATTTCTAAAGCTCAAAGAATGTATTGAGTTTGATATGAGTTTTTCGAGACGGATTGAAAAACTTTATACCTTCGCGCATTTGAAAAATGACGAAGATAAAACGAATAGTTTTCATCAGAAAAATTTTGAAAAGGTGATGAGGCTACTCAACGAAGCAGGCAGTGCATCTAGCTTTATGCGTCCCGAAATCATGGATATTCCACAAGAGAAAATGTCAGGGTTTCTACAAGAGAAAGAAATGGCATTTTACAAATTTCACCTCGAGCAGATTTTACGCTATCGCGAACACACCTTGACATATAAGGAAGAAAAACTTCTTGCGGCATCTGGAGAAATGGGAAGGGCAGCGCGGGATGCATTTGATATGNTGGATAATGCAGANTTGCAACTTGGAGAAATAGAAGGTGAAAATGGTGAGCAGNTAACTTTAACTCATGGGAATTTTCAGAGTCTGATGCAAAGCTATAATCGCAGNCTAAGAAAAGATGCTTTTCATACTTATTACAANNGTTATGAATCGCATCGTTTTACATANNCTTCTTTACTTTCCTCTAGCGTGAAAAAAGATTTATTTTATTCGCGGTCCAGAAATTATGCAGGTTATCGAGCTAAAGCANTATTTTCTGAAAATATTAATGTAGAGGTTTATGACAACCTGATTGAGTCAGTCCATCAAAACCTAAAGCCTCTTTATAAATACTTTAATTTAAGAAAACGTTTATTAGACCTTGATGANCTNCATATATATGATTGTTCTGTNCCTCTAGTTAAAAATATTAAATGGCATATGNCCTATGAAGATGCTGTTGAAAAAATCAAGNCAGCTCTGCAACCTTTGGGTACAGAATATATTGATCTGATGAGCCAAGGTCTTTTGCAAGATAGATGGACCGATCGTTATGAAAATAAGGGGAAAAGAAGCGGTGCTTATTCTTCTGGTTGCTATGATTCAAACCCGTTTATTCTTATGAANTATAAAGAGGATAATATTAATAGTGTTTACACCCTGGCTCATGAGGCGGGCCATTCNATGCATTCTTTATATTCAAGAAAAAACCAGCCTTATTTGTATTCTGATTACACAATTTTCGTTGCAGAGGTTGCCTCAACGTTTAATGAGTCATTATTGACAAAGTTTTTTCTTTCTCAGGATATTGATAAAGATATGCGGATTTACTTACTTTCTCGCGAAATTGATAACTTTCGTGGTACGCTATATAGGCAAACAATGTTTGCTGAGTTCGAACACAGAGTTTACCAGGCTGCAGAAAACAATCAGCCTCTGACCATTGAAACTTTTCAGGAAATCTATAAAAGTTTGCTGGAACTCTATTTTGGCCCGGGCCTTATTTTGGATGANTGCCTTTCGCTGGAGTGCTTTCGGATACCCCATTTTTATTTCAGCTTTTATGTNTANAAATACGCCACGGGAATTTCCGCTGCTTATGCGNTGGCAGATCGGGTGNTTTCCGGGGGTGAGCAGGAGTTAAACANTTATCTTAATTTCCTTAAATCCGGTGGTTCCAAATACCCAATTGATTTGTTAAAAGATGCTGGAGTCGANATGTCTTCACCNAAACCTNTNTGTACAGCNCTCTCAAAATTTTCAGCTTTAGTAGATGAGCTTGAAAGTTTGAACTAATTAAGTAGATTGTTCGTAAAATTTAACTCAGTTATAAGGAAACATTTAAAAATGCGTAATAACTTCAAATCCCTCCAATCTTTTATAAATAAAGGAATACCGTTTTGAGTAAAACAGGACAGTTTCAGAAAAACGTAGGAAACAAGCAAAGACGGAATTCCCATAACCGTCAGGAAAACTCTTCCTCCTCAAAACCAAACCAAAATGGTAATTCCAGTTCTGGAAAATCCAGTTCGAGAAACTCTAACTCTAGAAAAAAGACTCCCCGTAAAAAGGGTATTCATCCTTGGGTATCNTCAGGGCCAGAATCTTCACAAGCTTTGACATCGCATATTTCGATGGTAAACAAAAATCAATCGGGAAATGGTGGCAATCGTAATAAAGCTCAAGGCCAGAAAAGGCGCAATCCTTCCCGCGAACAAAGNGAAAATGCAAATAAGAGTAGTGCTAGGAATAGAAGTAACTTTGATCGCACTAAAAAGAGTAATGGCCGAAACCCTTCTAATATTAATTTGTCAGCGGAAAAGAGCTACACTGCTTCAAACTCTGATAAAAAGTTGTCNGGAAACTTAGATGCTTTTACCTTGTTTTGTGCTTATCACCTCGGAATAGGACCGAATAAGGAATACAAGCCTTCAAATATTAATGAGGTCGCTCGACGTTTTGGTCATGANCAGGGTGTTATTAAGCAGGCTTTGAAAGAGTGNAGTATGGATTCGGCATCTCTACTTGATAAGGATTTCGATATGGCTTTGGCACAATTGGATATACAAGTCGCTCCAGAGGGNATTGATAAAATGGAACTGGCNAAGTCAATTTACGAAGATTTTCTTAANGCGCCTAATGTGAAAAGAGATTGGAAGAAAATTATCGAAGAAGATCGTAAGGAAAATAGAAAAGTCTTTGGCTGATTAAGTTTGTCTCAATTACCCAATATAATTTATTTGCTTGAGGGTGCTGAGGCTTCTGACTGCAGGCGGTTTGTTTTATCCTCTATAAATATACTTCCAGGGAGCACACGGCGAAAATTTAATCCTTTTTTGAGAATCTGGTCTTGGATTTGTTTTGCCCTCCCATTCGAACATTTTAAGTCATTCATCAAAATCGAAAAAGCAAACAACTCGCCCTCCTTGGATTCAAAAAACCCCGATAACGTACTAACAAAATTGAGGGTTCCCGTTTTTACTCTTGCTTTGCTGGAACTTTCAACTTTTTGCATTCTGTTTTTTACATTTCCATCTACACCCATTATTCCTAGTGCCGCAACAAATTCAGGATAAACAGCTAGGTCATTCTTTACATTTCGCAAGATATCTACCAATATTGNGGGAGAAAGACGATTTTTACGGGATAAACCNGANCCGTCAAAAANGACGTACTTATTTGGTTCAATGCTGAGTTCTTTCAAATATTCTTTAAAAACATCCAGCCCTTTTTGTGTGGTACCAGGTTGACCAAAATGTTCGACCCCAATTGTTTTTACAATTTGTTCTGCAATAAAATTATTGCTGAATTTATTTAGGCCNCGAAGCGCTAATGCCAAGGGTTCACTTTCGTGTGAGTATATTTCAACTGCATTTCTTGGGAGATTCCCAATCTTTAATTTGCCGTNAAACTCTATTCCTGCAAGATTAATATAAGATTTGAATACATTCAGCGTGTATTGAGTGGGATTGGTAATATTAAGAAAATACTGCGCGCGAGGTTGTCCCAAGTTTATCCCTCCCGAAACATTAATCAGGTCATGATCTTCTTTTTCAATCCGGTTTACAATCAATCGATTGCGTGTTCCGGGTTTCAGAGTGAGNGCATTATTTTCGACTTTAATGTATTTGTTATCGGGTTCAATAACGATTACTGGACGGTCTCCGATTTTTTTCCCAGGGGTAACATAAACTTTTATAGTATTAAAATTAAATGATAGTGCTCCAAGAGGGGCTTCGTAGGCCTGAGCTCCAGGGTTTTTTACCCATGTTTTGAGTCGTTTTTTATGATCGAAGAATGAATCATCGCCAATTATATTCCCTTCTATTTTCTTTATAGGTAGATTTCTTAATTCATTTACTAAAAGCCACAATTGTTCAGTAACTAGTTTNGGGTCACCTGACCCTTTTATGTAAAGGTTNCCCTTNAGGTTAGAATTTTCCAAAACTCCATCGGTATAGAGGCGGGTATAAAAGCGATAATTATGACCTAGGTATTTTAATGCTACTGCAGTGGTGAGAATTTTTGTGTTAGAAGCGGGAATAAATAATTGATCGCTGCGGACTTCATATAAAGTCTCTCCACGGTCCAAAGAGTAAATTTTTANCCCGTAATTATTTTTTCGAAGGCAGGGGTTTGAAAGTATTTTATTGACCGANTTTCGAAACGAANTCACCCCTTCCTCAGTAACCTTTGCAAAGGAAAAAAANGGGATAGAAATAAATAAGNNGGTGAAAAGGAAAGTGATTNGATTGNTNTGAGAAATATTTCTAGNCATTAATGAAAATTCTACTCCGTAAAAATAAATTTTACAATTGACAATTGGTTTAGAATTAGGGAGTCTAGNTTTTGTTTGAATTCNCTTATATTATATAAAAGGAAACCGTCCATAATCAGCTTTATTTATATCAAACACGGTGTTATTGGTNTCTATTTGAANAANGATNNAGTGGTATGAATTGGTTCGCACATTTTTTNATTTGTAGGCTTATTGTTACCCAGNATTTNAATTTATAAGAATTNTGTAAACAAAANTTAATGGAGAAGAACTAAAAATTCATGAGTTATGATCTTATTGGTATAGGGAACGCTTTGGTCGATATTGAGGTGCAGGTCGATGATGTTTTTATTGAAAATGCTGCAGTGACCAAGGGNGGGATGACATTATCTTCCCTAGAAGATCAAAATAAAATCTTGGTATCTTTGCAGTCCAAGCCTAAAAAAATTTCCTCTGGGGGTTCTGCGGCAAACACNGTGCATGGNGCCAGTGTTCTGGGAGCAAAATCTTATTATCTGGGGCGTGTTGCCAATGATTCGAATGGACAGCATTATACAGAAGATATGAAGAATTGTGGTGTCGGTTTTAGCGGACCCGGTTCAGATCAAGAGGGAACGGGAACNTGTGTGATTTTGGTTACACCGGATACGGAACGAACCATGCTAACTAATCTTGGTGTTTCTTCTTCTCTCCATTCGAAGAATATAGATGAAACAATTGTTAAAAACGCACGAGGTGTTTATATAGAAGGATATTTGTGGACAGGTGATGACACTCGTGAGGCCGGGCAACATATAGCCAGAATTGCCAAGGAAGAAAAGATACCTGTGTCTTTTACTTTAAGCGATGCTTTTGTTGTTAATTCATTCAAAGAAAGCATTATTGAATTTATACAATCGAATGTTGATATCCTTTTTTGNAATGAGGTAGAAGCTCAGGCGATTACAGGAGAAACCGATTTCATTGTTGCCTATGAAAAACTGCAGGCTATGGTCGATACCGTATTTCTGACACTTGGGTCGAAAGGCTCCTTGGTTGGTAAAAACGGTTTAAAACCAACGCAAGTACAAACTTTTCCAGTTCATGCCGTAGACACAACAGGAGCTGGGGATCTTTTTGCTGCAGGCGCTCTTTATGGGCTATTGAAAGATTATTCTCTGGAAGAATCGGCNATCTTAGGTTCCTATTGCGCTGCGCAGGTTGTTTCACATATGGGAGGGCGACTGCCACTTAATGCACACACTGATGCTATAAAAATTCTCTCAGAATATAAAAAACTCTATCCCAATNGAGGAGAGTTATGAAAAATATTCTCTATTTTAGTATGGTGATGTTCTTGTTATTGTCGTTCANAGGCTGTGCTTCCGTGGGAAAAGATTTTGATAGTGAGAAAGTCAAAAATATTATAAATAATGTGACAACTCAATTGGAAATCATCGACTGGTTCGGAGTGCCATTTAAAGAAGGAACCGAAAATGGTTATACTATGTGGACTTATCAGATAGATAAATGGCGTGCCTTAGGAGATATGGAGTCAAAAGGACTCGTCATTCTTTTCGATGATCAAAATAAAGTCAAAGCCTATCGCTACGAATCCAACTATTGACAGTACAATTCTTGGTATAAACAAGTCTAAAGATTTATTGAAATAAGTCGGTATAACTACAAATTAAATTTTTGACAATTATCAGTTTATAATGACAGCATGCTGATACAATTTGATGCGTAAAACTTCTCTTATCATCTACGATTTTGATGGAACGCTGGTAGATACCCTTTTTGATATTGCCGATTCGGTCAACCTCTCTCTTGTTGATCTTGGTCTTCCTCAATTGCCCCGGAAAACGATTCGTAAATATATAGGGAAAGGAGTGGAGCGCTTAATGACGCAAGCTTTAGAGGGTTCGTGTTTCACTGATATCCCGAGAGCGGTCGCCCTGTTTAAAAAACATTATTCGGAAAATCTGGTCAAGCATACTGATTTTTATCCATACGGCAGAGAAATTCTTGAACATTTTAGGAATAAAAAACAGGCTATCTGTTCAAATAAGCCAGAAATTTTTGTGCGAAAAATTTTAGAGTCATTGGATGGTTTGCAACATTTTCAAGCTATTATTGGTGGCGATAGTGTGAAAACCAAAAAACCTCATCCGGAAGGTNTAGATCTNATATTAAAGAAATTAAAAGTGTCACCTGATGAGGCTGTTTTAATCGGTGATAGTCCAGTAGATATTGAGACAGGTAAGCGAGCAGGAGTTTATACCTGTGTGGTGAATTATGGATTGGGATTACCGGAAGAAATTGCTGCAGCGAGTCCCGATTGCTCAGTNGATTGTCTCTCTAAGCTAAAAGGAATGTTNTCTTAATANTCTAATAATATAACTTAGCCTCTTATTTTGGTAATCAGTTTATTTCTTCTGCCATCAGGNAACTNTTGACTTTATAAGGGGTAGTTTCTAAAATGCNCCCTTCCTATGAAACCCAAAAATATTTATCTTATCGCCATTTGTGGCACCGGCATGGCCGCACTTGCCGGATTACTCAAAAAAACTGGACATTGTGTTAAAGGGTCAGATACTAANATTTATCCCCCTATGAGCACGCTTCTGAATGATGCGGGCATTAAAATCTTTCCTGGCTATAAAAAGGAAAATATTTCAAAAGATATTGATTTAGTAATCGTTGGCAATGCTGTATCAAAGAATAATGAAGAGGTGCAGACCGTTTTTAAAATGGGTATTCCCTANACATCTTTTCCGGTGGCGCTTGCGCAATTTTTCCTTGAGGGGCGAAAATCTCTTGTAGTGACAGGCACTCACGGTAAGACGACAACGACTTCTTTGTTGAGTTGGGTTCTNGAGTCGGCCGAAAGGAAACCGGGATTTATGGTTGGAGGTTGGTTNAAAAATTTCAACACCAACCACCAAGTTTCGCAGGGTGAATACTTTGTGACAGANGGAGATGAGTATGACAGTGCNTTTTTTGATAAAGGTCCTAAATTTCTTCACTACCGGCCCGATGCTTCAATATTAACCAGTATCGAATTCGATCATGGTGATATTTTTAAAGACTTGGATCAGATCAAGAAGGTATTTCGAGATTATGTTGGGTTATTGAAGCCGGATGGCCTATTGTTGGTGAAATCGGATGATAATAATATTAAGGATGTGGTGAAGTCGGCCTCTTGTAATATAGAAACCTATGGTTTTCAAGGGGGTGCAGATTGGCATATTAACAACTATCGGTTTGAAGAAGGATANGGCCATTTTAGTTTNTCATTTCAANNTACACATCGAGGCGATTTTAAATTAGCAATGATGGGTCAGCATAATGTAGAAAATGCTGCCGCTGTGGCAGGCTTATGTTTTAAAATGGGCCTGAACGGAGACGAAATAAATAAAGGNTTCACNACTTTTAAAGGAATCAAACGCCGGCAGGAAATAGTAGGAGAAAAAAATGGAGTAATAATTATTGATGATTTTGCCCATCATCCTACAGCGGTTAATTTGACTATTGATGCAGTAAAAAAAGCTTATCCCAAACAACGTGTCTGGGCAGTCTTTGAGCCCAGATCGGCAACATCACGGAGAAAATTTTTTGAAGAGTCTTTCCGAACAAGTTTTCTAAAAGCAGATCGAGTTATCCTAGCCGGGTTATTTTCTCCAGATAAAATAAGCGAAGAGGAAAGACTCGATGTAGAGGCGGTTACGGCGTCNATTTGTAATTTAGGTGGCGTGGCTTACTTTATTCCTGAAGTGGATGATATAGTAGATTATATAATTAAGAACTCTANGCAGGGTGATGTGATTCTTGTTATGTCCTCCGGTGGNTTTGGTGGAATTCACCAAAAAATTTTAGAAGGGTTATAAACTTTTTCTGAATTTAATGTGTNTAAAGGTTTAATGGATAAGAAATATTTTGGACAAATCAAGCTAGGTCTGATTCAGAGAGGTCTTACTATACCGCCGCTTTTACAAGGTCTTGAGGAAGTGTCGAGTGGACTGTGTTCTGGGGATCCAGGGGAGGAAATAACGCTGGCATTGAGTGAAGACTTTATTGTTAAAACTTCCTTAAACCCTCCCGATAAGAATGGTCCAAAATTGATAGCACAGGAAGATCGGCTTCGGCTTNATATGGAAGAGGGTGAAACGGATGTAAGTATTATTCCCGTNCCAGAATTTCTTAAACAGCAATTAAAAAAACGTACTCCGGTTTCGGAAAATATTTGCCTAGATGGTTATTGTTTCAATATTTTTCTCCGCTCCCTTGGAAAGGGAAAAAAACTGAGNATGCCNATCGATGTNATTCTTTCCGTAATNCAGGCGGCGTTTGAAGAAGGTGCTGCNGATTTAATTCAGTTGAATATGGATTACAGTAATGAGGATGACCGAGGATTTCAGAGACTCGCACCCTTGGTAGAATCCATCAAAAAACGTTTTAACACTTTTGTGGCTTTAAAAGGATTTCCCCCTTTAAATAAAAACACACTTGATCATGTTTATGCTTCTGGGTTTGATATCGTAAATTTTCCTCTCGGTGGGTTTTATGGGACTGTAAAGTCAAAAAAAATTATGGGTACTGAAAAAATTTATGAAGCTTTGGAATATGCATCCAGTGTTTTTTCGCCGGGGACGGTTTGGACTGATCTAATTCTCGGTCCAGGTTCTCAAGATAAGTTTAAAGATGTGATAGATCGTTTGACTGATTCGGGAACCATTCCATTAATTCATATGCAGCGAGATAGTGTAACAGAACCTTCAAGCTATCCTAATCTTGTGAAACTTGCGGATCACATGGATCAGGCAATTCAACGCAATAATATCCCTCTCAAATGGTTATATCCAGCTTGCCGGTTTCTAAGCCCACTGGACACCCGATTTTTTACGGAAGACCCCTTGAAAGCCAGGCTTGCAGTCACGCCTGTATACCGTTCTGGACTTGGGAAGAGGACTTCCGCAGGGTTTGCGGCAATACGCCGAAAACTACGGATTCGTAATGTGAGNGACTCCTTTGAATCTGCCGGATTATAACAAGNTGGTAACAGTCTGAAATCAATTTTGTGATTAGTTGACCAATACCTAGTGGCCAGAGTTTTAACTTTTACTGGTACAAATCAGAGCCCTTTGTTAGGCTATTAGCATGGATGATAAAATAATAGCTCAAGAAAAATTTCCTGAAGTTCCGCTTAAAAAACTGGAAACACTGTGGCTGCAAGTAGGGGGTACGCTTTGTAACCTGGAGTGTAAGCATTGTTTCATCAGTTGTAGCCCAACGAATAACACCATCAAGATGATGACGCTGAAACAAGTAAAAGAGAGATTGCATGAATCCCGAGAAATAGGTGTAAAGGATTACTATATAACGGGTGGTGAAGTTTTTATTAATCCGGAAATTTTTGAAATTCTTCAAGCTATTTTGAGTTATGGCCCTCTTGATGTCCTTACTAATGGAACGCAAATCACCTTTGAAAAAGCAAGACGTCTCAGAGAAATTCAAAGTGCAAGCAAAAATTCCTTAAAGTTTCGAGTTAGTATGGAACATTTTGAACAAGAAAAAAATGACAGTATTAGGGGNGAGAATGCCTATCATAAAGCTGNTCAAGGGATCACCTTTCTTGCGCAAGCAGGCTTTTCCCCCATACTCACAGTAACCCGGACGTGGGAGGAGGAAAAAGATTCTGCAATGGAATTGGAGTTTATTAAATTTCTCCAGAAAAGCGGTGTGCAGCAGCCGCAAATAAAAATACTTCCTGGTTTTTTGTTGGGGCAGCTCGCAAAAAATGAAAGGGATTATTCAAAAGAAGAGTTTGTAACAGCAGAATGTTTCGAAAATTTTGATATAACTCAATTNCAATGCGCAACATCTCGAATGGCAACAGGCGAGGGAGTTTATGTTTGTCCTATTTTAGTAGATAATCCGAAAGCCCGAATGGGTGATTCAATTAGTCAAACAATGAGGCCATTTCCGCTAGCCCATTCAGCCTGTTATACTTGCAGGGTAACAGGGATGACCTGTAAATCTCCCTCTTAAATTTAAGATTAAATATGGCCTTATTACATTCTTCTATGGTTCCTTTGGGAACTGCTGTGATTGATTTTGAATTGCCTGGTGTTGATGGGAAAGAATATTGCCTTAAAAGTTTTGCAGCATATAAGGTGCTTGTAATTATTTTCATGTGCAATCATTGTCCTTATGTAAAGGCGGTTATTGAGCGACTGATAGATTTGCAACAAGAATTTTTAGGGCAAGGAGTTAGGTTTGTCGGTATCAATTGCAATGATGCCATTAATTATCCAGATGATTCTTTCGAGAGTATGCATAGAGTTTCAAAAGGATGGAAAATGAACTTTCCTTATTTGTTTGATGAATCGCAAGAGGTTGCAAAAAAATATGATGCAGTTTGCACACCTGATATTTATGTTTATGGAACTAAAAGAACCCTGCTTTACCGCGGGAGGATTGATGATAACTGGGATAAGCCCGATAAAGTCTCTCGGCGGGATCTGAAACAGGCTATAGATAATATTCTTTCTAATAGAAATATTGCTATAAAGCAAATTCCATCTATGGGATGTTCTATTAAATGGAAGACCACTTAAAGGATAGTTCATGGGATCTTTAAAAAAATGGTTGTTCATATTTGGCTCGGTCATCTTCCTTGGATCGATGTTTGCGGATAAAATTGTTTCCTTTTACATCGACTGGTTGTGGTTCGAGAGTCATGGTATTGCCTCAGTGCTTTGGACAGTTTTGATTTCCCAATTTGGTTTGGGGATTCTGGTTGGTATTTTGTTTTTTGCTATCACTTATGGGTTCTTGAGTCGTTTATTCAAAAAGACATCCCATTTACCTATTTTATTGTCCGAACAGGTCCGACGCGAACTTCCTCTATTGGATATTATTGCGGAAAACCTGAAGTTGCTTATTTTAGTGGCCCCATTGATTCTAGCTTTTATGACTGGTCTAGTGATGGCACAGCAGTGGGAGATAGTTCTCCAATATCTTAATGCCTCTTCTTTTAATCAATTTGACCCTGTTTTTGGGAAAGATATTTCATTTTATATTTTTACACTGCCTTTTTGGTTAATGGTTAAATCCTTTATCTGGGAAACCATGATAGTGGTTTCTATTGGAGTGGGATTAATTTACTTTTTCAAACGTTTTGTTTATATCAGCCCAACAGGGGTTGTTCTTTTGCCAGAAGCTAGAAGGACGCTTTCAGGCTTGGCAGGTTGTTTTTTCCTTCTTTTTGCATGTGAGTTTTATTTTCAAAGATATGAATTGTTGACAAAAGGCAATACCCTGATTGCGGGAATTGGATTTTCAGATGACTATGGATCAATTCCCGTCTTATATATTTTGATATTNGTATCATTGGTGGGCNCTGCATTTTCCTTTTTCGGTTTAGTAAAACCGGGAATGAAGAAAATAGTTTTATCTGGGGTGGCGCTAGCACTGATGTTTTTTTTAGGGAACATTTATCCAAAAATATTGCAAAAGTTTGTAGTCGATCCCAACGAATTAATAAAAGAAGCACTTTATATAGAGCGAACTATCGCTGGGACTTTAAGTGGTTATGGCCTGAGTGAAACAAAGACTCATGGTCTTTCAGGTTCTGAATCGCTATCGGCTGAAAGTATTCGCAATAACGATGCCACTATAGAAAATATTAGGTTGTGGGATCAGGAACCACTTCTCGACACATTGGGGCAGATACAGGAAATACGCACTTATTANCAATTTCAGTCTGTTGATAATGATCGATATAGAATTAATGGAAAATACCGCCAGACTTTGTTGTCGCCAAGAGAATTATTATCTTCTAATNTACCAAATCGTACCTGGATCAATGAGCATCTGACTTTCACCCATGGTTATGGTGCCTCCTTAAGCCCTGTAAACCAAGTGACTCCTGAGGGTTTACCAGTATTGTTTATTAAGGATATTCCTCCACAATCCAATGTGGACCTTAAGGTTGTGCAACCAGAAATATATTTTGGGGAATTGGCCAATGATCATGTGTTTGTGAATACGGGAACAAAAGAGTTTGATTATCCTGAAGGTGAAAAAAATGTTTATAAAAATTATGAGGGTAAAGGCGGTTTTGCGGTAGGTTCTTTTCTGAAGAAAATGGTTCTTGCGGCACGGTTTAAAACATTGAAAATTTTATTTTCAGATGACATTGAAAACGAAAGTCGTGTTTTGATGTANCGTAATATAACGGAACGTGTTCAAAAAGTTGTGCCTTTTTTGAGATTGGACAACGACCCTTATCTCACTATATCCAAAGGACGTTTGATTTGGCTTTATGATGCTTATACGGTTAGCAATCGGTATCCCTACTCACAGCAAATACCACGGTTTGGTAATTATGTCCGAAATTCAGTAAAAATTTCCATTGATGCTTACGATGGCTCGATGAATTTTTATATTTCGGATTTATCTGATCCTATCATTAAAACATATCAGAATATTTTTCCGGTTTTATTTCAGGATTTATCCGAGATGCCAAAAGATCTGAAAGACCATATTCGGTACCCATCTGACTTATTTGCGATNCAAACATTTATTTATGCTACCTACCATATGAAACGGCCACAGGTTTTTTATAACAAAGAAGACCAATGGGAAANCCCTGAAATAGACGGCCGCGTCATGCAACCTTACTATACGATCATGAAACTTCCCGGAGAGGCGCAGGAAGAATACATTCTTATGGTTCCTTTTACTCCTCGAGGAAAAAGCAATTTGTCTGCGTGGATGGTTGCCCGTAGTGACGGCGAGAACTATGGTAAGCTCGATGTTTATANCTTCCCTAAACAGAAACTGGTTTATGGTCCAAGCCAAATTGTGGCCCGAATTAATCAGGATGCTGAAATTTCACGTCAGATATCATTGTGGGATCAACGCGGTTCAAGCGTCATTCAGGGAACATTGCTTGTAATTCCCATCGAAGAATCTTTGGTATATGTAAGGCCTTTATATTTGAAAGCCGATGCAGGAAAAATTCCAGAGTTAAAGAGGGTAATTGTAGGTTACGAAGATAGTATTGCCATGGAGCGCACACTGGAAGGAGCCTTGCAGAAAATTTTCCCAGAGCTCTCAGGTATTTCTGACAACATCACTACTGAATTCAAAAACGTAGAGCCCCGAACTAAAGAAAAAAGAAATCTGACTCTAAGCAAAACGGATTATGAAAAGATACAAAGATTTTATAAAAAAGTTTTGGAATCACAAACCAAATTCGACCAATCCTTAAATGATTACAAAAAGGAAGTGAAAGCTTTAGGGAAGGTTCTGCAGGAAACTCCCGTTAAAATCGAGCCTGTAAAACCATCAGTGGACTAATCAGTTGTTTTTTATCATTTGAATAAATCCAATTGTTGCGTGGTTTCGATGCTGTCAGTTATAGGTACGGGGTAGTTGCCGTCGAAGCAGGCTGAGCAGAATTTGTTCTTACCATTTTGCAACACTTCCAACATTTTATTAATGCTTANGTAGCTNAGTGAGTTTGCGCCNAAATATTGTCTCGTTTCCTCAAGGGTATTANTATGAGCAATTAATTCTTCTTTGTTCGGTGTGTCGATTCCGTAAAAACACGAGTGCAATATAGGAGGAGAAGAAATTCTAAGATGAACCTCTTTGGCACCCGATTCCAGGAGCATTTTAACTATTTTACGGCTTGTTGTTCCTCGGACAATCGAATCGTCAATGATAGCGAGTCGNTTCCCCTCAATAAGATTTTTCACAGCATTCAGTTTTAATTTGACTCCAAAATTTCGAATTTGTGATTGAGGTTCTATAAAAGTTCGTCCGACGTAATGATTTCTGATCAAGCCCATCTCGAAAGGTATGTTACTTTCTTCAGCAAACCCCATTGCAGAAACCACCCCGGAGTCGGGAACGGGAACAACTAAATCGACATCTGCCGGACTTTCNTGCGCCATAGCTTTTCCCATTTCTTTACGTGCCATATAAACATGCTCACCAAAAAGAAAACTATCGGGCCGTGCGAAATAGATATGTTCAAACACACAGTGTTTGGTTTCTTCTTTTTTAAACGGAAAAAAGGATTGTAGTCCATTTTCATTTATAAGTATTAATTCGCCAGGTTCTATTTCGCGAATAAATTCTGCTTCTATAAGGTCCATAACACAGGTTTCTGAGGCGACGATGTAGGCGCCCTCTAACTTGCCAAGGCAAAGAGGTCTGAACCCGCGTGGATCGCGTGCTGCCAGCAATTCATTTTCTGTCATCAGTACTAGGGAGTATGCGCCACTTACTTGGCGCAAGGCTTCGGCGGCACGATCTACAAAACTTGCACTTTTTGCCTGCGCCATCAAATGAACGATGACTTCACTATCGTTTGTGGATTGAAAGATAGCTCCCTTGCTAGCTAAGCTTTTACGGATAGTTTGAGCATTGACTAGATTTCCATTGTGCGCTAGGGCCAGAGACCCCTCTGCGTAGTTGATCATGCAGGGTTGTGCGTTAACCAATTCACTTTTCCCTGCTGTCGAATAGCGATTATGACCAATAGCAAGAGGGCCAGGAAGTTTCATAAGCCGGCCTGGGTCAAAAATATCAGCGACNAATCCCATTCCCAATTCCAAATGCATTTTTGAATGGGTGCTGGCTACAATGCCGGCACTCTCCTGACCACGGTGCTGCAGGGCATAGAGTCCCAAGTAAACTAGGTTAGCAGCTTCTGGGTGACCGTAGACCCCAACTACTCCGCATTCTTCATGTAGTTTGTCCAACATAGCGCCCTAAAGAAGTTTTCCAGATTTCTTTTATTGTTTCAATATCTTGCTTTATGTACTCCTGGCNATTGATATTTACNGTGAATTGGGAACCCCCCGTTTTTCCTATTACTGAAAAGTCCATGGAATAGGATAAAGCCAGTTTTTCTATTTGATTTTTTAATTCTTCCGGAAACGAAATAACAATTCNAGATTGTGATTCGCTGAACATTAGAGCATCACCTCGAAGCGTGGATTCAAATTCTATCGTTGCCCCTAAAGTTTCTTCTGGAGAGGAAAAACAGGATTCTGCCACCGCAATTACNAAGCCTCCTTCAGAACAGTCGTGGGCGGATTGAATGAGTTCTTTATGTATGAGCTCCAAACAGAATTTTTGTACATGTTTCTCCTGCTTTCGATCAAGAACGGGCGGNTTNCCCTCATTTTTATCAAATAAAACTTTAAGGTATTCACTGCCTCCCAGTTCTTCCATGGTAAAGCCAATGAGCCCGATACAATGCCCGGGTTTTTTAAATCCCTGCGTCATGGTTTTCGTCTGATCTTCAATCAGACCCACCACTGCAACGGTGGGGGTGGGAAAAATAGCTTGCCCTTTNGTTTCATTATATAGGCTAACGTTTCCACTGACTACAGGAATGTCAAAATAACGGCAGGCATCACCGATTCCCTGAACTGCCTGCTCAAACTGCCACATGATTTCAGGTTTTTCAGGATTTCCAAAATTAAGACAATTGGTAAGACCTATGGGTGTGGCTCCCGAACAAACAACATTGCGGCAACCCTCAGCTACGGCTATCGCTGCACCCTCATAGGGATCGAGATAGCAGAAGCGACTATTACAATCGACTGAAATAGCTACCGCTTTTTTTGTGTCTTTGATACGTAAAACGGCCGCATCAGATCCTGGTAAAACTAACGTATTTAAGCGCACCATATGATCATATTGTTCATAGACCCATTCTTTACTAGCAATATTTGGGCAGGCAAGTAGTTTTATAAATGCTTTATCGCCTCGTTTAGGCTCTGGTAGTTCTATTAAATTTAATTGTCCTATCTGGTCGAGATANTCGGGAGGCCGTGTATCACGTTTCAAGTCCAAAGCTCCATCCACAACAGGGAAGGTTGGCAGGTTTACTACTTCTTTGCTTTCAAAATTGATATGAACCTCAGGTTCTTCAATAACCTCACCAATAACTGCTGCATCGAGACCCCATTTTTCAAGGATTGCGATGGCTTTTTCTTCATGCCCGGGTTTAATTACAAATAACATCCTCTCTTGTGATTCGGATAATAAGATTTCATAGGGTGTCATCCCTTTTTCTCTTAATGGGACTTTTGATAAATCCATTCTAACACCTGCCTTTGAACGGTGAGCCATTTCAAATGAGGATGAGGTAAGCCCTGCAGCCCCCATATCTTGTACACCNACCACCCAGTCAAATTCCATTATCTCAAGGCAAGCTTCGATTAATAGTTTTTCGGTAAAAGGATCGCCCACCTGTACGGTGGGTCTTTTATCTTCTGTGGTTTCATCAAACTCGGAAGAAGCAAGNAGGCTAGCACCATGAATACCATCACGACCTGTTTTTGAGCCGACGTATAATATAAGATTACCGGCNCCACCGGCTTTGGCAAGAAAGATTCCGTCTGATTTAGCTAGTCCTAAACAAAAGGCATTGACGAGAATATTACCGTTGTAGCAGGAGTCAAAATAAACTTCGCCGCCTACCGTCGGAACACCGGTACAGTTTCCATAATTGGAAATGCCATCGACAACTCCGTTAAGTAAGAATCTTGTACGCGAATCATCCAGTTCTCCAAAGCGTAACGAGTCCATCAAGGCAATGGGTCGGGCACCCATAGTGAAAATATCGCGCATGATTCCGCCTACACCAGTTGCGGCACCCTGATGTGGCTCGATGAAAGAAGGATGATTATGGCTTTCAATTTTAAACACCACTGCAAATCCGTCACCGATATCGATGACCCCGGCATTTTCTCCAGGGCCTTGCAGAACTCGAGGACCTTCAGTAGGCAATTTTTTTAGAAATGGTCGTGAGCTCTTGTAACTGCAATGCTCACTCCACATCACAGAAAAAATACCCAACTCGGTAAAATTGGGAGATCGACCAATTAAATCAAGAATCCGTTTATATTCGTCGCTGGTTAATCCGTGGTCTTTGACAAGCTGTGAAGAGATTTCAGGTTCGTTATGCATTTCTATTTTCAGCTTTGAGAGAGTAAAGATTGAAAAATATTTTGTCCGTCTATATTTCCCAGCAATGGGTCCGCACAACGCTCAGGATGCGGCATCATACCCATCACATTTTTCTTTTCATTACAAAGCCCAGCAACAGAGCTAACAGAACCATTGGGATTACTTTCTGCAGTGACCTTACCTTTTGCATCACAATAACGAAAGAGGATTTGTCCTCGTTCTTCCATATCTTTTAGAGAATTCGGGTCAATATAATAGCTGCCTTGGTGATGTGCGATAGGGATTTGGAGCACTGATTGGTCTTTACACTCCTGGGTGAATGGAGTGTTTATGGTTTCGACTCGGATAAATATATTTTTGCAAATAAATTTTCTCGTATGGTTTTGTATTAAGGCACCTGGTAAGAGGCCGGATTCGAGTAGAATTTGAAAACCATTACAAATTCCGAGGACTTTTCCTCCTTTTTCTGCAAAAAGGATCACGGAGTTTATGATAGGAGAAAAACGGGATATAGCCCCTGCACGAAGGTAGTCTCCATAAGAAAACCCACCAGGTAGTACCACTAAATCAAAAGAACTCAGGTCGACATCGTCTTTATGCCACAGCCAGTGGGTTTCCTGCCCCAACACCTTATTAAGAATGTGGTAGCAATCGTGGTCGCAATTTGATCCAGGAAAAACAACTATGCCACACTTCATGTTTGACCGATTCGATTAGTAGATATTATTCAGTGGAGACCAGTTTGAAATGGAAGGATTCAATAACTGTATTTGCCAAAAGCCGTTCACACATTTCCCGTACTCGTATTTCGGCTTCTTCCTCAGAAACAGAGTCAAGTTTGACTTCCAGATACTTTCCAATGTGTACATCCATTACTTCATCGTAGCCCAAATTGTTTAGTGCGTGGTGAACTGTTTTCCCCTGTGGATCGAGAACACCTTCCTTGAATGTTACATGTATTTGGGCAAGCATTTTGGGAACCTTAACACAGAAATAGTATCAATTCAGCACGCTTTGTATCAGGAATTTAAGAAAACACAAAGACCATTTTTTGATCACCCCGCACATTTATGATAAACAAAGAGTTAGGGGGGAAGATTTTTTATTTTTGCCGAAATTCTTTTCCCTCAACCCTTAATTCCAACTATAATTCTTTATGATTAGGGGATGTTTGACGTCCATCGATGCAAACAAATGAAGGCGATAGTTTTAGGGAATAATTATGGAAAATAAATGGAAAGATTCGTCTGCTAAGGCGGCGATTGAAAAATACAAGAATGTTCATGAAGACATAGCCCTACGCGTTTATACGTCACGTTTGATCGGAGCAGATTCAGCGCTTGTGCTCCATGGTGGAGGTAATACGTCTGTCAAATCACGGACTCTCAATAAAGTCAATGAAGAAGTTGATGTTCTCTATGTCAAGGGAAGCGGATGGGATCTGGATACTCTGGAGCCTCCCGGACTTCCTGGTGTTTTGTTGGATCACCTTATCAAGCTGAGAGAGTTGGATTCTTTGACCGATGAAGATATGGTCAATGAACAGCGGACGCACCTTCTGGATGCCTCTTCTCCAAATCCTTCCGTAGAAACCCTGCTACATGCATTTTTGCCGCATAAATTTATTGATCATTCGCATGCGGATGCAAGCTTGGTAATAGCCAATCAACCTCATGCGGATAAAATATGTCAGGAGATTTATGGGAAAACCATTGGTATTGTTCCATACATAATGCCAGGGTTTGCGCTAGCAAAGCTTTCCGCTGAAATTTACGAAAAAGATAAGACAGTTGAGGGTCTGATGCTGATCAATCATGGTTTGTTCACTTTTGGATCGACTGCTAAAGAAAGTTATGATCGACATATTCAAGCAGTCACAAAAGCTGAGGAATATATTGCTAAAAATCAACCTAAAGCATTTACTCCAATACACGCACCCACAATAAATGCTGGTGAAAAAAAACTGTTCAATGCACTAGCTCCGTTGCTGCGTGGTTTATATAACAGTAAAACAGCCAAATCCTGGGTGGTGCATCATAGAAAAGATGAGAAAGCCAAGGCATTTGCTTCCAGTAAGGAATGTTTAACCTGGTCGCAGATAGGCACCGCAACACCAGACCACGTTATTCGCACAAAACAAAAACCACTTTTACTAAATTTAAAACAATGGCAAGACCCCGAGGTTTTGCGGGATGAAGTTGCATCTGCTTTAGAAAACTATTCTGAAAATTATCACCATTATTTTAAAACTAATTTAGCCGCTAAAGGTGTTGATAAAACCGAATTGGATCCCTTGCCTAGAGTGATCTTAGTTGTGGGACTGGGTCTTTTAACCATAGGCAAAACTGTTAAAGAAACAAAAATTTCTGCAGATATTTATCAACACACAATGGATATCATTCATAAATCATTTTCGATAGGGAACTACGTTCCTTTGAAGTCCAATGATTTGTTCGATATGGAGTACTGGTCTCTTGAGCAGGCAAAGCTAGGGAAAAGTAAAGCTCCATTGTTGCAAGGTAAAGTGGCTTATATTACTGGAGCAGCTTCGGGTATCGGTTTAGCAACAGCTAAACTATTTGCGGAACATGGTGCAAACCTATACTTGGTGGATTTATCAGAAGACAAACTCCATGAAGTAGGGGATTCGATTCGAAAAAAATTCCAAGTGGGTGTCGCTGTGCAAGTTTTGAGTGTGGTTGATGAAGAAGCAGTAAGACAATCGTTTTCTGAAGTGGTTGAAGATTATGGTGGGGTTGATTTTTTAATATCGAACGCAGGAAACGCATTGCAAGGTGAGATAGGTAAAGTGGATATGAAAACATTGCGCCAGAGTTTTGAGTTAAACTTTTTTGCGCATCAGGTTCTAGCTTCCGAGGCGGTGCGTCTTTTTCAAATTCAGAAAACGGGGGGCGTGCTGTTGTTCAACGCGTCCAAGGCAGCTTTCAATCCTGGGAAAAATTTTGGTCCTTACGCTCTTCCGAAAGCCGCTATGGTAGCATTGACCAAACAGTATGCGTTAGATTATGGGGAACATGGTATACGCTCCAATGCCATTAATGCGGATCGTATTCGCACTTCTCTTTTTTCGGAAGAGGTTGTGACCGAACGTGCTGCTGCTCGAGGTCTTTCAGCGGATGAGTATTTTAAATCCAATTTATTGCAGCAGGAAGTTTATGATACCGATGTAGCTCGTGGGTTCCTTAACTTAGCCCTAGCAGAAAAAACCACGGGCAGCATTCTTACTATCGATGGTGGCAACATTGCGGCTAGCCCGCGCTAGTAAAACTGCTATCATCGTAAAAAAGTTAGGACCCTTATTGGCAATAATAGATTAAAAATTTATGGTTAAAGATATTTACTTCCAACGGGAAAAATTCACAAGAGATCTAAAAATCGATTTGCAGATTCTTTCTGAAAACCTAAACACATAATTTTTGAAAGATAGGTTAGGTTACATGTTCCAGGCTAAGCCTGTAAGTTGATAAAATGAAGAGACAAAAACTAACATTTATTCTGACGGGTCTGATCTTGTTGTTTTTGGTAG
>NZYH01000030.1 GCA_002697825.1 Nitrospina sp. | reverse complement strand
ATATACACGTGTTTTAACTGGTTATTATGAATCGATTTATAAATTTAATCTTTCTATAGCTGAGTTGGATCGCGATAAAAACCTATGAATTGGAATCTTTTAAATATGGGTTGTATGTTTAATATGATTTTAAGAATAAAAAGAAAAACATTTCCTTTTAATCATGTAAATTTTACATTACATATTGACAATTTTATTTAAAACAGTAGTTTGTCTCTAAGGTCAGTTTCGGCTAAACTATTTCACTGGAATTATGATCGTTATTTATTAAGCTTAGTGAGCAAATATATTTTTCTAATTGGGATGCAAAATTAATTGAGTGAGGAGATATGGGTAAATCTTTATTGATTGTAGAATCACCTACCAAAGTCAACACACTGAAAAAAATTGTGGGTAAGGATTTTATTATAAAAGCCTCGGTAGGCCACCTTAAGGATCTTCCTAAGAAAAAACTGGGTGTAGATATTGAAAATAATTTTGAACCAGAATACATCACGATTAGAGGTAAAGGTAAGATTTTACAGGAGTTAAAAACAGCCGCTAAAAAAGCAGATAAAATTTTCCTGGCTCCCGATCCGGATCGCGAAGGTGAGGCCATTGCCTATCATATCGGAAATGAAGTTGCACGATTCACCAAAGGAAAAATTTATCGGGTTCTATTTAATGAAATTACTAAAAAGGCAGTTAAGGAAGCCTTAGATAATCCCACAGAGTTAAATTCAGATAGAGTTAATGCTCAACAAGCGAGACGGATTCTTGACCGTCTTGTTGGATACAAAATAAGTCCTATTCTTTGGAAAAAGGTTCATAGGGGTTTGAGTGCTGGCCGCGTCCAATCAGTTGCTTTGCGCATTGTTTGTGAAAGAGAAAGAGAGATTCAGGCATTTAAATCAAAAGAGTACTGGTCTGTAACTCTTAATTTGGAAGGGAGTTGTGAACCAAAGTTTCAAGCTAAACTCCTTAAAATTGGAAACGAAAAGGCGGAAATAGGAAATAAAGAAGAAGCTGATACAATTCTTAAGGATTTAGACGGTTTACCGTTGGTTCTGGATTCTATTACGAAAAAAGAAAGAAAAAGAAATCCCAGTGCTCCGTTTATCACAAGTTCTCTTCAGCAAGAGGCATCTCGAAAATTAAATTTTTCACCAAAAAAAACGATGCTACTAGCTCAAAAGCTTTATGAAGGGATCAAGTTAGATAAAAAGGGTACGGTAGGCTTAATTACTTATATGAGAACCGATTCGGTCAGATTATCAGATCAAGCTCTTGAAGATGTGAGAAGTTTTATTCCTGAAAAATATGGTGATGATTATCTACCCTCTAAACCCAATGTATATAAAAGTAAAAAATCCGCCCAAGAGGCACATGAAGCCATTCGACCTACTGATGTAAACATTGATCCCAATTCAATAAAAGATTATCTTGAAAAAGATCTGTTTCGACTTTATCAATTAATCTGGTCACGTTTTGTTTCTTGCCAGATGGTTCCTGCCGTTTTGGACACCACTCAATTCGATATTAAATCTGGTAATTATCTTTTTCGTAGCAACGGGTCAATTTTAAAATTCGCTGGTTTCATGAAAGTATACGTAGAAAGTCAAGATGATGTAACCAGCGAAAAACCTGACTCCAAAGATAGTGATCGGATTTTACCGCCTTTGACAAAAGGTGAGGAATTAAAACTTATTGAAATCCTGCCAGAGCAACATTTCACTCAACCGCCTGCACGATTTACAGAAGCAATGCTAGTTAAAGAACTTGAAGATAAAGGTGTGGGTAGACCAAGTACTTATGCTTCTATTATTAGTGTTATAAAAGACCGAGACTATATACAAAATGAAGAAAGACGATTGAAACCAGTGGAGTTGGGTTTCATGATTAATGATCTCTTGGTTGAAAACTTTCCAGATATTATGACTACCCAATTTACTGCTAAAATGGAAGGTCAGTTGGATGAGGTTGAAGATGGCAAGGTTGAATGGAAAAAAGTCCTTCAGTCATTCTATACGCCCTTTAAAAAAGACCTTGAGGAAGCTGAGAAAAAGATGAAAGATTTCAAAGCCGAGGTCGAAGAAACTGATGAGGTTTGTGAAAAATGTAATGAACCTATGATAATTAAGTGGGGCCGATTTGGTAAATTTATGGCTTGTTCTGGTTATCCGGATTGTAAAAATGCAAAAGATATTAAAAAACCTGGGAGCGAAGAGGGGGAAACCCCTGACGAAGTCGATGGAGTTTGTGATTTATGCGAATCTGCTTTAATAATTAAAAGAGGTAGGTTCGGAAAATTTATTGCCTGTTCGACTTATCCCGAATGTAAATTCACAAAGCCCATAGGTTTGGGAATTGCCTGCCCAGAGGATAATTGTAAAGGCGAAATCGCTCCTAGAAGGACTAAAAAGGGTCGAACTTTTTATGGATGCACCAAATATCCAGATTGTAAATTCACATCATGGGATAAACCAAAGAATGAACCCTGTCCAGAATGTAAACATCCGTTTATGGTTGAAAAATGGAAAAAGAACGAAGATCCCACGATTCTTTGCCCAGAATGCGGATTTAAAAAAATTAATGCAGCTGCCTAAAATATTCTGTGAATGATTTTCTTACCATTATTGGTGCAGGTTTAGCGGGTTCTGAAGCTGCATGGCAAGCAGCCGAAAGAGGCATCCCCGTTACGTTATATGAAATGCGCTCCATCACCAGTACAGCTGCACATAAAACTGACAGCTGCGCTGAGTTGGTTTGTAGCAATTCCTTAGGTAATAATCTTCCTCATTCAGCCCCGTATATCCTTAAAGAGGAGCTTCGAAACTTAAATTCTCTCGTGATTTCAGCAGGGGACAGTCACTCTGTACCTGCAGGCTCAGCTCTAGCGGTAGACCGCGATTTATTTGCAAAAGAAATAACTAAAAGGATTTCTAATCATCCGCTTATTACTTTAAAAAGACAGGAAATAATACAAATTCCCGAGAAAGGTCCTGTTATCATTGCAACAGGCCCCTTAACTTCTCCAAAATTATCTCTTGAAATTTCTCGATTAATTGGTCAGGAATACCTATATTTTTACGATGCTCTATCTCCTATTATCGACGCTAATTCCATAAATTATGATATAGCTTTTTTTGCTTCGCGTTATGGAAAGGGTGGGGCTGATTATTTAAATTGCCCCATGGATGAAAGACAATATTACGAATTTATTCGAGAACTAAATAATGCAGAAAAAGTTCCTATGGCATCTTTTGAAAAACCCGTTTACTTTGAAGGTTGCATGCCTATAGAAGTGCTCGCAGAGCGTGGACCTAAGACCCTTGCCTTTGGACCTCTAAAACCAATAGGTTTAGCTGATCCTAGAACAGGAAGAACAGCATTTGCAGTTGTACAACTCCGAAAAGAAAATAAAGAAAGCTCTGCCTTTAATCTGGTAGGGTTTCAGACCAAATTGACTTATCCAGAACAAAAAAGAATTGTGCGCATGATTCCCGGCCTTGAAAAAGCCGAATTTTTTAGAATGGGCGCTATTCATAGAAATACTTTCATTAATACACCCGAATTATTAAATAATGAGCTAGAACTTAAATCCAGACCTGAAACTTACTTTGCCGGTCAAATTACTGGAGTTGAAGGCTATGTGGAATCTGCAAGCATGGGTTTGTTGGCCAGTTTGAGTGCTGTGGCAAAAATAACTCAAAGTGATTATAAGGCACCGCCTAAAGGTACTGCTCTTGGGGCTTTGATAAATTATTTAACGACATCCAGTAAAAAAAATTTTCAGCCTATGAATATCAATTTCGGCCTATTCTGGACGCAGGAAATGAAAATAAAGAATAAACAGGAAAGAAATCAAAAAATTGCATTAAACGCTTTAGATCAAATTAAAAGTTGGCGAGATGAATTAAATGATTGTATAGGTTCTGCTGCTTAATTTTACAAACATAAATAGAATTAAATCTATTCGATTGGGTAAATCTTGGAGGGAGATTTAGGAGTAGGTTAGATATCCAGATCTTGTGCGAATACAGCTTTTTCTTTAATAAACTTGTAACGCGTTTCAGCATTTTTCCCCATTAGGTGAGAGACGGTTTCACTGGTTTTTTCAGCATCACTCAAAGTGACTCGAATCAATGATCGAGAATTTTTATGCATAGTTGTTTCTCTTAAGTCAGAAGCCGGCATTTCCCCTAGGCCTTTAAAACGTCCAATTTCGTATTGGCTTCCATTAAGTTCATTTAAAATTTTGTCTTTTTCTTTTTCGGTAACAGCGTAAAACAGTTTCTTTCCGACATCGATACGGTAAAGGGGTGGCTGAGCAATAAAAAGATGACCTTTTTCTATTATTTCTGGCATGTATTTATAGAAAAAAGTAAGTAATAAAGTGCAAATATGCGCACCATCTACATCCGCATCAGTCATGATAATAATTTTACCGTATCTCAATTTACTATAATCGAATTTGTTCATTATCCCGGTACCACAAGCGGAAATTAGGTTTTGTATTTCTGTATTAGCTAAGGTCTTTGCCAAAGTTGCAGTTTCTACATTGAGAATTTTACCGCGAATGGGAAGAATCGCCTGAGTTTTCCGATCTCTGGCCTGTTTACTGGACCCCCCTGCTGAATCACCTTCGCATATAAATAACTCGGCTTGGTCTTTATTAGTGGTCGCACAATCTGATAATTTTCCCGGAAGATTTAAACGATGGGAAATATTAGTTTTTCTTTGCACGGATTCTTTAGCTTGACGGGAGGCTATTCTTGCTTGAGCTGATAAAATGATCCGGTTGGCTAATGTATCACCCAAGGTCTGATTTTCATTAAGAAAATGTTCAAGGGAATGTTTGACAACGACCTCCACCTGAGATGTGATGTCAGAATTTAAACGTCCCTTTGTTTGTCCTTGAAATTCGACTTCTCCTTGAAGGTATAAGTTGATAATGGCAATTAACCCTTCACGAACATCGTCGCTGGTGATGGAAGAAACTTCTTTAGGTAAAAGTTTTCTTCTTTCAATGTAAGCGCGCATAGCTTTTGTTGTGCCATTACGAAAACCATTCTCATGGGTGCCACCATCAACAGTGCGGATCGAATTTGCAAATGAAAGAACCTGCGTATCGGTATCCGGAGTCCATAAAAATGCAGTTTCCAGTTTTAATGATTTATCTTCTTTCTCAACGTAAATTGGGCTTTCCATTAAAGTAGACTTTTTGCCAATTATTTTTTTTATATAATCCTTAATACCATCGGGATAATGAAAAATATGTTTGTTTTTATTTTCCGTAAAAGTAATTTTTAATCCTTTATTTAAAAAAGCTTTGGATTCCGCACGTTCCATGATTAATTTCGTATTAAACTCAATTCTCGGAAATATACTCGGATCCGGCTTAAAATATACAGTTGTTCCATAATTTCTTGTCGCTTTACCTTTTTTAAGTTTTGAGATAGGTTTCCCACGGGAATATGATTGAGTCCACTCAAACCCATCTCTCCTAGAAGTAGCCTTCATGGAATCTGATAGAGCGCACACTACGGCCATACCAACACCGTGCAATCCTCCTGACACCTTATAGTTATCTTGGTCAAATTTACCGCCAGAATGAAGGGTCGTAAATAGAACTTCCATCGCACTTTTTTTTGTTTTCCTGAATAAATCTATAGGAATTCCTCTGCCATTATCTTTAATAGTAATACCTTGATTAGAATCTAATGAGATTTCAATACTATTGCAGTATCCATTAAGGGCTTCATCAACGCTATTATCTAGAATTTCCCATAGAAGATGGTGCAATCCGGTAGAAGAGGTTGACCCGATGTACATCCCCGGCCTTTTACGAACAGGCTCAAGACCTTCCAAAACCTGGATATCCTTAGAATTATATTTAGCCATATTACTTATATGATTTTAGTGATTGTTTTTCGTTTTGAAATAATGACACCCTGACTACCCCGTTTGCAAAGCCTGACACTTTTAACCGTAATCTCTTTGTCTTTACCTGAATCAAAACTTATATTGATTTTTTCTTTAATGCTGACAAATTTAAACCCTATCAAATAGCTATCTCCAGGCTTCATTAAAATGACACCTTTACCAGAGCCGATTAACTGGGTTATTTGTGCTGTAGCTATGACAACAGCTTTACCCTGGGCAGTAGCTAGAAATAAATAATCTTGGGTGACTGGAGCAATCCCTATCATTCTATCGTCATTTTTAAGATTCATAATTTTCCTGCCGGACCGAGTAGTTTCCCCCAAATTGGAAATAGGAAAACGGAAACCAAAACCGTTTGCACTGGCAACCATATATTCAGTTTCATTACCAAAATTCAGAGAGCTTTGAGTATGGTTCTGATCCTGTTTCGCATTTGCAGATAAACCAACCATGCCTATTACTTTTTCTCCATCTGTGAATTTAAAAATACTTTGTATTGGTTCTCCAAATCCGCTTCTTGTATAAGGTAAACTGTAAGCTTTGGTAACGTAAACAATTCCTTTTGAGGTAAAAATACCAAGCAAGTCTTTAGTATTGCATGGTGTTATGCATAAAAGCTGATCATTCTCTTTAAATTTCAGGGAAGAGGGATCATTAAGCGTTTTTAATTTTCTTAACCACCCATTTTGACTAAGCACTAAATGAATATCTTCATGTTCAATAAAATCTTCTGCGTTGAATTCAATATTTTCACTGGAACCAAATTTAGTTTTTCTCTTGTCACCATATTTTTTGTCAATTTCCTCAAGCTCTTTGCGAACTTCCCCCCAAATCTTTTTAGGTGACTTAAGGATAGATACAATTTTCTTTTTGTCCTTTAATTTTTCCTCTTGTTCGGAAATAATTTTTTCCATTTCCATTGAGACCAATCGATAAAGTGGGAATTCGAGAATAGCATTGGTTTGCTCATCATCTAATTTAAAATGTTTTTGAATTTTTTCGTGAGCTTGCTTTCTTGATTTAGAAGAGCGAATCAATTTTAAGGCTTTGTCCAAGTCATTGAATATGGCAACAAAGCCAGAAAGAATGTGCAGTCGTTTTTCGAGTAGCGCTAGTTCAAATTTTAATCTGCGTATAACAACTTGTTGACGAAAATCCAGAAACTCCCGACAGATTTCAATTAAAGATAAGCGTGCCGGTTCCCCATTCGGTTTTAGACAAGTGAAGTTGAGTTGAAAGCTTGATTCTAGATCGGTGTGCTTAAATAGATAACTCATTAACTTTTTTGGATCTGCCGTATTTTTAATTTCTAGAACTACACGAACTTTTTCATCACTTTCATCACGAATATCCGTAAGGGGTGATAATTTTTTAGCTATAATTATTTCAGCAATTTTTTCGATCAATCTTGATTTGTTGATTGCATAAGGAATGGAATTGATAATAATTTGTTTTTTGCCTCGAGGAAGATTTTCAATTTTCCATTCACCACGAATTTTCACGGCCCCTGAACCTGTCTCATATGCTTTTCGAAGTTCGGTTTTGCTATTTAGGATAATTCCTTCAGTTGGAAAGTCTGGTCCTTTGATATGTTTCATCAATGAAGTGACTGTTTGTTTAGGCACATCTATCATTGAGATCAGAGCTGAAAACACCTCGTGTAAATTATGACTAGGAAAAGAACAGGCCATGCCTACTGCAATCCCTGAAGATCCATTAATCAACAAATTGGGAATGCGGGATGGTAATACAACCGGTTCCTTCAGGGTGTTATCGTAGTTGGCCAGAAAATCCACTGTGTTTTTTTTAATATCACTAAGAAGGAAAGCAGTAATAGCTGTTAGTCGTCCTTCCGTATAACGATATGCGGCAGGAGAATCTCCGTCCATCGATCCAAAGTTTCCCTTCCCGTCAACCAACGGATATCTCATTGAAAAATCTTGCGCCATTCTTACCATGGATTCGTAAGTGGAGGAATCTCCATGCGGATGATATTTACCCAAAACTTCGCCAATAATTTTTGCGGATTTAACATGTTTGCTCGCTGCATGCATTCCCATGCTCTCCATTGCAAACAAAATTCTACGATGTATAGGCTTTAGACCATCACGCACATCGGGGAGAGAGCGCGATACAATAGTTGAAAGTGCATAAGTAAGAAACCTATTTTCGAGTTCCTCTTGCAATTCTGATGCTTTTTCTGGCCTCATTATTTCTTAAATTAAATGATTATTTGTTTTGAAAAAAAGACTTTTAGGCTTGACGTTTTGGAATAGCGATCTTATTAAGATGAAGGAAGCGATTTAACACATATAATATCCATTCAAAAAACCTTATTTTTCAATAGGTTTNATCAAAACANANATTTNTTCCTAATNTTTACTCTANTTTAGGGCTACAATATTTTGTNCATGCAATTNNANTATATACAATATATNGTATCTTAAAGCAAGTAATTTCAAGGACTAAACTAATTTTGACCTATTGTATCNATAAANANTTTTTGATTATTTAAAATCATTTTAGATTNAGTCNNAGCCAANGAAAGCTGNATTAAAGTNNTAGATTGATATGGATTAGCNGTTTGTGGNTATTCTTAAAAGNTTTTCCGGAATTNAATATTAGATCCGGTGATTTTACATTTGAGGAGCTATTATGTCTGACCCAAATTTACAAGAAAAAATTATAAATGCGCTTAAGACTGTCCAAGATCCAGACCTACATAAGGATATAGTTAGCCTGGGTTTTGTAAAAAATATGGAATTGGATGGAGCTAAAGTAAAATTTGATGTCGAGTTGACAACACCCGCTTGCCCAGTAAAGGAGCAATTAAAATCGGAATGTGAAACCAAGGTACAGGCAATTGAAGGAATAGATAGTGTTGAAGTCAATATGACAGCTGTAGTTCGACCNACTCAGCACAGTCAACCGGTTCTAACAGGTGTAAAAAATATTATTGCTGTAGCNAGTGGAAAAGGAGGNGTAGGAAAATCTACGGTGAGNACTAATCTTGCAATTGCCTTGTCTATGACAGGAGCAAAAGTTGGACTGATGGATGCGGACATTTATGGTCCTAGCATTCCACAAATGATGGGNATNCCNATAAGCTCCCCAAAAGTTGCCGAGGAAAATAAATTTTTCCCTCATGAAAAGTATGGATTAAAAGTNGTATCGGCTGCATTTCTAACTAAACAGGGACAACCACTAATGCTTCGCGGTCCCATGCTAGGTGGCATAATTCAGCAGTTTCTTCAGAACGTGGAATGGGGNGAGTTGGATTATCTGGTTATCGATTTGCCTCCTGGAACAGGAGATGTGCAATTAACATTGACGCAGAAGGCACCACTGTCCGGAGCAGTAGTAGTAACCACCCCACAGGAAGTAAGTCTAATCGATGCTGACAAAGGCGTTAAAATGTTTCAACAGGTAAAAGTTCCATTGCTGGGAATTGTGGAAAACATGAGCTACTTTGTTTGTGATTCCTGTGATAAGAAACATACAATTTTTAAAGAAGGTGGTGGACAAAACCTTGCTGATACTTTTAAGATTCCGCTTCTTGGACAGGTTCCTATAATACCTGGAGTGGTTGAGGGTGGTGACTCTGGAGTACCAATAGTTATGAGTGAACCCGAGTCACCCGCCAGTCAAGCTTATAAAGAATTGGCAGGACAGGTGGCAGCTCAACTCAGCATCAATCAATCTAAAGATGATACGGTGGATGCTTCTTTTGAATTAGCCTGGAAAAGCTAGCTTTTTAGTTAACCGTGAAATATACAAACTTAAAACTAGATCACTGGTTATGACAACACCGGCCCCAAAAAATATTAAGCAAATTAATGAAACCACACTTGGGATTTCATGGAATGATGGTCATGAATGTGAGTACCCCGTAAAAAAGCTTCGTGAAAACTGTCCCTGCGCTAATTGTATTGATGAATGGAGCGGAAAAAAATTNATCGAACCAGGNTCAATTCCAGATTCAATTCGTCCTANCAACNTAAAGGCTGTGGGNCTTTACGCGATNCAGTTTTACTGGAATGATGGTCATGACACNGGTTTGTATACCCATGAACTTCTNAGNNAACTGTGCCATNGTCNAGACNGCCAAGTNAAAACTNAATANACCTGNGTGAAANATTTTTGGNTTCTAANTAACTGTATAGAAAAATATCCATAGATAAAAAANTAAAAATNACANAANCTACTCNTTAATCNTNAAAAAANTGNTTTANTTACAAATTCCTATCTTTTTATTTCTNNGANAAGAAGTCCCATAATAATTTNATAATCANTGATGAGTGCTAGACCTACCATACAGGTTTTAGCGCTCCAACCCGAACGGGAGTGGTGGTCAGGCCACTCCCGTTTTTTATAACTGCATGGTAGTAGCTCCTATGTTTCCACCCACATCGATAAAGATTCCAGAAAGCCCTTCCAAATATAGACTCATGACTTTCGGAAGATGTTCCTCCCATACTTTTTCTAAATAGATTTTGGATTCGATCAAATCCCCAGGCTGGCAGTTCATCAAATAGTCTTTGCCTTGAAATGACCCTAACACAATACCCTCTTTAAAATTAAGTGCTCCGATGTTGTAACCTAAAGTTTTTTCTTGAAAAAGATTTAGAAAGTAATCCTTTTTTCGAAATAATGGATGCGTGCTATGAAAAAGAGGATAAAGTAGTCGTTTAATTAACAACTCCATTTTTTTAATTTTATTTAAACGTTTTTGAAATTTACCCATCTATAATGACTACCATATTAAATTTTGTATATAGCTGAAATTCTAAGTTTTAATTATTCCTTAATAATATTTTGCTTAATTCAATGAACATATGAATGGTACTATTAAAGCGTTCAGTAATTTTAGTTTTACCACTTCTTAAGTTAATTTTGCCACTTTTAGATTGATCAATTAATTAGGATTGAATTTAGCAAATCAAACTCTTATTACTTTAAAAACCTATTTATACAAAGAGAAAGCATAAAAATTATTTTAGTACCCTAAGAGGGTATTTTTGTTTAACTTCTGTTAAATAAGCCAAATTAAAATAGTCCCGTATTTAGTGAGGTTTTATAAAAATATTTAAATGTGTGGAAAAAATACTCTAGTTATATTGTTACACCCTAGAAATAATGCCCTTAAATTATAACATCATATGACTATTAACCTGGATAGCTCCGCGATAGATGCGTTAGTAAAAACAACTCTTTCTGAGGACATACAAAATGGGGATATTACAACTCGCAATATCTTTCATGATGAAAAAAATGCCGTTGCTGAGGTGATCGCTCTTGAACCAATGGTGTTATGTGGGCTTGAGATTTTTAAAGCTATATTTAAAGAACTAACAACCAAAGTTGCTTTCACCTCCTTCGAATATAACGATGGGGATGAAATAACCGCAGAGGAAACCATTATTAAAATTCAATGCGGAGCCATTCCGTTGTTGGAGGGTGAAAGAAGTGCTTTAAATATATTGCAGTGGTTGAGTGGAATCGCAACTCTAACCCGNAAATTTGTCAAAAAAGNAGNCCCCGTNAAAGTTCTCGACACGCGCAANACAACNCCAGGTTTAAGGATATTTGAGAAATANGCGGTAAAATGTGGCGGTGGNACTAATCATCGTTTTGGACTCTATGACCAAGTNCTCATCAAAGATAATCATATTGAAGCGGCAGGAAGTATTACAAATGCAATGAATCATGTGAGAAAAAATGTTAATCAAGATAAAAAGCTTGAAATAGAGGTTAAAAATTTAAAAGAAGTTAAAGAGGCAATAAATAATGAGGCAGATATTATTATGCTTGATAATATGAGTATCGAAACAATTAAAAAATCTATTTCTCTAATTAATGGAAAATCTAAAATAGAAATTAGCGGTGGCGTAACTTATGATAAATTAGCTGAAATTTCTAAAACAGGTGCTGACTACGTATCAGTTGGTGCTTTAACTCATTCTGCCCCTGCCGTTGATATAAGCATGAAAATAACTTCATTATAAAAATGCCCTGTAAAGATACAACATCACAAATTAGTATTGTTTTGGACCAAAACGACAAGTTATTAGACTTTGAGTATTCAAAAATGACTTGTAATAAAGAAATTGGCGGAAATACTGGGTTTCGGGAGTACTGTCTTGGTAAATCCATAGAAACCCTATCAAAATTAGAATTCAGTGATCTAGTAGCTGAATTAAATATACAGGATCAAGAAAAACAGTTTTTATTTTTTTTAGAATGGAGCGCTTTGGGAGTGGCTTTAGATCAGTACCAAGGGAGATTAACTCCAAAAGATGACGACCGTTATCAAATCGCTACCATTGCGTATGAGTCAGACCGTGTAGAAATAAAACAAAACGTATTAGCACCATCACAAATGCCTAAGATAATTCCATGCAGGAAAAAATAAATTTNTATATATAATTNATTCGTCTGGATAAAGTCGAACAAGCCTNACATAACCTTGAGAGTAGTCCTGNTCAAATTGTTGCGAATTACCTGAAACATAAGAAAAATAAAAAGCGGCCTGTTGNTCAAACGGAAGACACCAGGAAGCATTTCCTCCTCCAGATGCGAATAAGGGATCCAGGTGGATTTCGCAGCTTGATCTTGCCATAATCGTGCTTTCAGGAATAAATAGTTTTTCAATTTCTTCTTTCTCTGGAATTCGCCAATCGTGAAAACCGAGATAGTCTTTTTTATTCATTTCATCTACAAACTGCAAAGCATCTTGGAATGCTAACCAGTCCTGAGCGATTGGCCAAGAGTCTTCTTTTGACCAAACCAANCCTGTCTCGTTATCTAATATTGTTGAATCACCTTTATCCAAAAATCTGGCATTATCATTCATTTATTATTTCTCCAACATTTTTATTTCAAATATATATTTAGTTAATTTGAAGTTGGAATACTATCGCAGTAGTATTTCAGTGTGAAGACTAATTTTTAAAAAATTAAACGTTTAGGATTTGNTACTAGAAAAAANAAGATATATCTGATAAAAATCTAATCTTATTCTTATTGATCTATACCAATCAAAAGTTTATAGATAAGATAAATTTTAGAAAAATATTTAGATATTTACCGAAAGTTAAAGGGTCGATAAAAGCTGGAGTAATGATTGTAACCAATTTAAAATAGNACNNTAACCTATTTTACAGCAACAAACCTCATAAAAGCATGAGTTAGAAGGTATATACTAACNAANGATTAAACAAGCAACATAGGTAGATATTATGGATCTAGNTTTAAATATNTTGATATTAAAAAAAGAAATTATTTCACAAGCAAATTGCGGTAATAAAATCCCCGATTTAGCCATTTATGAGACAATCTCTCAATATTCTATTTGGATCGCTTTAGCTTTTATCATAAGTGCTATTTTGCTTGATCAAAAAAAAATCAAAAATATATTATTTATTCTCGCCTTATTTCCTATTTTGTCCTGGGGGTACGTTAATTATATCGTCGACTATTCCAAGCTTAAAAAGGAAATATTTGCTTATAATGCTATGGCTGAAGCTACGTTGGCAAATATTGCTGAAGCCCAGGATCGATACAAATCAGAGCAAGGTACTTATATAGGTGATTTGAGAAAGTTGTATTCACANATAGGTGGGGCAGGGGGCATGAATGAATGTGTGAAAATATTAANTGTACAAGCGGGATTTGATCATTGGCGCTCGGAAGCAAAACATTTATCTAGTCCCAAAACGGTAATTTGGGATAGTCGTGCTGGTACTTCTTTAAAAAAGGGTTGAGGAAAGGTTAATTAGTGATGGATTCAGATGAGATAAATCAAGACGAAATTGATAATGACGCTGCAAACCAAGAAATGCTCATCGATATATTTTATAAAACCAAAGGTAACATAGACAATATAAATAATGCCATTGATAAAAAATTATTTGGAAATCAAATAAGGAGCATAACACTCTTTGAAAAATTTATTAAAGCAAGGTTAGACATTAATCCTAAAATTTTGAATCTTGCGGANAAAGAAATAGCTCTTATTGAGGCCACCTATTTAAGCCAATACCCAGGGCTTGAACATGTAGAAAAATTAGANTTGAGAAAAAACTTTCTNGGAGATAAGGGTTTAGATGTATTAATNAGTTCTGAAAAAATTGTTAACGTTAGAGAATTAGATCTGCGAAATAATCAAATCACAAGGATAGGTATGGTTTTATTATCGAAAACAAAAAACCTTATGAACCTAGAAAGTTTAGACCTGAGAGTTAATAAACTTGGTAGAAGGTGGGAGGATAAATTAAAAGAGCAGGGAAATTTTCCAAACCTAACTAAATTAAGAATTGCTTAAAAAGTTTTTTAGATCTTCTTTGTCTGAAAAGAGAAAACTAAAGAATCAGATGATTTTTATTGTCGCGTATATTTTGTACGAGTTTATCTGCAATTTCATCTGCCTTGATAGAATAGGTGCCTTCTCGTAAAACATTACGAAACTTATTCACTAAATCGTGACGAATTTCCCCACTTCCATTTTTTAATTCCTTTGATTGAGATGACCGCTTTATATTATGGGACAATGATACTCGATCTGGAGTCGCTCCAATTTCCTTAGGACCCTTACTAGAGTTTTTCATTACTCCCAAATCATCTTTTACGGTATTTGCGTTGACTAATTTAATTTTTGGTTCAAATTCATTCATAATTTATTGAAGTAACGATAAAACTCCCTCGGTTCTTAANTTTGCCTGNCCTACCATAGCGGCAGANGATTGNACTAACAAAAGCTGTTTTGTCAAATCTGTTAATTCCTGAGCCATATCAGCATCTCGAATAGTGGACGCAGCTGCTGTGAGATTTTCTATATTTACACTTAAATTCTGTATAGCCCTAGTCAAACGATTTTGGAGCGCACCTACCCGAGCTCTAGAGTTATTTATTGTGGCTTCGGCATTCTCCAAGTTTCCCAGTGCTTCNATGGCNCCAGCCGTAGTACTTATATCAAGTTTATCAATTCCCAAACCNGTNGTAGTTGTAGATTTTATATTTAAAGATTCATTCAAATTGATTCGATTTTCNCTGCTAGAATCAAGACCTGTAGTGATAATAACATCCGGGCCTAAGGAGCTACTGGACAAAGAGCCATCCAGGAGTTTTTGTCCTAGAAATTCGCTAGATTCACTTATTCTGTTTATTTCTCCTTTTAGAGCCGCAAATTCTAATTGTAAAGCCCTTTTTTCTGCGTCACCAGAAGTACCTGTTGTAGCTAATGACGCTAACTCTCTAGCACGAACTAAAGCCCCAGCCAACGTACTTAAACCCCCATCTTCAATGCTATCAAGGAGGGTTAACCCATCTTGAAGATTTCTCAATCCTTGACGAGAGGCTCTTGCATCGGAGCGTAATCCCTCGGATACAGCATGACTTGCCACGTCATCAAAACTGTTCTTAATTCGTTTGCCAGAAGCAATTTTTTCTAAAGCTGCAGCAAGATTAGCGCTATTTCTATCTAAACGGTTTTGAGCAATTTGTGAACTTACATTATTGAAGATTCTAATTGCCATTCCATTTTCTCCCTGAAAGCGGAATTTTGNAAAATTGATTGGAAACCATATAAAACCTCCAAGTTTCAATATGTTATGGGCCAATCCAGTTTGCAGCCTCCAAGCTGCCTTAATTTAGTTACGGCTAAAGTAAGGGATTCTTGAGTCAAAAAGTAAAATCTGATAAAAAAAGAATAAAAACCAAAGAATAAGAATGAAAAATTTGTAATTAATACTCTTTAAATGTTTTGGATAAGCATATTATGCAAAAATCATTAAAGGTCGAAGGAATGACCTGCCAACACTGTGTACAAATAATCAGCGATTCTTTAAAGAATAGAGCAGGCATCGAAACGGTAGGTGTCAATATCGATAAAAAGGAAGTGAAAGTTGAATATGATGAAGAAAAAGTCGAATTGGAACAAATATTCANCGATATTTCTGCATTAGGTTTTGAAATAGCAGAGGATTCAAAAAANGGAGAATAGTTTTTAGGAAACTAGCTTTCCAATCTTAATTTTTAAAGATTTTTCTTTNCCNTCTCTNAANATTTTNATTTCTACAATTTTNCCGATACTGGTATCTGCAACCATTTTTTGTAAATTCTTTAAGTCTAGGACGGGTTTACCATCATATTTGAGAATAATATCACCCTGTTCAATGCCACCCTTGCGAGCGGGAGTNTTCATAGCAACACTATTTACCAAAACTCCNTCTGTAGTTTTAAATTGTAGTGTACTCGCTAATTCTGGTGTAAGGTCTTGAATGCCAACACCCAACCACCCTCTATTTACCGAACCATATTCGACAATCTGGTTGGCTATAATAAGGGCAGTTTCAATGGGAATTGCGAAACCTACNCCAGAGCCAATAGCCGCAACTCCCGTATTTACTCCTATTATATTNCCATCGAGATTTATCAAAGGCCCNCCGCTGTTACCTGGGTTAATAGATGCATCCGTCTGTATAAAACTTTCGAATCTTGTAATTCCCAAATCAGTTCTCCCTTTNCCGCTTACTATGCCCACGGTTACTGTGCCTTCAAGAGCATAGGGATTACCAATAGCCATTACCCATTCNCCCACTTGTAAATTTGCTGATTGCCCAAATTTGGGTTCCGGCAAACTCCGNAGAGTAGAAATTTTTAAAACCGCTAAATCTGTAAAAGAATCATAACCAAGGGTTTTTCCGAAATATTCATGTCCATTTGAAAGTTTTATAAGAACACGGTCTAAGCCTTTAATTACATGGTAATTAGTTAAGATATAACCGTCTGAGTCTAATACAATTCCTGACCCTACACTTTCAACTAGATATTTTCGGCTCCAAAGGTTATTAGATAACCAGGTTTTGATCTTCCAATATAAAGGCATAGACTTATTCTGATCTATATCATGCCAGAATGTTTCATCAACTACCTCCTTAACCTTATTGATGCTTACCACTGATGGTTTTAAGGTTTTTGCNTTNCGGACAAATGCTTCCTGTAGCTTTAAAAGCCCNTGATAGTCATTTCCATTTACGNCTTTATTAGAAATNGACTCTATAGGAGANGGTGGNGTATAAGAAAAATGTTGTTTGGAATTAATAAATGCTAATACCAATAATAGNAGGGCCCAGCTTGCCATTTTAAGACCAAAGTTNTGTTCCTTATCAGACATTTTTGATACCGGTATAGAGAGTAACTATTCCCAGNGTTAGAGTTTTTAGGGAAACTTTTTTNAAACCTGAATTCTCCAGTAGTTGTTTAAATGCTTGGCCNTGGGGNAANNTAATAACNGAGGTAGGTAGATAAGAATATGCGGTTTTATGTCCAGAGATAATTCGTCCAGTCAGAGGTAATATTTTTTCAAAATAAAAGCGATAAAGGCNTTGTAGCNATCTATATTTNGGATAAGANAACTCAAGCACAACAATCTTGCCATTGGGCTTAAGAACTCTATACATTTCTAGGAGTCCTTTATGAGGGTCTGAGAAGTTTCTTANTCCAAATGCAGTTATGGCACCATCAAAAATTTGATCTTTTAAAGGTATATTTTCTGCTGAAGCAGGAATCAAANGTATTTCTTTATTAAAATTATTTTTACTAATTTTAGCATTACCCAGTTTTAACATTGATTGACTAAAGTCCATGCCTATGATTTGTAAAGCCGCAGGATGTCTTTTGGCAATTTCCAATGCAATATCNGCNGTTCCCGTNGCAACATCCAGNAAAGTTTTGTTGCTTATATTACCAAACTGATTGACCGCAATTTTNCGCCAGTACCTATCATATCCTACGCTTAGAATCCGATTTAGAAAGTCATACCTAGGAGCCACAGCATTAAACATGGCTTGGATTTGATTTTTATTTTTTTCGGATTGTTCTGATTTGTCAATAGCTAACACTATTTTCTCGATNTATNAAAAAGTACTGTTTCAGTATTGAAAAATTCTAACACCTGTTAGAAAATGCNACAAGTATGAAGGAAAGNTAANTATTANTTTTTATTTAATTCNAAGAGGTCTATGAAAAAGGTTCTCGTTCCAATCGCCCCAGGTTTTGAAGAAATAGAAACTATAACCATCGTAGATATATTGAGAAGAGCTGGTGCCAGAGTAATTTTGGCAGGAACCGTTGGAGGTGTTCTGGAAGGTTCCCGAGGAGTGAAAATTGTACCCGATGAATTATTAGATTCTGTTATGGAAGATAATTTCGAATTAATTTGTTTGCCNGGNGGTCAACCAGGGACCGATAATCTAAANAAGGATGTAAGAATAGGAAGTTTGCTAAAGAGAATGTTTAAAGAAGACAAATTGATTGGAGCAATTTGTGCTGCTCCAATCATACTAAAAAAAAANAATATTTTAGAAAATAAATTTATAACTTCCCACCCATCNGTTGAATCTGTATTTAAAACAGAAAATTATCTTTGTGAAAGAGTTGTTGTAGATGGAAATTTGATTACAAGTCAAAGTCCGGGAACTGCTATGGAATTTGCTTTGAAATTAGTTGAAATTTTATTTGGCTCAAACCGTCTAAAAAAAGTAAATGATGGNATTTTGGCGCGAATTTGAAGATAAAAGACAAAATCTGAAACCCTTTAGTAAATTTCGCATCAAACTTTGTGCAATAATACAAAAGTAGCAAATTACAACAANATATTGAAAACCAACTAATGAATATTTCAAAGAACCANATTCTTATAAATAAAAAGCGCGTAAAACGGNGAATCAAGAGGAAAAAAGAATCCGAAGAGCGTTGCAATCATTGTAGTGGCGCTTTTAAAGGGTCTGATGAATTGGAAAGTTGTCTTATGTGCGGACGGGAAAAAGGGCATATATGCATTCANTGTCTTCANATNCCCGAAGATAGAACTGTTCAGAAATCTGCTTAAAAAGCTATTAAAGGTACAGGGAACCTTTAAAGACTGGTTTTATTTTTCCTCCAACGCGAATAATATTTTTNTTTCCTTCCNTATTCGTGATCTTGACGGATATATTACCAGATCGTTTAATCTCAAAACCTTGCTCAATTAAAAACTCCTTCTCCTCAAGATTTTTATNGTTTAAATAATAACCCAAAGCTCCAGCAGCACTGCCTGTAGCTGGGTCCTCTGGAATTCCAATAAAAGGTGCAAAACCCCGGGCATGAACAGAGTTACCGAAGTTAACAGTTTCCCTAGTAAAAGGATAAATCATTTCAACTTCAACCTCTTCCAGCAATTCCTTTAATAGGGGTAAGTTCAAAATAATTCTTTGTATCGCTCGAAGNGAATTAATTGGAACTATTAACNCTGGAAANCCAGTCGANACAGATTGAATAGGAAGGTCTGATTTAATATTGTTAACATTAAGGCCTAGGCAAAATGCAACCCTTTCCATATCTGGAAAGGTCTGCAATATTTTTGCCGAGGATTGGATCATAAAAATTCTATCATTTTCTTCTAAAGTAACAGGAATTAAGCCAGCCTTAAAATTCAAAATCAGGTCTTTTTTAGTAGAGGGGACTAGTCCAGTGTGACTCAAAACATATGCGGTTCCTAGCGTGGGATGGCCTGCAAAAGGAATTTCTTTTTCTGGAGTAAAAATTCTAATATCAAAATCTGCTTGTGGGTTAGACGGAGGAAAAATAAAGGTTGTCTCAGATAAGTTCATTTCTCTTGCCACTTGCTGCAACTGGGTTTCCTTGAAGTCTTTACCACGCAAAAATACTGCTAAAGGATTACCCCCAAACAATTCATTTGAAAAAACATCTACCTGATAAAAGGGTGTTTCCAAAATCATTAACCTTACTTTAGATTCTTATCTATCCAACTTTTGAGCACATATAATGCCCACGGCCGAGACCATGAAGTTCTTCCATCTAAAAACTGTTTCCAAATATTTTCCACTGCTTTTTGTGATATGAGTTCACTGAATAGATTAATAGGGGTTAGTAATACAGATTCTATTTCAGATTTTAATTTACCACGCATCCATAACTCAAAGGGTAGGGTGAAGCCCATCTTTTTTCTATTAATTACCGAATCAGGCAAAGGTGTTTTTAATGAATCAACAAGTAACGACTTAGGTGTATCNGTCAATTTTTTATGCTTTTCTGGCAGACTAAACATGTATTCCACCAATTTATGATCCATAAAGGGAACTCGCACCTCTAAAGGGATAGACATGCTCATCATATCAGTATCTCTAAGCAGCATATTTTGCAAGTAATGTGTTATTTCTAGATAGGAAACTAACGTAAAATCTCCATTTATTTTTAGGTCGTTTAATAATTTATTTGTAAGCTCATAATAATTAATAATTTCTTTTTTTGTAATATCNTGGTCAACAAATAAATCGCATACCTGATTTTCGCAATAAAGTGCACGGATCAAAAAATACTCATGGGGTCCACTCAGCTTTCCTTCCAACCAATGTTCAAGTTTATCGGATTNATCAGAGGGCATCGTTTTTTTTAATAAATTCGTACCAAATTTAGTCAGAAAATTAGGAAATAAATCCAGTAATTTTTTCTTTTGCNGNAGCTGGGAAACTAAACTAAAAGAGGGGTAACCCCCAAACAATTCATCTCCTCCNAATCCACTTAGAACTACNTTTAAACCAGCTTCTTTCGCNGCTCGNGAAATTATATAGGTATTGATACCATCTATAGTAGGTTGATCCATTGAATTAATAGCATCTGGAAGAGCTTCTAATAATTGTTCTTCTTCCANAGTTATTAATTTATGTTGTGTTTTATATAATCGCGATATTTCCGCTGAATATTCAGATTCATTAAACTCTTTTTCTTTGAAACCGATTGAGATAGTGCTTATGGGTTCNTCCAAAGTATTAGTCATATGGGAAACGATAGCACTCGAATCTATACCACCACTTANAAATGCTCCGATTGGGACATCACTAACTTGACGGTATTGCACTGCTTCCTTCAATAGCTGATCAATGGAAGTTTTAGGATCTGTTTGATGACTATTTGTCGACGCAATAGATTGACATGGGTTCCAGTAACGTTTTCTATCAATATTCCCATGACGGTCAATAATAAGATAATACCCAGGTTGAAGCTCTTGAATGTTACCTATCAAAGTATTAGGTGATTTTAAATGACCAAATGATANNAAGTGGTAAAGACCAGAGTGATTAATTTTTGTATCGGATAATCCTGAAGCTAAAAGAGCACGAACCTCAGACGCAAATAAGAATTTATTTTTTAAGGGTAAATAATAAAGAGGTTTTATTCCTAATCGATCACGAACCAAAATAAGGGATTGAATTTTTGCATCCCAAATGGCNAATGCAAACATACCGCGAATCATTTCAAGACAATTTAAACCCCAATGCTCATATGACTTTAAAAGAACTTCGGTGTCNGANTGNGAATTAAANCGAAAGNTCGGNGATAATTTTTCTCGTAATTCCCTAAAATTATAAATTTCGCTATTCGTAGAAATCCAAAGTGTCTTACTTTCATTTGGCATCGGTTGATGGCCTCGTGGACTTAGATCAATGATGGAAAATCTTTGATGACCTAAATGAAGCGTTGGACCATTTGCGTTTGAAATACGTTCNGAACCACGGTCATCTGGACCGCGATGGCGAATACTATCCAACATNNTACTTAAGACTTGTTCNGGGTTTTTAGATTGCTCTTTTTTTTCAAAATCTAGGAAACCTGCTATACCGCACATAGATATATAGGGAGGGAATATTTGGTTGTTAAATTATTACTTTAAAGCCAGGTTCTCATAACATATATTATGTCAACTTAAGNAAATAAATCGATCCAAGCGTTATTTAAAAGAAGGAATGATTGTAAACGTAAAACAGGTTTTACTTCTTATTTAAAGTAACTTTTACGGCTTTTACAATATGATTGTGGGACAAACCATACTTTTCATACAATTGGGGTCCTGTGCCCGTTTCTGCAAACTGATCTTTAACTGCTATCCTCGTAAAAGGAACAGATATTTGATGATCTAGTAAAACTTCTCCAACAGCGTCACCCAAGCCCCCAATAATATTATGGTCTTCAGCGGTGATTATCGCCCCGTGATTGCGAGTTTGTTNAANAATAATTTCTCTATCAATNGGTTTTATAGTGGATATATTGANAAGAGAAATATTAATGTTCTCTTTAGCAAGCTGCTCCATGGCGATAAGGCTTTCCTGAACCATTGTTCCCGTTGCAAAAATTACCAAATCATTACCCTGCTTAACNATTGTNCCCTTACCAATTTCAAATTTGTAAGAAGAGTCGAAAATACCCTTAACTTTGGGTCTACCTAGTCTAAAATAAGCTGGCCCCTCGTGTTTGGCTAAAGCTTTTGTTGCTTGGGCAGCTTCCTCCCAATCGGCAGGTTGAATAACTATCATATTCGGAATAGCACGCGTATACGCTAAATCCACAATCATTTGTGCACTGGGACCATCCTCACCCACAGCAATACCACAATGTGTTCCAACCAACTTAACATTGGTATTAGAATAAGCAACGCTCACTAGAATTTGATCCATTGTTCTACCCAAAAGGAAACAAGCGAAGCTGGTTGCAAAAGGAATTTTTCCCGTAGTAGCTAAACCTGCAGCCGTACAGACCATATCAGCTTCGGCAATCCCCATATTAAAAAAACGATCAGGAAATTTTTGCCCGAATTTTTTGGTCCTCGTGCTATCACTTACTCCAGAATCAAGAACAACTATATTAGGGTTCTCACCAATCTCAAGTAAAGTTTCACCATATGCATCACGGGTGGCTGCATCTTTCATAGTTACCCCAATTCCTTTAAAGCTTTATCATAATCTTCTTTTGATGGAGCGACTCCATGCCAGGCTGTTTTTCCTTCCATAAAACTAACTCCTTTTCCTTTTATTGTATCAGCGATAATCACCCGTGGTTTATCCGGATGAATAGCCTTTTGAAGGATTTTTATTATTTCTGTCATATTATGGCCATTGATTCGGTGTACATCCCAGCCAAAGGAGTCCCATTTTGCTTCTATAGGTTCAATGTCTTTGAGATCTTTTGTTATGTTATCCTGCGCAACTTTATTATTGTCTACAATGGCAATAAGGTTATTNGTATTAAACTTTGATGCAGACATTGCAGCTTCCCATATTTGCCCTTCTTGTATTTCACCATCTCCCAAAATAACATAGACTTTGGAATCCAACCCCGCTAGTCGTGTGCCTAGTGCAATACCATGTGCAACGCTCAACCCCTGCCCCAGACTTCCGGAAGCGATTTCAATTCCAGGAGTTTTAGGGTGCCCGTGCCCAGAAAGGAACCGAGCACTATTAATTTTTCTATAATCTTCCAGATCAGACTCATTAATAAACCCTGCTTTAGCAAGNACAGAATAATAAATTCCAGAAGCGTGGCCTTTGCTTAATAAAAAACGATCTCGCTTGGGATCATCGGGTTGNCTGGAATCATAACGCAATATTCCGCCAAAAAATAAAGCGGTCATGAGATCCGTCGCCGACAAACTCCCTCCTGGATGGCCTGAACCAGCTTGAAAAATAATTTTCAAAGCCAAACGTCGCAATTCAAGTGCCTTGTTTTCTAGTCCGATAATATCCACTTTTGCAATATTCATAAAAAAACCTGAAAATATAAACTTAAAAACGTGACCATGCTTATATCANACCCATTTTATATTTGCGAAAGAAATATAAATACTCTTTATTTATATATATTTATATATAAATATTTAAATTAATTATTAAATATTTAATAAGCTTAATAAGAGGATAAGAAATAACCCCAAAGCCCTGAATATCAAGAAAATCTCAATAACAGCCGATAAATACCATTAAAAACAATAATTTATTAACTTTAGCCTTTTTATAACTCTTNTGGTTATATTCGGTTTTTTATTTGCCATATCAATTAAAGAACTCAATAAATATAATGGGTTATTCATATGTATTAAGTATTTTTAATTTTTTTTTAACACCAATTTAATATTCGGATCTTATCTTCATGAAAGAACTCGATCGTTAGATAATCCTGGAGTTTCAGATAAAAATGCACCTAACAAAAAATCTTATTATTTATTGCCTGGCTTTATTCTTTTTGTTTTTTCAAGCACCCAAATTAAAGGCAGCGGCTTCCTCCCCTCTTCCTATTAATTTAAGCCTAAAACAGGTAATCGAAGAAACTTTGAAAAATAACACCAGTATTGCAGTGCAAAAATATAATTCAAAAATTAATGAACAAGCTATTTTAGAAAGAAAAGCTGATTTTGATGCTGTACTCGATTTTGGTGTCTCNGTTAGGGAAGAAACTCGTCAGGCGGCTGGAGCATTTGCAAATCCAACAAAAAGTAGAAACCAAAACTATGATTGGGATTTTTCAGTCTCCCAAAAGTTTCTGACCGGTGCAAATTACGAATTAGGTTTTAATACAAATAGAAATCTAACTAATTCAACATTTGCTGGCCTCAATCCCCAGTACACTTCAGACATTAATTTCACTATGACACAACCTCTTTTGAAAAATTTTGGAATTGATAATAANAAAAATCAAATTTANATCGCTAAAAATAATCAGGAAATTTCAGATTTTCAATTTAAAGATTCTGTTATAGATGTGATTACAGAAGCAGAGAATTTTTACTGGGATCTNGTTTTTAGTATTGAAGATTTNAAGGTTAAGAAAAAATCACTGAAACGAGCTCAAGATTTAGAAAAACAGGTGCAGGCACAGGTTGAGGTTGGAACAATGGCACCTCTGGAAATGTTACAAGCAAAATCTGAGGTTGCTTCACGAGATCAATTGCTTTTAAGCGCGCAAGATATAATCCTCGATAATGAAGATAAATTAAAAAATATTCTTAATTATGCATTTGATTCAGAACTTGGNAAAAAACGTCTTCGCCCATCTGAAATTGCAAAATTTGATCCCGGAACGGAAGGTACTCTGGAGGAAGCATTGCAAGTGTCCCTAAGTAAAAGACCTGATCTTTTAGTAAAAAAGAAGGAACTCGATAACCGTAACATTGAGGTCAGATATAACAAAAACCAAATTTATCCGACACTTGACCTAGTTGGCAGTCTGGGACTTAATGGNATTAGTGGTGAAGCAATAAATATTACAACCGGTACTATNCAAGGGACCAGTCAATTTGGAGGTGGGTATGGTAATTCCCTAGGTGATCTTGCATCCGGTAAATACCGTCTTTGGGAGTTTGGGTTCAACTTAAGCTATCCTTTGGGTAACCGCGCAGCTAAAAGTAAGTTAGTCTCAAAAAAGCTTGAAGTCGCCCAGTTATTAATGGATATCAAGGATTTAGAAAAAACCATCACCCTTGAAGTTCGTGAAGCTTATCGACAAATAAAAACAGATATTAAAAGGGTCCATGCCACCCGAATAGCAAGAAAACTAGCAGAAGAAAAACTAAGCGCTGAGGAAAAGAAATTTGAGGTCGGACTTTCTACAAGTTTCAATGTGTTGGAATTCCAGGAAGATCTTGCTGAACAGCAAAGTAACGAAATCAAAGCAATAATTGATTACAAAAAATCCAAAAATCGCTTAAGACAGGCCAAAGCTCAAACTTTAGAGGATAACAATATTCTATTGTCTGAAAGCGATTAAAAATGAAAAAAATCTTGGTATTAATCGGAACTCTGATTCTCCTTACNACATTATATTTCAATAAAAACGAATCTGAGGAACCCTCAAAACCTAAATTTAAAGTATCTAAAGTTTCCCAAGGGCCAATTTCCGTTCAAATTTCTGCAACTGGTATTGTTGAACCAAACTTTAAGGTGGAAGTTAAATCTAAAGCTAGTGGAGAGGTATTATCTTTTCCTAAACATGAAGGTGACCGAGTTAAGAAAGGAACATTACTTNTACAATTAGACAAATCAGATGAAAAAAGAAATGTCGATAAGGCAAAATCGGATCTATCAAGTTCNACTGCTAAATNAAAAAAAGCTGAAACTGCNTTACTTCTCCAAAAAACTAAATACAAAACGGATATAAAAACAGCCCAATCTGAGGTTCAAAAAGCTATTTTTAACCTTAAAGAGAGTGAAGACAAATTAAAAAGGCAAATTGAACTTTTTGATCAAAAAGTAGTATCGCAAGAATCNCTGGAAACTTCTCAGACCCTCTATGAAGTAAATCAACAAAAATTAATTCAAGCAGAATCTCAGTTACAGCAAGCAAAAGACTCTATTCATGATATTGCNATGAAAGAAAATGAAATTGAACTGGTGAATACTGAAGTACAACGTGCGGAAATAGCATTAGATGAGGTTGAAGAAAGGCTTGAAGAAACTGAAATATTTGCCCCAATTACCGGGATTATTATTGAAAAGCTGGTAGAAGTAGGACAAATAATCGCATCGGGTATTTCAAATGTGAATGGGGGTACGGCTCTAGCTACTATTGCCGATATGTCTCGCTTATTTATCATAGCAGATATTGATGAGACAGATATTGGCTCTGTTAAAATAGGACATGCAGTAACNATAACGGCTGATGCATTTCCTGATAAAAAATTTAAAGGCGTAGTNAAACGTATTGCTCCTCAAGGCCTGGTGGAAAATAGCATTACCATATTTAAAGTTAAAATTGAGGTTCTTGGAAAAGGCAGAAAAATTTTAAAACCCATGATGTCAGCAAATATCGAGATCGTTACAGATCACGTTGAAAACACCATGCTNACTTCCAGAGCTGGTATTCGTGAAGGTGAAAATGAAAAGTTTGTTATGGTTTTAAAAAATGACAAACCAGAAAAAGCAATTGTTAAAACGGGGATAAGAAATCCAATTCAGGTAGAAATTATTTCAGGCCTCAANCCGGATGATGAGGTTATTCTCGGTGACTGGGAAAAAGTGCTGGAGGAAGCAAAAGAAAAAAATAAAAAAGTTTCCTCTCTAAAAAAAATATTATGGATGATTCGGTCTAAATAATAATGAGGTAGTCTTGATTGAAATCGAAAACCTTTCTAAAGTATATAATTCCGATACACTATCTGTAACTGCCCTGAATGAAGTCAGCTTTAAAATCAAAAAAGGTGAGTTCGTNGCTATAATGGGTCCTTCTGGTAGTGGCAAATCTACTCTAATGAACCTATTAGGCTGTCTTGATCTTCCTACCAACGGAACATATAAGTTAGTAGATTTAAAAATATCCCAATTAAAAGCCAATCAATTAGCAGAAGTTAGAAACCGTAAAATCGGATTTGTATTCCAAAGTTTTAATTTATTGCCCCGGGCCACTGCTCTGGAAAACACCGAACTACCTCTTCTTTATGGCAGGGTCTCTAATTCTGTCAAAATAGCAATGCANGCCCTGGAAAGAGTCGGTCTTAAACATAGAGCCCATCACAAACCGACAGAACTTTCTGGTGGTGAAAAGCAAAGAGTAGCGATAGCCAGAGCCTTGGTAAATAAACCCGCAATCATTTTAGCTGATGAACCAACAGGAAATTTGGATTCCGTAACAGGGCAAGAAATAATGTCACTTTTTCACGATTTAAATAAAGAAGGTGTGACATTAATCATAGTGACTCATGAGGATGAAATCGCAAAGCAAGCAAAACGAGTTATTCATATGAAGGATGGAAGGATCGTTAAGGATCAGATGGTGGAGGCTTTGACATGTTGATCTTAGATTTACTTAGAATGGCTCTCAGGAGTTTGATTTCCCATAAATTGCGTACGTTTTTAACGGCACTAGGGATCATCATTGGAGTAGCTTCTGTCATATCTATGATTTCAATCGGTGAGGGTGCAAGGCAACAAACATTAAGTACTATTTCTAAGTTTGGAACAAACATTATTACGATTAAACCAGGACAGAAAAAAACACGTCATGTTTCTACAGGAAAAGTCGACACCTTGGTTTTAGATGATGCTNAATTNATAGAAAAACATGTATCACTTATTACGGGAGTCGCGGCCCAGGTATATCGTTCTGCTCAGCTAAAATTTGGTAATAAAAATACTAATACAACGGTTCGTGGGACAGGTAAAAGTTATGTGCATTTAGCAAATTTTGAGATGCAAACAGGGAGATATTTTAATCAACAAGAAATTAATGCTGCAAAAAGAGTATGTGTTTTGGGTGCGACCGTAGTTAAAAATCTGTTTGAAGAAAGTAACCCACTGGGTAAAACCATTAAAGTCGATGGAAAAAATTTCATTGTTATTGGGATAACGGAACCAAAGGGTGCTTTGAGTTGGTTTGATCCAGATGATCAAATATTCATACCTGTCACAACAGCCCAAAAACGNGTTTTTGGCATGAATCATATTCAATCTATTGATGTACAAGCAGCAAATATAGAAGATCTTGAATTAATTAAAGAGGACATAGCTCAAATATTAAGATTGCGACATAATACGCCAGAAGGTAAAGAAGACGACTTCTATGTACAAAATTCCTCTCAATGGTTGAATAGTTGGGGAGATGCCGCAAAAACTTTCACTTATTTATTAGGCGGAATTGCAGCTATATCTCTTATGGTTGGAGGCATTGGTATTATGAATATAATGCTTGTCTCAGTCACAGAACGTACTCGTGAAATTGGTATTCGAAAAGCAATTGGTGCCAAAAAAAGAGAAATTCTCGAACAGTTTTTAATCGAATCTGTTGTGATAAGCTTTCTGGGTGGGGGCATAGGNGTTCTAATGGGAATAGCTATATCTAAAATGGTCTCGAATATAGGAGGTTGGGAAACGATTGTATCTACACAGTCTATCCTTCTTGCCTTTGGATTCTCAGTCGGAATAGGAATATTTTTCGGCTTTTATCCTGCGAACAAGGCTGCAAATATGAATCCCATCGAAGCATTGCGTTACGANTAAGCCACTTTACTCAAAGTATTTCTGGCTATTGCCAAGCCCACAAAAATCATTTATTTTAACCANATATTATGGATATCCTTCCTAAAAAAAAGAAATTTATCCATCTCGCCGCCGCTTCATCCCGTATACCAGTTTTAGGTGAGGAGCACATCCCTGACCTTGACCCATTTTTGCTTTTTAAAGAATTATTTAAAAATTCAAATCGATCCTTTCTATTGGAAAGTGGTAAAGGTCCAATAGAAACCGCACATTATTCTATTTTTGGTTCCTCAAACTCCAAACTATTAAAGTTTTATGGTACGAAAGCAAAATTATACGAAAATAACGTTTTNAAATTTCAATNTAAAAATATAAATGAAGCTTTTAAATTATTGGACTTTGAAAACACTACTCAGCAAGTAGACTATCTGCCCCATTTCTGGGGTGGATGGATTGGCTATATCGGTTATGAGGCCGGGGCTCTTTTTGAAAATATTGATCTTCAATCATCTTCTAAAATACCCTCATTAAGTTTCATGGAAGCAGATCGTATATTCATTTATGATCATAGATCTAACAAACTTAAGTATATTCTCTCCGGTGAAAATAAGACAAAAGAATCTGACTATGAAGATTTCTTCTGGGAGATCAAACGTATTTGGAAAGATGTATACAGAGCGTTAGAAATTATTAAAAACTCCATGAAGGAGAAAAAAGAAAATTTGAGTTCAAAAAAAATACTCAAGTCAATCTCAAAAAAAAGCGACTATATAAAAAAGGTTGAAAAGGCAAAGAAATATATTAGTGATGGAGATATTTATCAGGCAAATTTATCACAAAAGTTTGAAGTAGATTTTGATCAAACCCCTTTAGATTTATANCAAAGTCTTAGAAAAGTGAACCCCTCTCCTTTTTCTGGNTTTCTTAAATTTAATGACCTTTTCCTTGTAAGCTCTTCTCCTGAACGATTAATAAAAATTACGAACGATACCATTCAATCAAGACCCATAGCGGGAACACGTCCACGTAGTAGTAATAAAAAAGAAGANTATGCCTTAGCAAAAGAGCTTCTATTAAACGATAAGGAACGCGCGGAGCATCTAATGTTAGTCGACTTAGAAAGAAATGATCTTGGGAGAATATGTAAAACGGGCACCGTTCAGGTAACCGATTTTATGCTTTTGGAAAAGTATTCTCATGTAAGCCATATCGTATCCAACATTTCAGGCCGTCTTTTACCTGGTCAAAGTATTTTTGAAATATTGAAAGCTGTTTTTCCAGGAGGGACCATAACNGGCTGCCCAAAAATAAGATGCATGGCAATCATTAACGAATTAGAACCTGTTGAAAGAGGTCCCTACTCCGGCTCATTTGGTTACATTGGTTATACACCCTATTTGGACTTAAATATAATTATTCGTTCTATTCTAATCCATAAAGGAAAAGCAAGTTTTCACGTTGGAGCAGGAATTGTTGCAGACTCGATTCCGGAAAAAGAATATCAGGAAACTTTAGATAAAGCTGCTGCGATGATGGAAGCCCTGTCTGTCGAGAATTGATAGATGAAAGAACCAATTATATATATAAACGGTATATTTTTTCCTCTTAGCCAAGCTAAAATTTCTATTCTTGACAGAGGTTTTTGTTATGGGGATGGTTTATTTGAAACAATACGTGTAAATTATGGAAAGATATTTCGCCTAGAGCAACACATAAATCGACTTCTGGGTTCCCTAGAGCAAATACTTATTGAACTTCCAATGACCCGACTTGAGCTAATGAGAGCAGTTCAAGAAACTCTCGATAGGAACAAGTTTAAAAATGCCATCATCCGCCTTGCAGTAACTCGTGGTATCACCCATTCAAATATTCAAATTGATCCTGCCATACCACCAACTCTGGTAATCAATATTTATCCCTTTACTCCTCCCAGAAAAGTCATCTATAAAAAAGGAATTCAAATCAAACTTTTTCAAGAACGTGCCAATCTAATCAATGGAACAACAAACCGTTTGAAATCATGTAATTATTTATCAAATATCCTTGTAAAAAACTTATCCGAAAGAAATAATTTTATGGAAGGCGTAATAGTCGATCCAGATTTTGGNGTTACAGAGGGTACAACCAGTAATATTTTCCTGGTAAAAAATGGTTTTCTTAAAACTCCACCAATAAGCCAATATGTGTTAGCAGGGATCACTAGACAAGTAGTCTTGGATATTGCCAAAGAGCATAAAATACCGTTTATGGAGGACCCTATAACAGAAAATGAACTTATTAATGCTGACGAAGTATTTATNACTAACAGTGGTATTGAGATTGTACCGGTGACTCAAATAGACTCTCAATATATCGGAAATAAAAAACCAGGTATCCTTACGGAATTTTTTCATGCTGAATTTTTAAAATGCGTTGAAGCTGAGAAAGATCCATGCTAGTTTCTATCCTTCAATAATCGATAAATTTAAAACCGGGCTCAACAAATGGCAGATTCAGATAGATTTCAAGATAATGCATCTGGAGTTATCACGGACAATAAATACAAAAAATATTGGTTACCAAAAGATTCTTGGGGTGATTTGGGGCAATGGAGAAATTACAATGAGGCTATTGCCTATGTTCGTTTAATGAATCAGGTATATGCAGGAGGTTATAGTGATTGGAGNTTACCGACCAAAGCCGANGCGGAAGGTTTGTTTGAACTTGACTATGATCAAATTGATTGGGAAGAAGAAATAATTCATATTTCCACANTGTTTGTTAGTAAATGCTCCAATTATATTTGGACCAGCGATATGGATGAAAATAAAAATGTATGTCGAATAAATTTAAGAAATAAAGAATCGGAGTATATAGATCCTAATACGCAAGAGCATCAAGCAGCAAGATTAGTTCGGGATAAATAATTGCAAGCAATATCTAAATTTCCCAAATAATATTCCAAAAAGTAATACAATCTAAATCCTTAATGCCCTTATCCTGATATTCTTCTCCGGAAATTGTCTTTTCTTTACTTCCTTCGGTATCAAAAGCCACAATTGATACGTCAGCATGTTTTGTATTCTCAAATCCATTGAAAAGAGTTCCTGCTAATTTAGCCGGGCTATCAAGAGGGATAAACCGAGCCGTCCTTTCACCTTTTTTAAAATTGTGCAGATCTAGGCATAAGCCATCATTTTCTAACCAGAGGTTCTGATTATGATCCGNCGTTTTCCCTGTGGCAAAAACCTTGTCATCGATTCTAACAGCGTATACGGGTCCAACGGACCCCTTTAACCAAACCTTGCCATTGTCTTTGATTTCTGCCATTTTCCTAGATTNTTTGACTTAAAACCTGATTTATACCATAATTTTAATTTTTCAAACAATTCCTAATTANCTAAATTCATTGACCAAAAAATTTTTTACCCGTCTCGAAGATGATCTAAATAGCCGTAAAGAGAAATATCTTTACAGGGAATCCGGATTATATAAAAACTACCAGCACAATCTGGCTTCCAATGATTACTTTCAATTACGTTCTCATCCCAATGTAATTAATGGAATAAAAAAGGCCTGTGAAAAATATGGTTCAGGGAGTGGTGCCTCCCCTCTTCTTTCAGGCTTTCTGCAATGCCATCAGGATTTATTGGATGAAATTCTAAATTGGAAAAAGAAACGATCTGGAATGCTTTTCAATTCTGGTTTTGTTGCCAATCAAGCTCTATTAAAACACTTACCNGGAAAAAAGGATTTAATACTCGCTGACAGACTCATTCANCATTCCTTGGCACAAGCGCTTTTGCAGTGCCCAGCAAAATTTAAGAGATACGGTCATTTAGATATACCAGAATTAGAAAATTTACTGAGAAAATATTCCAAAGATTTCGATACAATCTTTGTAGTTACAGAGAGTGTATTCAGCATGGATGGGGATTATCCTGATTTAAAGAATTTGGTGCAGTTGAAAAACATTTTTCCTTTTATATTGATACTTGATGAAGCACACGGAACAGGAGTATTNGGTAAAGATGGGAGTGGTTTGGCTGAAGAAATGGGTGTTTTATCAGAAGTCGATATTTTGGTTGGAACCTTTGGAAAAGCTTTGGCAAGCATGGGAGCCTATGTATTAGCAAATAATTCCTCGATTATAAATTACTTAACTAACGTGGCAGGCGAATATATTTATTCGACTTTTTTAGCACCATCACAAGTAGGCGCTGCACATGAAGCAATAAAACTGTTAAAGAATTTTGANAAACAAAGAGACAAAATTAGGAAATTATCTAAATATTTTAGAAATTCTTTAGAGCAAAATTCTTTATCATATGAGTCACCAATTATTCCAGTTTTAATTGAAGACCCAAAGGAGACAATAATTTTGCGGGATCGATTGTTAGAAAAAGGAATTTTAGTTGGTGCAGTTCGCCCACCCACTGTACCAGGAAAAACCTCCCGGCTTAGAATCTCACTTCACTCCGGCGTAGAAAAAACATTGGTGGACGAACTATTATCTTTTTTAAATACATGGAAGNAAAACATAANATAACAGCTATATCNGGTTGGGCAATTCCAAGAACTTGGTATGCGGAGCAAATACAAAAAGCCTTTCCCTATTCTAATATCCAAGTTATTTACCCTGAAAATCCGGAAGATGAGGAAGAAGCAAAGTATTTATTAAATCAATATCAATCCCAACTGTATATTGGGTACTCATTAGGTAGTCTTTGGCTACTAAAACATCATATTTATTTACCNCAAAATTGCGATAAAGCGATCCTTGCACCAATTTTAGCCTTCTTGAATACAAGCAATTTAGGGGGGAAAACATCAGAAGGCCAATTAAAATATTTGATAAAGATACTTAACGACAGTTCAAGTAAAAAAGAGGTTTTAAAAGATTTTTTCTTTCATGCGGATCTCCCTTACCCGGAAACACAAATTGATGATATCCCAGACAGAAATACCTTAATTAAGGGCCTAGAGTTTCTTAAAAATAATTCTGTCACGGGCAAAGAAACTAAAGATTTTTTGTCGATTATANGCGAAAATGATAATTTTATTAATGCGGAATCATTAAAAAAGTATATTCCACAGTTAAAAATTATAGAAGACGCTGGGCATTCACCTACTAAATTATTAATGCACCTGGCAAAAATTTTAAATAATAAATAATTTATTCTTTATTTTTAAACTTCAGNCACGCCTGTACCTTGAACTCACTAAACTATTTACCAGAGATAGAAGTCAAAATAATAAAAAGTTTTTCAAAGTATGCTCGATCCTATGATCGGCATGCTCTTTTACAGAAATCAATGGCGGAAAGACTTGCTTCCTATTTACCAGATAAGCCTCCTCCCGAAATTCTTGAGTTAGGTTGTGGAACAGGACTTTTTACAAGGCATTTATTAACGATGGATATAGTTAAATTGACATTGAATGACATATCGCCAGTCATGATCGATACCTTAAAGTCCAGCCTAGTTATACCGAAGAATACTCAATTTATTATAGGTAATGCCGAAAGAATGCCCTTAGGTAAAACCGATCTAATCTGCGCCAATGCCGTATTTCAATGGTTTCAAGATACACAAAAAGCACTAATCCATTTAAAGAATTCATTGAACGATAATGGAACCATACTGTTTAGTACTTTTGGACCAGAAACACTTATGGAGTTTCGAGAGGCTGCAAATTTAATTAATCCCATCAATTTGTATTCAGTAAAACAATGGAAAAGCTTTTTCAAACAAATTGGATTTAAATTAAACACATTGGATGTGGAAAAAAGAAAAGTATTTAATCAAAACACCCTTAATCTGCTAAAAAATCTTCAGCAGATTGGTGCTACTCCTATTAAAATGTTTGACGTTGGNAATCTNAGAACACTTATAAAGGAATACGATAAATACTTTTCAACCGAGCAGGGGGTTTATTCAACTTGGGAGCTATACTATTTTTCCATATCCCATTAAGATGAAGCTGTGAGCAATTNAACCTCTGCTCAACATTCCTCAAATATATGACAGCAGAAATACTTAAAAAAAACTTTTCTCTATTAAAAACCCACCATCCAAAAACCTATGAGGTTTTAACTGGTGCTAAGCAATCACAACATTACGTAGTGCCAATTTCACAATCCGGCCATCCCACTCTCGCTCATATAGATGCAAAAGGAAGAAAAAAATTCTTACTTAGTAAATATGATCCTTTAAAAGAGGCCGAAAAATTAATTAAATTGTTAAGGGTTGAAGATCATACGAATTTCATAATATTGGGCATGGGTTTAGGCTATCAAATTTTTGAACTACTGAAATTAGTTCCTGAGTCCTCCAAACTCATTGTAATAGAAAATGACATAGAGCTTTGCAAATTAGCTTTTGAGACAATCGACTTCAGGGAAATCTTACTTCATTCTGATGTTAATTTTATTTTCCCAAATACAACTTCAGATATTCAAACTCATCTAGATGAGGAAAAGTTTAATTTATGTATTAATGGTTATTGCCTGATTCAGCAAAACGCCTTATCCCAAGTAAACAGGGAAAAAAGTAATAGGTTACTTTCAGAATTAAAGAATTTTCTACAAGAGAGTTCCTTAAATTTAAAAACACAAAAAGCAAAATCCAAAATTTTCTGTAGTAATATTTCTAATAATTTTCACAATATTATTACCAGTATTGGAATAAATTCATTAAAAGCATCTTTTACCAATATNCCATCCATAATTTGTTCGGCGGGACCCTCACTTGATAAAAACATTCAATTACTTAAAGCAAAACGTAATAATTTTATTTTAATTTCTGTCGCAACAGCTCTAAAAACACTTAAAGCAAATAAAATAACACCTGATTTTGTTATAGCCATTGATCCTGAAGAGATCACTCTTAAGTTTTTTGACTTTCAAAACAAATCCCCAGGACCTTGGCTTGTTTATGATCCTGTCGTTCCTTCACCTATTCCTGATTTCTTTATAAAAAAGCGTCTTGTTTATGACTCATCCAATAAGCTTGCACAGTGGTTACAAAAATACATAGGCGAAAATGGCACTTTAGGTAAAATATTCTCGGTCGCACACGCAGCATTTCAATTTTCTGATTTCATTGGATGTTCCCCAAAAATACTTATCGGGCAAGACTTTGCATTTGATAGAAATCGTCTTCACTCTAAAGATTCATATTACCATCAAAGTTTGGAAGATAAAATTTGTCAATATCAACCCTTGAAGTTATTAAACGAAAAAAACTTCCATAAATATTCGAACAATATTATTGACCGGCAAAGTATTTATTCGGAGACACTTTTTACAACTATTTCCCTTGATACCTATGCAAATGTATTTACAGATACTATGCAGGCAAACTTAAATACTTATAATGCTACTGAGGGTGGAATAGGAATAAAAAAGGTGGCAAATATTTCCCTTCGCGAGGCAATAAACAATTTTTGTGGTACCAATATTTCCCAAAAATTCAATTTCACCTTAAATTCTCTTGCTCCTAAACAATACGATCTTAAAGAGACAGCGGTGTCCGCTCAAAATCAAAAGAATTTATTAAATTCTATTTTGGGAACTCTAAATAATTTAGAGGAAAATATAATTACCGTTTCAACAATAACGGAAGATATCAAGAAAGATTTTATTCAAAAGATGGATGAAGTAATAAAAAACTTGTTAAATGACAAAGAGACTACATTATTACTACAAAATTATAATTTTTCAGGTTTTTCTATATGGAATCAACGAACGAATCAGATCTTAAAGAAAAGAAATGCGATGGATTCAAAAATGTTGATGGATGAGGAATTTAAAAGAGACTATGACTTTCTTAAAGTTTTGAAGGATTCGGTAAGATTTAATATTGTAGCATTTGAATTGTTTTCCAAGGAAACTAACACNGTTTAAACCTTTTTTATCTAAATTGTAATTCGCTAAGGCTTAATTCGTTACTCGTTTAAAAGCTTTTCTATCTCTGTTTCAAGCCCAAATCCAGATCCAAACCACTTACCACGAAGTGTTCCATTCTTATCAATTAAGAGCGTCGAAGGAGTTCCTCTCAATTGATAATTCTCAAAGGTCCCCGCAGAAAACTTCTTATCCTTATAATAAGCCATCACCTGATCATTTATTTTTTTTTGGGTAGATTCAGGTAACTGAGAAAAGTTCGGGAAATCTCTATCTATCATTTTTTTTGCATTATCCTTTGCTTTTAAAGGATCTGCTGGATAAATNTTATCCCAGGCAATCGGGAAAGGAATCTTATAAGAAAGATAATTGCCTTCAAGCATTCCCTGATTATTCAATGAATAGAAGGTGTCTCCAACCACCTCACCTTGATCTATTAATTTTTTTAAATTTTCTAAATTATTCCACTGNAAATGTTCGAATGCAGTGGCCAGACCCCAAAAAAGAATAGGTTTGTTGTTAAATTTCCTATAGGACTCGAGAAACTCCGGAAACCCTGCATTAAAGCATCCAGGNCAATTAACCTGGAATACTATTATTACAATNTTCCTNCCCTTTTCCTGGCCTATATTTGAGGGCTTTCCTTGAACCCATTCTGATATATCTAAGTCTGGAGCGGGCTCATTAATTTGAGGCATGAGTAGATTCTTTACCAATACTATTTATTAAATGATCAATCATTGGCTTCATCCTTTCTGGTGGATTTTTAGAAAGTGCCTCATTTAACAAATAAAGTGCCCTGCTCTTTTCACCCTGCATGTTATCAATAATTCCAAGCATCACATAAGAGTTGATGCCTTTATCGCCCATCGAATAATTATCGATGATTTTTTGAAAATGTTTTCTAGCCTTAGGATATTTCTTCAATCTGTAATAGGAGGAACCCATACCGAAATGAATATTATCCTGTAAAAACATAGGTGGGTTTTGTTTACCAAGCCTATTAAATAGCTTGATACTTTTTGAGTATTTTCCTTCACTGAAAGCCTTCATGGCCGAATTATAATCTGTAGTAGAAAAGATAACAGGCGGTTTGACCACAGAAAGTTTTCTTANTTTTTTCCTCTGTTCTCCATAATCAGCACGAGCTTTTTTCAAGTCAGACTGCATTGTTTTATTACGGTCCATTTCTTTTGAAATTCGGGTGGAAAAANCTTTTTCNGTAGAGGTAATATCTGAATCGGTTTTTCTTATTAGCTCAGCCATGGCCACTTCTTGTTGTTCCAATGAGTCTTGATTAACAAATAGTCTTTCAACTTCTTTTGTAAGATTATCCAGATCTTGTTGTGTTTGCCTTCTTTCAGCTAGCTTTGCCTCATCAGGCGGAGTCCATACGTGCATTTCTGAGGGGTTTGCTGACCAATTTGTAGGTGCCGATGGTAAGTAACCTCCACAACCTGACAAAAAAATGCCAAAATTAATTACAAAAAATATCTGAAAAATACTTTTCATATAAACTTAAAGTAATATAATTTATAATATAACTAATTTAATTCTATCGAAAATCCCCTTAATTTTCAACTCTTTACAAAAATGAAAGATTATTACTCCGTACTAGAAATCAAAAAAGGCGCCTCTGACGATGAGATTAAAAAAGCTTATCGTAAGTTGGCAATGNAATATCANCCCGACCGTAATAAAGGATGANANNANNGCNGAAANCAANTTNAANGATNTNAGTGAAGCNTATGCCGTCTTAAGNGATAAAAAAAAGCGTCAGCAATACGANCAGTTTGGTTCAGAAGGTTTTCATCAAAAATTTTCACAAGAAGACATCTTCAAGGATTTCGATATCAATGAAATTCTTAGAGGATTCGGATTTGGTTCCGGTCCCGGACCTGGAGCCGGGAATCCTTTTCAAGGGAATCCTTTTGGAGGATTCGGCAACCCCTTTCAAGGTCAGCAGCGACCAACACCCCCTCCCCCACCACTTGTAAAAGATCTTTCTGTAAGTTTTGAAGAGGCCGCATTGGGAGCTCAGCGAAACATTTCTATTTCAAGAAATGGGGTTGTAGAAGAAGCAAGTATTAAAGTTCCCGCAGGAATTTCTAATGGCAAAGTGCTACGCTTGAAAGGAAAAGGTCATTCAGACCCNCATGGTAAAAAACAAGGGGACCTGCATTTAAAAGTTCAAATTCTCCCTCATTCAATTTATAGAAGAGAAGCGCAAAACGTAGTAATAGACGCAGAAATTAAATTGACCGATGCGATTTTGGGNACCACGATCGAAGTCGAAACATTAAACGGCATTAAAGGGGTCAAAATTCCCGCCGGGACNCAAAATAATGCTAAGTTGAGGNTAAAGGGTGTNGGAATTAAAACNTCGTCNGGAAAACAAGGNGACCAATTGGTAAANATTAAAATTGGGATCCCNAAAAANCTGACAGANGANCAGCAAAAGCATATTGANTTTNTAAGAGGNACCGGTATTTAANNAACTANGNNTNGCCNNNTNANAANCAAAATANGTNTNTTGTTNNATNTATATAANNGATTTTTTAAATGGAGTNAAAGGTGGCCAAGGTATTTTTCAAAACAGATAATGTCGANCATGAGGTGGAAGATGGGACACCCCTNATAGATTTTTGTGATGATGTNGATGTATCNCTTTCATTCGGNTGTACTGAAGGGACTTGNGGNGTCTGTGAGGTGACNGTCNTNGAAGGAAGNGAAAATCTCTCGCGNATCNCCGATGAAGAAAAGGATTATTTACTGGAGGAAGACCTAGAAGAAGGGATGCGATTAGGCTGCCAAGTCAAGATAAGAAAGGGAGATGTAACCCTAAAATGGAAAAAGGTCAAAGGTTAGTAGGCAATAGTCCTAACTCTGACTTATTTGT
>NZYH01000029.1 GCA_002697825.1 Nitrospina sp. | reverse complement strand
ACAAATCCTAAGGCGATCATCATCTTCCATGTCATGAAGCCACTCTTCATAGCCATTTTGTTTTAATATATTTATACCTGTCAGACCATCTTTAAATTCACTTTCCATATCACCAAAACAAAAGAAATCTTCCTTGGCCTGACTGATAATTACCGAGTAGTTTTTACTGGTCATAATCAATTGATAAATTTTTGAGTTGGGTGGTAATTGTTCGGCTAATTCGATTAAAATAGGGTTTCCGTTTGAATTCATGTTATATTTTCCAAATTAAATTTCTCCAAAATCTTCACTTCAATAATAACGGAAATCAAAATAGCAGTTTTTCATTACCGCGTAAAACTAAATTCATTATTTCAAAAATAGTAACTAACTAAATCGGGCCTGATTTTTTCAAATCTATTTAAAAAATCAATTCCAAAACCTAAAATCATTCAAACTTAAAAAGGAAGATTTAATGGCCTCAAAAAGTTGTTCTTTTGACATCACCTCTGAAACAAACCTTGCCGAAGTTCAAAATGCCTGCAATCAAAGCATGCTAGAAATTCGACAACGATTTGATTTTAAGGGGAGTAAAAGCCAGGTTGAAATTGATATGAAAACAGCAGAAGTAAAAATTATTTCTGATGACAACCACAAACTAAATTCAGTGGTCGAAATATTAAAAGGAAAATTGGTAAAACGAAAGGTATCCATTAAAGCCTTAGAATATGGAAATGTTGAAGCTTCATCAGGGGATACGGTAAGACAAAGCATCATGATTCAGCAAGGAATTCCACAGGACAAAGGTAAGGAAATTGTTAAGGAAATTAAATCTATGGGTCTGAAAAAAGTACAAGCTCAGATTATGGATGACCAAGTAAGAGTTACGGGAAAAGACAAGGATGATTTACAATCCGTCATAGCAGGCCTCAAAAAAAAGGATTTTGGGATCGATATGGCATTTACAAATTATCGTTAATCAGGCAGCGGTCATTTTTCAGAATTCTAAAGAACTAACCCTGCAATTAATTATCCAAAAGGTTGAGTATTATTTCTCCAAAAGCTTTTCCGGAAGTCGTATCATTTGAAGTAATTATTTTATTTACAACAATCAGAGCTTTTTCTTCAGGATACGCTCCCACCGTTTCAAGTTCTTTCAGACATTTTTCATCCTTAGGGGCAGACACCTCACATGAAGAAATTAGTCCTGCTCGTGCTAACGCAACAATTGATAAATCAAAGGCGCCCAATATTTTGCTGGCCCTAAAATGATCCGTAAGAATTTGGGGTAATATTGGATCCTCCCAAATAGAACTACGAGAACCCTTACCGCCAATAACAATAACAGCATCATATTTTTGTTTACCCAATAGATGGCGATTCCAATCCACAAGCATGCCATCGGGTTGCAATATGGTTTTATTCTCTCCTTTCGCTTCCTTGCCCGACTTAGATAAAACCACACATTTACCTGGACCTTGATTCAAAACCCCTTTTAAATCATATAACTCTTCCTCACAAAATCGATTTTGAGGAATTACTAGTAAAAAATNGTTCAAGGNCATANTTTAGTCCTATTTTAATAACANTTTATAATATTTTATTTTTCAATATTTTATAAGAATTAAAGAAATTAAAAAATATTTTATAACAACAAAATTCTTGACATAAATTAAAAGGCTATGCTAAAGAATAGGCGCTTACCATTAAAAGAGAGGCCAGNAAATGGTTAATGGGAAGGTAAAATGGTTCAGCAATCAAAAAGGGTATGGATTTATTCAAACCGATGACGGAAAAGATATCTTCGTTCATTTTTCCGCGATCGAATCAGAAGGGTTCAAAACCTTAGGCCAGGGCCAGGACGTTGAGTTTGAAATAAGTGAAGGACCTAAAGGACCTCAAGCAGCTAACGTAACCGCCAAATAATTCCTCTCATTTGTTCTCCTCTGCCGGCAGTCGCCGGTTATTTCTATTCCTAAATTCTAAAACCAAAAATAAAAATAAAGAATGCCAATTATAATTACAGCCAGTTATCAAGTGCGTCCACAAACAATAGATAAATGCAAACGAGCCATTGAAAACCTAGTGGAGTATGTCAAAGAAAACGAAAAGGGAACTTTATTTTACATTGCAAAACAAGAAAAATTAAACCCTTATGCTTTCCTGCACACGATGATTTTTGAAGATGAAGTAGCCTTAACTCTGCACCGTTCATCCGAAGCNGCCGANAAGTTCGTTAGCGTAGTTTACCCATCCTCCATTGATCCTTTAGAGTTTAAAGAATACGAAGATATCGCAAATAATCTTCAGTTATAGCATCAATAACCTTTTACCCATTTATGTCTTTTAAAAGATCCGATACTTGCAGCAAGTTATTTCTAATTTCCTCAGAAATTTCGGAAACCTCTANCTCATCCCCAAATCCTCGCNCTTGNATTTGCNNTGTNTTTTCTTGAGCATTTTTAGAAAAAAATTCTTTTAACTGGTAATGACGGTCGATCTGAATCCAATTATTTCCNTCACCGGAAATTTCATCCGTACCCAATAATGCTCTTTTTCTTATAAATGTCTTAAGCTTTTCCGTTGGAACACTCAGAATATTTCCGGACCCACGGCGGACCATCACCATTTTAATAGGCTGTCTGGTTGTTTTTTTATCCACAATAATCTCTGTTATATAGGATTCTCAGGGGGAACAGTGGAGGCTTTATCTGCGAACATATCAGCCACCATAAACATCACTCCAATGGTAATACAAGAATCAGCTATATTGAATGCGGGCCAATGCTGATTATTTATAAATAAATCTATGAAATCTATGACTTCTTTATGCAGAACCCGATCAATAAGGTTCCCAATTGCTCCACTAAAAATTAAAACCAAGGCGGTTTGAGCCAGTCGCTTTTCTTTATCCGTTTGGTGAAATATTATCAAGATCGCCATAATGGCAATTATTGAAACAAATATCAGGAAGTAGGGTTTAAGTTCGGATTGCTGCTCCGAAAATATTCCGAAAGCAACACCCGAGTTCCGAATATGGGTTAGATTAAAAAAACCCTCAACAACTTTTATGGAATAGTTAAGAGGAATATGCATGGTGATCATGAACTTCGTATACTGATCAATGATAATCAANGCACTTGAGATTACAAATAAAAAAAGATATTTATTTCTCAAATCTTCATTCCTCCACGGCTTGCAAATGGTCCTGACAACGTTGGCAAGTAATATTACCTTGGGTATTGGATGTTGTCTCAAAATAATGCCAACACCGTTCACACTTTTGACCCGGATGCCTCTCTGTAAATATTTTCACACCAGGCAATGAATCACTTATATAAACTTTATCGCTATTATTTAAAATATCCACCAACTCGACCTTTGATACAATAAAAATAAATTTTAAATCATCGGTATATTGCCCAACTATCTTTTTAATGTCTTCAGGGAGTTCAAGTTTGATAATCGAATCCAACGAATGTCCTATAACTTTATCTCTTCGACTTGCTTCTGAAGCTTTACTCACCTCCCCTTTAAGTTGAACCAATAATTCCCAGCGCTGNGTAAGTTCAGCATTAAAGTTCAGATCTTCTTTTTTTGGAAACGAGGTAAGATGAACACTTTTTTCAGAGGCACTACCCTTGGGAATAAAACTCCAAATTTCTTCAGCAGTAAAACTCAATATAGGTGCAATCAAGCGAACCATCCCCATCAAAAGTATATGAAGGGTTGTTTGCCCTGCCCTTCTTCCCTCGGATTTTTCTGGATAGGTATACAACCTATCTTTTAATATATCGAGATAAAATGCACTGAGTTCGACCACGCAAAAGTTAGAAAAAGAATGATAAAAGGTATGAAATTCATAATTATCAAAAGCGGAAAGTATCTTATCTCTTAAAATATTAAATCGACTTAAAATATAGCGGTCAATTTCAAACAATGAGTCTAACGGTACCCTATCGGTAACAGGATCAAAATCATTCAAATTGCCTAGAAGATAACGAAAAGTATTACGAATTTTTCTATAGGATTCGGTCAATCTTTTTAATATTTCATTAGAAACTCGAATGTCTTCCCGGTAGTTTTCTGAAGCCACCCATAGACGCAAAATTTCTGCACCTTGTTGATCAATTATCTTTTTTGGCGCCATCACATTGCCAGCGGATTTAGACATTTTCTTGCCCTTACCATCTACCACATAACCATGCGTCAAAACGGATTTATATGGTTCTTTCCCGCGAGTTCCGATAGCCTCAAGTAAAGAGCTATGAAACCATCCCCGGTGCTGGTCGCTACCTTCTAAATATAAGTCAGCAGGCCAACTCGAGTCTGGATTTTTTTCCAGNACTGCCGCATGGCTNACTCCNGAATCAAACCAAACATCTAAAATATCATTTTCCTTTTTGAATTTATCATGCCCGCATTTTTTGCATTGAGTTCCTTTTGCTATCAACTCCTCAACAGGTGTTTCAAACCAGAAATCTGCGCCCTGCTTTTCCACNCCTTGNGCAACAAGTTCAAATACTTCTTTTGAATTCACAAATTCATCACATTGCATACAAGTACATAAAGTAATGGGAACACCCCAGGCTCTCTGTCTCGAAACACACCAGTCTGGCCGATTTTCGATCATGCTAAAAATACGGCCCTTTCCCCAATCCGGAATCCACTTTGTTCTATCGATTGCTTTTAAAGCTTTATTCCGAAGATCATCTTTTTCCATAGAGATGAACCACTGATTAGTTGCCCGAAAGATAACCGGCTGATGGCATCGCCAACAATGTGGATAAGAATGCTTAATATCTTCGTGATGAACCAAGAACCCNTCTTTTTCTAGTTTTTGTATAACTTCAGGGTTAGCCTTTCTNACAAACATTCCTGAAAAATGNTCTACATCATCCCGAAAGATACCACCATCATCCACCGGATTATAAGGCTCTAAGCCATATTTTAAACCGACTATATAGTCATCCTGTCCATGCCCGGGTGCTGTATGAACACAGCCTGTGCCCTGCTCCAAGGTGACATGTTCTCCTAAAATTATTTGTGATNTACGATCAATGAAAGGATGCTGACATACCGCNTGTTCCCAGTCTTGTCCTTTGCANTTACCAAGAATTTTATATTCCTTAACATTCCATTCCATAATTAAGGATGACAACCTATCTTCTGCCACCACGAAAACTTCCTCGCCGATACCAACTGCCAAATACTGAAACTCAGGATGCAAACAAATAGCTAAGTTTGCCGGTAAGGTCCATGGGGTCGTTGTCCAAATAACCATATTAGCGTTACCGAGACTCCCAATACTTTCAGGCACACCAGATTTAATCGGAAACTTTACATAAATGGAGGGAGAAGTGTGATCGGCGTGTTCAACTTCGGCTTCCGCCAAGGCTGTACGGCAAGAAGTGCACCAGTGAACCGGTTTCAAACCTTTATAGACCATGCCTTTTTCTATAAACTTACCAAACTCACGAACGATGCTTGCTTCATAGGAATAGTCCATAGTCAAATAAGGGTTTTCCCAATCAGCAAAAATACCTAACCTTTTAAATTCTTCTCTTTGGATCTCGACATATTCTTGTGCGTAGGAACGACATTGCTTTCGAATCGCACTTTTTTCAAGACTCATTTTTTTTTCTTTGAGCTTCTTACCCACATGATGCTCAATAGGTAAACCATGACAATCCCAACCAGGTATGAATCCTGCATCGAAACCCTTCATACTCATGATCTTTACAATAAAATCTTTTAGGATCTTATTGAGCGCATGTCCCATGTGAATATTCCCATTGGCATAAGGAGGGCCATCGTGGAAAATAAATTTTTCTTTTCCTTTGGATAATTTACGTATCTCCTCATAAATCTTTTCTTTCGCCCACCAATCGAGCATTTCAGGCTCACGTTTCGTAAGACTGGCTTTCATTGGGAAATCGGTTTCCGGTAAATTAAGAGTATCTTTGGTTTCCATTGTTTTTCTATTTAAATTTCATAACTTGTTTTACTTTTTCGAGNGTAGAAGTTGCAACTACTTGCGCCTTCTTTGTCCCTNNAGCAATTATTTCTTCAACTTCNTTTGGTTTNTTAATNATTTCACAGCGNTTTTCCATAATNGGCNGCATACCNTCGAGCATTGTTTGTGTAAGCATATTTTTACAATCCCCGCATCCTATTTTGGCCGTTCGACATCCCTCCNCAACTTCATCCTGCATGGATTTTGGTGAATATATTTTATGGAAAGGGTATAGATTACAAACTTCCGGGTCGCCCGGATCATCCCTACGAGCCCTTGCAGGATCAGTCAACATTTGCTTTACTTTTTTGGTCACTTCTTTCTCATTATCAGAAAGAAATATCGCGTTGTCGTAGGATTTGCTCATCTTNCTTCCATCCAGACCATTCAATTTGGGAATATCTGAAATTTTTGCAGCCGGTTCAATAAAAACATTTTTTTTATAAAGATTATGAAATCTTCTAACAATTTCCCGCGATAACTCTAAATGTGGGGCTTGATCGATTCCAACCGGAACAAAATCGGCCCGATATAAGACAATATCGGCAGTCTGTAATACCGGGTACCCCAGAAAACCATAAGTACTCATATCCACTTTTTTAACTTCATCTTGCTTTTCTTTATAAGTAGGGTTTCGCTCCAGCCAAGGGACAGGGACTGTCATCGATAGAATTAGATGCAACTCAGCATGTTCCGGAATTTTTGATTGCAAAAACATCGTACATTTTTCCGGATCAAGTCCCGCNCTCAACCAATCAACTGCAACTTCAAAAGAAAACTGCTTGATATGNCGAGGGTCCTCATAAAGTGACGACAAGGCATGCCAGTCCGCAATGAAGAAAAAACATTCAAAATCATCTTGCAATTCCACCCAATTTTTTAAAGCACCAAAATAGTTGCCAAGATGAAGCTTTCCGGAGGGTTGCATTCCGCTTAAAATTCGTTTCATGGGCAATATTTATCCGGCAAAACTCGCCTTTAAAACTTCAATTATCATTGGGAACCTTTCCTGACTAAGAAACATGACCGAATAGTTAATGGGATACATTAAAATAGTTCCGATAATCCCTGTATTGGCAAACTGGTCCAGCAGGAAAACACCTAAAATCAGAAATGCCCCGAACTTATCCATATCGGTTAATCTGTCTGCCACACTCGCAGGAACCATTCCTTTTAGTACGCTGGATCCATCCAGGGGNAAAATGGGTAGCATGTTGAAGATCGCTAAAGCGACATTGATCCATATACCATAAGCTAAAATAACAAACAAATAAGAAAACTCAGGAGATATCANACGGATAAAAAAACTACAGGCAACCGCCATGGCAATGTTAGAGAGTGGTCCTGCAATGGCCACATACATCATGTCGCGCTGCGGATTCTGAAAGTTTCTCCAGTTAACGGGAACCGGTTTTGCCCAACCAAAACCAACAAAATAGAAAAATAATACCCCAGCGATATCAAGATGTCGAAGAGGATTAAACGATAACCGACCCAAACGTTCCGCGGTACTATCTCCTAAAATAAGGGCCATCTTTCCATGCGAATATTCGTGCACAGTTAAGGAAAATAAGATNACAGGAGTCATCAATACCATTAATTGCGTTTTATTCAAACCGAATGCCTCGTTTTACAATCATCAATAGGGGAAAATAAGGTTACCGCGTCAAAATTAAGTGGGGTTGTCCACGAGGTAAAATCCTAAACTGGANATACTTTAACATATCTCTATCGAAGGCGCCCCGGAAAGATCTCTCGTAAATTCATCAGGAGATTTAAACCAATTAATTCCCAGTCCAAAAAAAATACAGATAATATCGTCAACATATCAAGAGTTCAATAAGAGACAATGCACCCCTCCCATCATGAATTAGAATAGCTAGTCCGATTTGGTTTTAGCATATTTATGATATGTGTAAATNGCCCCATTTTTAGCTAAGAAAAAACCTAAAGAACCTTCTCTAAATCCTTGTTTTAAAATATAATTTTTAAAAAAATTAAAGGGCGGGTGTAAATAAAGATGGGTCCAGTTAGCGCGGAACCCACCCGCCATTTTCTCCTTGGCATACAGCGTCGAATAACGGTCCTGACGTTGTATATAATCTTCAAAATCTTTGTAGGAATAATGAAGCANNGCNTCTTTAAGAGACCCTGAATTTATATCAGGAGTCAATTTTTCATGNACCTGGGATTCACTAAAAGCGACTTTCTCTTTGTCGTATAGCCTCAAAATTCGATCAGGATACCAACCACCAAACCTTACCCATCGATTNCCAAAAAAATTCTTCCTTGGAAGATGATAGACAGGATACNTNGGGCCTTCTTTTAAAACCTTTAGAATTTCCTCGGCTNATTCGGGGGTCACCACTTCATCGGAATCAATATTTAATACCCATCTATTTTTAGCATAGGCTGCACAAATATTTTTTTGTTTTCCATATCCATGCCAAGTCTCTCTGAAAATCTGATCAGTATGATGCTTACATATTTCTATCGTGCGGTCATTGCTGTTTGTATCCACTATCACAATTTCATCGACCCATTTCAGGCTTTTGAGGCATCGNCCGATATTTTTTTCTTCATTTTTGGTGATAATGGTAACGCTTAATTTTTCCATTGATTCTCTTTAAAGCTTAAATAAATTGGTTTTGACTCGGAGGGTAAATATTTTAACGACGGGTAGCATTTCATTGCTTTTGTCTTAGGTTTTTGCTTACTCCCGAGTAGATTATAGCACCTCAATATTTTCCAACTAATTAATTTTAATGCTTTTTCTGCTTTTCTCATTTTTATGCTAATATTAGAACCGAAATGAAACCGTCTGCGACCCGGTACTATTTTGTTCAGGATGCANTAATAATTATTGTTTTTCATCCTGCTAGTTCAAACCAACTCCAACTTAAATATGATTGAACAATACCTGCAAGTCGCTATTGAATTCATTAAGGAAATATGGTTCCAGNTGAACACAATNTTCGGGCTGGAAGACACTCAGGCTTTCAAATTTCTCAAACCTTATCTCCTCNAAGTTCAGAACAANNNGACCTATATGGTAATAGCNATTGCCNTANTGATCCTNGTTCCATTTAGCATATATAAAGTAATAAGCATTTCNCAAAGACGGGAGAAAAAATTCAATGACCTAATGGATGAAATGGAGGACGAAGAGGACCAAGAGGAAGAAATTGATATAAATGATCCCCGTAGGTTACGAAGCTCTTATCAAGATAATAGAGAAAAAGCAGTTGTCAAAGAAGATNGTGATAAGGAAGAAAAAATAGAAGATCAAATCATCCCTGAAAAAGAAGACGCAGCATCTCCCCCTTTTATGCAAGTACTNGAAGAGATGGATGAAGAAGAAAGAGAGGATGAACTGCACGTAGACACCCAAAAATTTATGGGCACAGAGGACGGCGAATTTGAATTAGTAGAACCGGAAACCAATGAAAGTGTAAATGAATTTGATACCAAATCTGACCTTGCCAATTATGAGGATGTAATTGAAAATAACAACCCTCATGATGAAAACCCTAACAAGGATTTCGCTCCTGAAAACAAACCAACTAATGAAGCAGACGATCTCATAAATCGCCTAAAATATTTCCAGGAAAACCTAGATACACGATTAAAGGAAGCNGAAAATCAAGATCCCGGNGTGGAANCAACAGAAAATNATTTAGANAAAAACCCTGAATTTATCGAACAAGAAAATTTTACACCCAAAACACCTAAGGTGTCACCCTTAGACAAGCAGAAGTACATGGAGGTTCTAGAGTCTTTTATATTTTTGAAAAATCAAAACAAGCATTAAACATTAAATTTTTTTCTCATTACAGTTTTTAATTCTATGGCATCAGAAGTTAATATTATTGCAGTCGGCGGCGGTAAAGGAGGCATAGGGAAAAGTGTCATTTGCACTAATCTCGCTATTGGAATGGCATTAAGTGACCAGAAAGTTGTATTAATGGACACGGACTTTGGCGCATCCAATTTGCANGCACTACTGGGAATCAATAATCCCTTGACCGGATTTCAAGATATTTTTAATGATACTAATACCGATAAAAACTCTCTTCTCATAGANACAGGTGTCAGCAATTTAAAATTTGTAAGTGGTGCCGGTGACAACCCTGGAAGTGCAAACATTGATTCTGAAAAAATAAATACGGTCATCTCATTCATAAAAAATCTGGCAACTGATACTGTTCTTCTCGATTTAGGCCCAGGCACTAATTATAATATTTTAGATTTATTTAACGCCAGCACTCAAAATGTTGTGCTCACAACACCCGAAATAACATCGGTAATGAAAACATTTAGCTTTATTCGTTCGGCTTTATTTAGAAGGATATCCCTAGCGTTTGAAGACAATCCTGAAATTCAAAAAATGGTGGACCACTCGAATCCTCAAAACGCCAATGTCGAAACCTATACCACTGANCTTTTAAGGGACCGCTTTTCCGNAGACTTTCCAGACCATCTTCAACAATTAAACGATATAATCAGGGAATTCCAGCCAAGTTTAATTGTAAACCGTGTCCGCAGCAAAAAAGATCTCATGACAGGAGACAACTTAGTCAAACTTGTAAAAAAATTTCTCAATGTGGAAGTTACTTACCTAGGCTATATTATTGAAAGTGATAAAATTCGAGATTCCGTAGATGAAATGATTCCATTTCTGATTAAAGACCCTAACAGCAAACCCTCTGAAAACCTTCAAAAAATTATAGGCGACTTGACCAATACCGATCTTCAATTTGTCAAACGAGATGGGCGAATATTAGTCTCCAAACAGGTACGTCTCTCCTCTGGCTGGGAAATTTAATTCTTTCCTACGAATATTTCATCAAGCTTATAATTACCTAATTTTTTTAATTAATAAACTTTTCTCTCACCGCATATTTTTTTCAGTACAATGTCGTATCAATTCATCCCATTTAATTTACCGTGATAGATACCCAAACTAAATCCATATTAACTGAGCTTCTCAACTTTTCTTTAACCAAAAAGCTTAAGCTTTTTGTTGTGGGAGGTACTCTTCGTGATCATCTTTTGCATAAAAATATTGGAGATATCGATCTTGCCGGAAAAAATGCGGCTGAGTTAGGTANCAAGTTTGCTCAATCCTTAAGTTTTAACTATGTATCATTNGATAAAACAGAGGGACGCGCTACGACACGCATCATTCTTCCAACACAACAATATTTTGATCTCACTGACATGCAGGGTGATCGAATTGAGGAGGACTTGATAAAAAGAGATTTCACCATTAACGCAATGGGACAGGAACTATCTCATTTTCTTGATACTAAGGAAACAATCCTTGATCTGTGTGAAAGCAAAGAAGATCTAAAGAAAAAAATTATCAGAACCACTTCGAACTCTGTTTTTAAGGCTGACCCGCTGAGAATGCTACGCGCCTTTCGTTTAGCAGCAACCCTAAATTTTTCAATCTCACAAGAAGTGCTAAATGACATTTCTCTTCATAAAAATAATATTTCCTTANCAGCAGGAGAAAGAATCTGGAGTGAGTTGGTTGCTTTTTTTAAAGCGGAAAAAATATTTAAGCTTGTAAACTTAATTGAGAGATCAGGGCTTTTCTCTTGTCTGTTTCCTGTGGTTTTTAAAGACTGGGATAAAGTATTGAACCAGTTCCAAAGACTAGAAAATCTAATTTCAAACCCAGCAATCTATTTTCCAAAACATACTCCAAGAATAACAAATCCGGAATTATTAAAACTTTCGTTACTATTAAATGAAATAGAAATAAATTCTTTGACAGAACAGAGTGGAAAAAATGATTTTGGTAACCCAAAAACGTATGAGGCTCTAAAAACCCTAAAGGCCAGTAACAANGAAATAACTTTTATATGTAAATCCATCCAAAATTTGCATTTTCTTGGTAATTCATTATCATGCAGCAAAAATGACTCTTATCTTTATGACTTATGCTTAGAGGGTGGTGAACAATTAATAGAAGGGTTACTACTNCATGCTTCTACCCTTTCCATTACAAGTGAATCCGAAATTATTGCATCAGATAGGTTAAAACCTCATTCAAACCTTTTGGAATTTTACTTTACCCGCTACCTCCCAATATTAGGTGAAAAAGCTTTGTTAAACGGAAATGATATTATTAAAAAATTTAATATTGCACCCTCACCTACCGTTGGCGAGGTTCTTAAAGATATCCAACGAGCCCAGGTTCTNGGGGAAATAAAAACTTCTGCAGAGGCAGAAAAACTGGCCGCTAAAATTCTCAACTCATAAATACAAAATTTGAACCATGACAACTAAATATAAAAATACAACTTGGAACAATAAAAAAGTAATAATAGGTGAACCTGTTGTTGTTAATGATAAATCAGCAAATATACTTATAGGTTTCCATGGAGCCGAGTCTACGGCAGAGAATATGCTGGTACAAAGCAATCGATTAAAGCTCGATAATACCATTCTTATCTTCCCCGAGGGNCCGGTAGATGCTAACGAAGGACGCTGGAGTTGGTGGAAGGATGGTNCCGAACAACCAAANTCCGTCGAAGCGTTCTTAGATTTTACGAATCAATTGATTCAAGCAGCTTACGATCATTTTAAATTTTCATCCTCAAATAGAGTTTCACTATGGGGGTTTTCCCAGGGAGGAGCCGCATCACTTGTGTATGCACTTTTAGGAGAACAACAGATTTATAAGGTGGCATCCGTATGTGGTTTTCTTCCAGAACTTCCTCCTGTGAATTCAGAAANCGCATCCAACACTAAGATTCTTGGGATATTTGGTTCAAATGATGAAGTAGTACCCTCTTTCCTTGCCGATTATGCTCTGGAAGAAATGAAAACCAAGGGACATTTGGTTGAAAGCAAAGAAACTTCACAAACACATGAATTAAATGCAGAAAACCTGAATGATGTCTGTATTTTTTTCAANTCATAAAGATCTGTTCTTGTGAAAAAGATTCTTATTAAAAGACTTTATATTCCTATTTACTGCCTCCTTTTTCTCGCCTCAGGATTTTTTTCTTCTTTGGAGGCAAGTAGTTTATTTGAACAACAACCCAAAAGAATAATTTCAACTTCTCCTTCTATTACCGAGATACTATTCGAATTAGGTTTGCAAGATCGTATTGTGGCCGTAACAGACTTCTGTACATACCCAGAAGAAGCTTGCCATCTNCCTAGTGTTGGAGGAGTATTAAATCCAGACATAGAAACAATAGTTTCNCTTACTCCCGATCTAATCATTCATCAATCAGATAGCGCAAAGATGGAAAAAAATATTAAAAGCCTGGGTATTCCAACACTTTCAATTAAAGTGAGGACAATTTCGGATATTTTTGAATCGATAAATCGTCTAGGTAAAGAACTTAATTGTCAGGAAAATGCCAAGAAGCTTCTTTTATTATTAGAAGGCAAAATTAATAGCTACAAGCAAAGACTTTCGGGGCGATCACCCAAGAAAGTGCTGTTACTTCTTGGTGACAGCAGTGATCCTGCTCGCGATTTATATGCAGTAGGNCCTGGAACATTTTTAAATGAATTACTTGTGCTTTCTGGTGGAATAAATATTTTAAAAAACTCAAAAGCTCAATACCCAAAGTTATCTAAGGAATTTATAATTGAACAATCTCCCGAGATAATTATAGAAGCAGGACCAAATTCTAATTTACCGCAAAAAGAAATTGATTATAGAGTAGAACAATGGAACAGATTTCCCACGATCCAGGCAGTAAAAGATAAAAGGATCCATTTTATTAGTGCAGATTATATTTTGATCCCCGGACCACGTCTGGTAAAAATTTTAGAAAAATTCGNAAAAGTAATACACCCGGACTTATCGCACTCAGAAACAGAAAAAACATCTTTCCTGGAAACNGCAAAACCATGACATCCGNAAAAATGGAGTTGGAAAATATTTCTTTTACCTATGACTCTTCACCTGTTTTAAAGGAGTTATCGCTTTCTATCCAAGAGAGCGATTTTATAGGGCTCATAGGCCCTAACGGTTCAGGGAAATCAACGCTGCTAAAAATAATGAGTGACATTCTTAAACCCGATACCGGTAGCATAAAGTTCAAAGGTTCTGAAACTGCGCGTATTAGCAAAAAGATTTTTGCCCAATCGGTTTGTTGGATTTCCCAAGGGCACCCTATGGTTTTTCCTTTTAAGGTTTCTGAGGTTGTTTTGATGGGGCGTCANCCCTACCTTTCTCCTTTATCTTTTGAAAGTCACGAGGACTTTAANATCAGCCAGGATGCTATGAAAACAACCATGACTACTCAGTTTTCTGACCGATTTTTTAATGAAATCAGTGAGGGAGAAAAGCAGCGTGTGATGATCGCAAGTGCATTGGCACAAAACCCCGAATTGATGCTTCTCGATGAACCCACATCTGCGTTGGACTTAAAATATCAANTTGAAATCATGAATATTCTAAAGGATCTCAATGCAAATCATAAAATGACGTTAGTTGTAGCCATACATGATTTAAACCTTGCCTCCCGGTTTTGTAATCGGATTATTCTCATAAACGATGGAAAGGTTGTGAGCGATGGCACCCCTCTACAAGTACTTAAAAAAGATATTCTCGAAGAAGTCTATGGAATAGAACTGGACCTCGACTTNAAANANGGNCANACCCTGATCCATCCGATGATCGGNAAATAGAATATTTCTAAATGAATACAATCTCCTATATCAAGACTCTNTCAATATTTTTTCTGNTCTTATTAATAACGCTTTGTATTACCCCGCTAATAGGCTCCACGGATATCAGTNTGACTCGTGCCTTTTCAACTTCTCTNNGCAATTCTAATAATATAGATGCCAGTATTTTGTTTCAGGTAAGACTACCTAGAATACTTCTTGGAGCTATTACCGGTGCGGCTTTGTCAGTAGCAGGTGCAATTTTACAAGCTCTATTAAGAAATGATCTGGCTGCTCCTTTCACCTTAGGTGTTTCAAGTGGTGCGGCACTGGGTGCTGTTATNGCCATTGCGCTAAATTTAAATTTTGCCCTCTTGGGTTTCCCAATTGTTTCTTTATTTTCATTCATGGGAGCATTTGGGGCCATTTTACTGGTTTTCAANCTGGTCCGTACTAGACATGGAGAGTTTCCTACAGGAGTCTTACTTTTAGCCGGTGTAACAGCTAATTTCTTCTTTGCTTCACTAGTNATGTTTATTCATTATCTAGCGAACTTCAGTCAATCTTTCACAATCATTCGCTGGTTAATGGGTGGTTTGGATATCACCGATTACAATACAATTCTGACTGTTTTTCCAATTGTGTTTATTGGAATACTTATCTTGTTATTTGTAAGTCGCGATTTAAATCTTATTAGNACCGGCGTTCATTCCGCTTCCAGTCGGGGTGTAAATGTTGGNAAAATNCAAAAAATTGGATTCTTCACGGCATCTCTTATCACTGGAACCGTGGTAGCAACCTGCGGTCCTATCGGTTTTGTGGGATTGATTGTTCCCCATATTGTAAGGTTATTTGTTGGCCCGGATCTTAGAATACTTATTCCAGCATCTACTTTATTCGGTGCCAGCTTTTTAGTAATCTGTGACACCTTCGCTAGAACCCTTCTAGCACCGACCGAAATTCCTGTNGGCATTATTACCGCCATGCTGGGTGGGCCCTTTTTTGTCTGGCTTTTAAAACGCAAGAGACCCGNATAAAGTGATTAAAGGGTCTTTTNCTGATCTATTTNAGANTTTAANTAAATTTNTNTTNCCNNAAGNCCGACTTTGATATATANGGGNAAAATTGAAAANTGGAAAGGCGTTNGATTTTNCTTAACAAAATTAANCAATTTTGATAGACTTTNNNACTTGGTAANCTTAGTTTTAAGAAAAAAATAGATTTCTAGAGTAATAGAAATCGAGTTTCAAAAATTTTCGGTCAAGGGAAGCTTGGTGTAATTCCAACACTGCCCCGCAACTGTATTGGGTACGAAATTCGCTCAATGCCACTGTCTTATTAGATGGGAAGGCGCGAAAAGTAGACAGCCCTNAGTCAGGAGACCTACCGAAATATTATCTCGAGGGAGAAAAAATGGGTATTGTTATAGAAATTGCGCAATCTTTCGAATTAGCTCCAACTAAAGACCTGCCTGATTACACCTTCAAAAACCATAGTTTCTTTCCCATTNTATCAAAAGATAATAGGTCCAAGAAATCTGGACGAGTTAAGCATTAACAAAATATTGTTTGGTGAAAACTAGTTTTTCTTATGCATAGGGATAACCCTAATAAAATTATTTATTTAAACATAAAGTTATATGCGAGATAAATCATGAGAAAACAGCCTGAGGTTGACCCTAGAAAAAGAAAAGGCCTTATCATCGTCCATACAGGTGACGGAAAAGGAAAATCAACGGCAGCATTTGGCTTGGCCATGCGGGCAGCGGGAAATAAAATGAACGTTTTTATCATGCAGTTTATGAAAGGNCCCTGGAAAGCAGGAGAAAGAAAAGCATTTGATAGTTTGTCGTCTTATGTAGAAATTGTTCCGATGGGAGATGGTTTTACCTGGGACACGGAAAATATAGAACAAGATAAGGCAACTGCCCGAAAGGCTTTTGAGTTGGTAAAGGAAAAATTAAATTCCGGTAAGTTTGAAATGGTTATTTTTGAGGAAATCAATTACGTACTCGATTACAAATTTCTCCCGGAAGATGAAGTTTTGGAAACCATAAAAAATAAACCAGAAATGACCCATGTTGTCTGTACCGGTAGAAACGCATCAGAGAAACTGATTGAGATGGCCGATCTGGTTACAGAAATGAAGATGATCAAACATCCTTTTGCGGAACAAGGAATCCCCGCACAAAAAGGAATTGAATTTTAGAAACAGAAATTTATTTAAATTATAGAAAGCAAGTTACTTTACAAACATATTTTAATTGTTTTGAGATAGGGAAATCCGGTGAAAATCCGGTACTGTCCCGCAACTGTAAAGGGTATAAAAGCCGTTATTTGCCACTGTCTACAAGGATGGGAAGGCACGGTAATCGAAAAACCCCAAGTCAGGAAACCTGCTCAAAATATAACCCCCGAGGAGGGATCACATGCAAAGATTTTTTTTATTACTCGTATTAATTAGTTGCATCTTAATAACAAATACAGCTCTTGCTGATACAACAGAAGAAAAAGATGCAAATAAAATTTTTTTAGAACCGGTCAAAGTAAAAGCTGCCAAGATAGAAACCACAGATACAAAAGCAACCTACGCTTCAGAGGTTTATAACTACGAAGATATCGCAAAATCCGGTGCAACGACGATTTTTGATTTTCTGAGTCAGAATACCTCCTTAACCGTTCAACCAAGTTCTGGAAATCAGCTGAGTCAAGTCATAGATATGCGTGGCTTTGGTCAGGCCCAAGGCTATCGGTCTTTAGTAATCACGGTTGATGGTAGAAGACTGAATAATATTGATCTCAGTCCTCAAAACTTGGTTAGTGTCCCTATTGGAAATATTGAGCGCATTGAAATAACAAAAGGAAGTGGTTCGGTAATATATGGGGACAGCGCAATGGCTGGAACTATCCAGATATATACCCGCAATGCAACCCAAACCAATATCACAGGTTCCGCAGGAAATTATGGAATATCGACCACATCGATCAATACGGGTACATCGTTAGATAAATTTGAGATTTCTGCTTTTGCAGACACTTATCAACAGGGGGGCTTTAGTGATAAAGATCTAAGTGGCAAACGAAATGAAGGCGACAGGTATTTTTACAAGGCAAAAGTAAAATATAAACCCACAGAGGATAAAAATTTTTTTATTGAAATAGAAAATGCTGGCTCTGAAATGCGATATCAAAGTGCAATGACTCTGGAAACTTTCAAGGAGAACCCAGCTTCCCATATTGGTGCGTTTGGAGCAACAAACTTTACTAATGCATTAACAAGATCACGCAGGATAAATCTTGGTGGCACCCTAAAACTGGGAGAACACGTTGAAACAACATTAAGTTATTTCAATGAAGATAGAGAAAGTATAGTTTTTAATCCTATAAGGTATAAGACGGATATTTTTAATGGAAATATAATCCTCAATAAAGGCCCGCTAAAGTTTATTACAGGTTTTGAAAGATGGACCGGTAGACGCGAACTGAATACTACAGGTGGTTTCGGCAATGGTACTGCTAAAAAGGATAATATAGGAGTATATGGTCAGGCCTACTACGACTTTGATGCCACTACAATATCACTCGGTGCAAGACAGGAATGGGTAGGTTACACGTTTGCCAATAGCCCTGAAAGCTACAATTTGCAGGCTTTTGATATAGGCATCAATAAATCTATTAATAAGAAATTAAGTGTCTTTTCTAATTTCAATTATGCCTTTCAAACAGCAAATACTGATTCCTTATTTAATTCAATAGGCCAGTTTAACGGCTTTTTAAAACCAGCAAAGTCTTCAACTCTTAACATTGGACTAAACCATAACACGCAGAGCAATAAATTAAAGCTCACTGTTTTTGGTTCCAAATTAAAAAATGAAATTTTTTTTAATCCCCTTCATCCAGGTGGAGCGTTTGGTGTAAATACCACTATTGACAAATCGACAAAGTATGGAGTTGAAATACAAAACAAACATATTTTTAATAAGTCAATTTCTGCGGTTATAAATTATGCCTACACGCGAGCAATTATCGATGAGGAGTTATCAGTTGATTTATGCTATGTTGATCACTGTAAAGGAAACGATATACCCGGAGTATCCGCACACAATGTGACTTTCGGTTTGCACTATAACCCAACCCAAAATTCAAGACTTATCCTAACTCAAAAATATCGTAGTCAACAATTTGCCCATAATGATTTTCGTAACATTTTCACTCAAAAACAAAAGGCGTATTACACAACAGACCTCGCGTTCAATTACAACATTAAAAATGTTCAAATCACTGCAAAGGTGGACAACCTTTTTGAAAGGTCCCATGGAATATGGGTTAGCGATAATAATATTACCCCTTTTAACTACACAAGAAACTGGCGTCTTGGGGCGAATATTGCATTCTAATACTTACATCTTGTGATGTCATAGAAGGCTTGGCTAAAATAACGGAATAGTAATTTTCCTTAAAAAAAGGTAAAACAGGTCATATGAAATCAAATCTTACTGTCCTCCTTTTAGCCATCGCCTTATTTGGGATCAATTCCTG
>NZYH01000028.1 GCA_002697825.1 Nitrospina sp. | reverse complement strand
AATGCTAAATCTAAAAAAGATGAAATAGTTAAAACTAAGAAAGAAAAATCTGTACTTTTAAAAAAGATAAAAAAAAAGAAATACTTTTATAAAAAAGTTAGAAAAGAATTGGTTGCTGCTTCTACCAATTTGAATGATCTTATTGATAAATTGCTTGTGAAGATTGTTTCGGGTGAGGGGTTAGATATTTCTGATAAAAAAGGTCGGCTTAATATGCCATTAGATGGCAGAATCCTTAATAAATTTGGCAAGAAAAGAGTTAAGGAATATGATTCTTATATTGTTTATAATGGAATTAATGTTAAAGCAAAAAAAGGTAGCAAAGTTCGAGCTGTATTTGATGGAACTGTCTTGTATACAGGCGAACTTGAGGGTTATGGAAATTTAGTAATTATTGGTCATGGTAAGGAATTTCACTCTTTATATGGGCATTTGGATACCATTAGGGTATCAACAGAAACAGTAGTCAAGACTGGCGAGATTATTGCCCTCAGTGGGGATTCTGGTTCTCTTGAGGGAGAAACACTTTATTTTGAATTGAGGAAAAGTGGAAAACCGATTAAACCTAATCCTTGGTTTGCAAAAAAGTGATGATTAAATACCTTTTTTAATGTGGAAACTTAAAGAATATTATTTTTTACTAATTAAATAATTTTGGAGATCATATTTTGAACCGGTTAAATTGGCCTATTAAATTTATTNTATTCGGCGCTTTTNTAATNGTTTATTTNCTTTTAACGATTANTNTTTTTGCGGAAGAANANNAAGGNAANNAAAATGCCTATAACAAGCTCAAGGTATTTTCCGAGATTATTTCACTNATTGAATCTAATTATGTNGAGACTGTNAAAAGCGATACTATGATTGAAGGAGCCATTCGTGGAATGGTTAAATCCCTAGATCCTCATACTANCTATATGCCTCCTGCTACGTATAAAGAAATGCAGGTTGAAACAACCGGAAAGTTTGGTGGGTTAGGAATAGAAATTAGTATGCGGGACGGTGTTTTGACAGTTGTGTCTCCAATAGAAGAAACACCTGCATTTCGAGCCGGAGTTAAGGCNGGTGATAAAATTATAAAAATCGACGATGAATCAACNCTTGATATGACTCTGCAGGATGCTGTGTCTCTTNTGCGTGGTGAAACAGGTTCTCCAATAAAAATTACTATTTTTAGAAAAAACTTTAAAGCGCCTAAAGAGTTTACCATCGTAAGAGATATTATTAAGGTGCGTAGCGTTGTTCATAANCTATACCAGGAAGATATTGGTTATATTAAATTGAGAAACTTTTCAAAAAATACCAGTAGTGATTTGGACAAAGCATTGGATGATCTTGAACAAAAAGGAATTACTAAATTAATCCTTGATGTTAGAAATAATCCAGGAGGGNTATTAAATCAGGCTGTTGAAGTCACGGACCGGTTCTTAAACCGAGAAAATCTTATTGTGTATACAAAGGGTCGTTCTAATGAACAAAACATGCGTTTTACTAGCCATGATAAGGTTGCAGGAGTTAATTATCCCTTAATAGTTCTTGTGAATAGTGGTAGCGCAAGTGCTTCCGAAATTGTTGCTGGTGCTTTGCAAGATCTTAATAGAGCTATTGTATTAGGCACTCCAACCTTTGGAAAAGGATCAGTGCAAACAATTATTCCATTAAGTGATGGATCTGCTCTCAAGTTAACGACTGCAAGATATTACACACCTAGTGGTCGAGTTATACAAGAAAATGGGATAGAACCTGATATTTTGGTAGAAATGGAGCCAGTTGAGGAAATTGAAAAAAAGGATAAGGATGAGGAGTCAGAAGAAAAAACTAAGTTGAGACGATTTTTNCGAGAAAAGGATTTGAAAAAACACCTCAAAGGGAAGAGTAGTATTGAAGGAATAGATGAAGGCNCATCTGAAGAATTAAAAGTTAAAAAACTGCACGAGGATCTGAAGAAAGACAATCAACTGCAACAAGCTGTTTCGTTATTATCGGGTTGGGAAGTAATGAAAAAAATGTTTAAAAATATTAGGATNAATGNGCCTGACTCGAATAGTAGAATAAGTATGAAATAAAATATTATGCTTATTCTNGGATTAGAAACCTCATGTGATGATACTGCGGCAGCAGTNTTNCAAGGTAGGANCAGCCTTTTATCAAATGTTATAAATGACCAAACAAATATTCATTCCAAATTTGGAGGCATTGTTCCTGAGCTTGCAGGCCGCTCCCATATTGATCAAGTACACCGAGTAATTAACCAAAGTCTACAATCTGCTCACGTAAAATTAAAAGATATTGATCTAATAGCTGTCACTATTGGGCCTGGATTGATTGGTTCTTTATTAGTTGGTGTTAATGCTGCAAAAGGAATAGCTTATGGCCTTGGTATCCCTTTAATAGGCGTAAATCATTTAGAAGGCCACCTACTAGCTATTTATCTCCAAAAACAAGTTGAGTTTCCATTTATTTCTCTAGTGGTTTCTGGAGGACATACCGATTTATATCGTGTAGACCATTTCGGAAAATATAAGATTTTAGGTCGTACCCGTGATGACGCAGCAGGAGAATCATTTGATAAGGTTGCTAANATGCTAGGTCATAAATATCCTGGTGGACCCAAAATAGAAAAAATAGCCAAGGATGGAAATCCTAATGCACATAAATTTCCTAGGGCTTATTTGGATAATAACTCTCTTGATTTTAGTTTTAGCGGATTGAAAACTTCTGTTAAAACTTTTATTCAAAACAGAGAGGATGGTAAAAGTATTCACTTAACTGATAATGATATTGCAGCTGGATTTCAAGAATCCGTGGTTGAGGTGCTTTCAAATAAAATAATTAAAGCTTGTAAAAAGGAAAATTTAACACGTGTTGTGGTAACAGGTGGCGTTGCAGCTAATGGCGCCCTAAGAAAAGCTGTTAAATCAGCTTGTGACAATTTATNCTATGAAGCCTATTTTCCTGATCCGGTATATTGNACTGATAATGCTGCTATGATTGCCTGTGCGGGATANCATAGATATAAATTCTCGCCAGACTCTAAGGCAGATTTGTTAAATCTCGATGCATCTACCAGCTCAANTTTAGGCTAAAAGTTTAAATAAATATGATTAATGAGGATTAATCAATTGTAGAATAAAAAGTTATGCATGTATTAGTGACTGGTGGAGGTGGATTCTTGGGAAGTGCTATCACCAAAGCACTTATCCAAAAAGGAAATAATGTTACAGTTATTGGGAGAAGGAAATATTNACACTTACCCCCTTCGGTTAAAGCTTTGCAAGGGGATATTAGAGATTATGAATTTATAAAAAGTTGTTCGAAAGATGTTGATGTTGTTATTCATACGGCAGCCTTTCCTGGAATTTGGGGGCCTGTGCATGAATTTTTTAGCATTAATGTGCAAGGAACAAAAAATATAATAAAAGCTTGCCGATATAATTCAATTCCTAAATTAGTATTCACAAGCTCTCCGAGTGTCGTCTTTGCCCATTCCAGCCTTGAAGGTGTTGATGANTCAGCGCCTTACCCAGAGACATATTTATGTGAGTATTCGAATACTAAAGCTATTGCAGAAAAAATGGTACTACAGGAAAATGATTCCAGTCTTTGTACTACTGCCATCCGCCCTCATTTGATTTGGGGCCCAGGTGATCCACATTTAATACCGCGCATTCTACAAAAAGCAAATGNAAATAGGTTNATGATAGTTGGGGAAGGAATGAACCAAGTAGATATGACTTATATTGACAATGCTGTATCAGCTCACTTGAAGGCAGCTTTAGCTCCAAATTCAAAGGTAGCNGGAAAAGCCTATTTTGTAAGTGACGATGATCCTGTTTTTCTTTGGGAATGGATTAATAACTTGCTAAACCGGTTGGGGATATCTGTAGTTACACGAAAAATATCTTATAGCAATGCAATGAGGTTGGGTACCTTTCTGGAATTGGTATATGGTTTTTTAAGACTGAAAAGTGAACCGCCTATGACACGGTTTNTAGCTTCTCAATTAGCAACTTCTCATTATTTTGATATATCCAAAGCTAAAAAAGATTTTAATTATCAGCCTCTTGTGAGCCAAGAAGAAGGAATCAACCATCTTATCCGTTCTTTAAAGTTTCCTCACCAAGNAGATTAATTCTATGGGCCATACACCCGGCTCCAAAACCATTATCAATATTTACCACTGCCATACCTGTTNCACAACTATTTAACATGGTTAATAGAGCGGAAACTCCTCCAAAAGAGGTGCCATAACCCACACTNGTAGGAACAGCTATTATGGGTTGTGACACTAATCCTCCTACAACACTTGCCAATGCTCCTTCCATCCCAGCCACAACAATGATGACACGAGCCTTTTCTATTTTTTTAATATTATCTAAAAGCCGGTGCAGTCCTGCCACACCAACATCAAATATTGTTTCAACCCTNCTNCCTAGTAGGTCTGCCGTNGTTNCGGCTTCTTGAGCAATGGGTATATCCGANGTACCCGCAGTAACTATTGTTATCAATCCCTTTTTNGCGATTAATTTTTTATTTCTTATTATAAGTATTTGCCCTTGCNTNTTATAAATAGCTTTTTTNGGCAGGGAAGGTTTAAGAGATTTGTATGCATCGGCAGATAATTTAGTTGCTAAAATGTCACTTTTTGCTTTTGAAAGGCTTGCAATTATTTTTTTTATTTGANCAACNGATTTACCCTTACTATATATAACTTCTGGTAAGCCACTACGTATTTCTCTATTATGATCAATTTTTGCAAAACCCATATTTTCATAAGAAAAGCTTTTCAATTGCTTAAGTGCATCTTCTGGAGACAATTTATTTTTATACAAATTGTTTAGAATAANTTTTAAATCATTTTGATTCATGCTAAACCTTCAATCCCTGTAAATTCATTCGAAATCTCAACCATCATCAAATCACCAAGAGCTTTTTCCGGTGATTTATTTTCATGTAAAACTTTAAATGTTTCTTCCATAATTGATGCTTGTATATTAAGTTTGTGGATCAGTTTGTGAGCGGATTTAACAGTTGAAATTCCTTCGGCTACGGTTCTCATATTTTTTGTTAAATCTCCAAGTGATTTACCTTGCCCTAATTGGACCCCCAATTGNCGGTTTCTACTAAGGTCACCGGTGCAGGTGAGAACCAAATCTCCTAATCCAGAAAGTCCATTGAAAGTTTCTGGTTTTGCGCCTAGCTTAGTACCTATCCTGGCGATTTCTACTAATCCTCTTGTGATTAATGCCGCTCTAGTATTGAATCCCAAACCTAAACCGTCACAAACTCCTGTTGCAATAGCAATAACATTTTTCAATGCACCACCAATTTCCACTCCCATAATGTCCTCACTAGTAAAAACTTTTANATTNTGTGAGGAAAACATTTTCTGAACAATNTTTGTTGTCTCNGAGGATTTGGATGCNGCTAATATAGCGGAAGGAACCTGGGCTGCAACTTCCTTAGCAAANGTAGGACCAGATATAGTNGCAAGTTTAAGAGGTATTTTCAAGGTATCTTCAATAATTTTATGACANGGAGTTAAAGAGTCATTTTCGATACCCTTACTTGCATTAATTATTAAGGTGTCTGGTGTTATATACGGTATTAATTTAGTAACAATATTTCTTAAAGCTGGTGTTGGGACAACCATCAGAATGCAAGATTTATTTTTGACAACTAATTCAAGGGAGTTCTCAGGTATAATATTTTCAGGAATTATAAATTCAGGTAAAAACCAAATATTTTCTCTCTCTTTTCGGATTATCTCGCATAAATCGTTTTCATAAACCCATAGCGAAATCTTTTTGAATTTTTTCGATAGGTGAATAGCTAGAGCAGTCCCCCAGCTTCCAGCACCAATTATCGCTATATTGTCATTGGTCATAATTAAACAACTCATTAAATTTAAAAGTTTTCATTATATCGTATTTCATGTTATTAAAATTGGCTTGTCTGTAAATAATCTTTATGATTAAATGGCTTAGTTCCTTTGTTTAAGATTTTTTAAATATGTTAATGGACTTATATTGATGGCAAAAAAAATTAAAATTACACGAAAGGAGCTCCTAAAAGAGCCTGATCAATTTTTATCTTCATCTGAAAAAGCTATGCTTTTTTTTACTAAAAATAGGTCTAAAGTAATTATAAGCATTGTTGTAGTTTTGATTGCAGGACTTTCACTTTTTGGTTACGAGAATTATCAATCATCTAAGGTCATGAAATATGAAGCCTTATATTTTCATATGACTGAGATTGCAAAAGCTGAAGTATTAGAAGTAGATAAGTTAATCAAAATCCGAGATCAAATTGGGTTTGGAAGCCATCGAAACCGCGCGTCATTATTAATTGCAGATATATATTTTAAAAATAAAGATTATGATAAGGCTCAATCAACCTTTCTAGAAATTAAAAATAACTCACAAGGGTTAAATCATCAAATGGCAAATATCGGATTAGCTTATACTCATGAAGCTGAAGGTGAGTTAACAAATGCCATTGATTTGTATAAATCGGTGATTGATAAAAATACCAGTTTCCCTCTTTTTCAGGTTTACTGGAGTCTAGCTAGGTGCCACGTAAGTAATAACGATACCTCAAATGCTCTATTAATTCTGCGAGAAATGCAAATCAAATTTTCAGGGACTGCAGAATTAGAAAAAATTGATAAACGAATCAAGCAACTTTCCACTTAACGTTTGAACGGCGAAATCAAAATATGCCGAATCCATTCAAACCTGCCTTTTTAGTGTTTGCTGCGTTTTTAACTGCTTTTCCGTTTCACGTTCAAAGCATACCTTTTGTATCATTGAAAACTGAAATGGCTATGGGTAAAGAAGCCGATAGATCAATCATAAAACAATATGGTATTTACCAGAATAAAACACTTCAGCTTTATGTTGATAAGATTGGTCAAAAATTAGTTTCACAGCTTTCTGATAAAGTTTTTCCAAAATACTATTTTCGGGTTATGGATAGCCCCCAGATCAACGCGTTTGCTCTTCCAGGAGGTTATGTTTATGTCACAAGGGGTTTGCTAGCGCTGGTAAATGGGGAGGCTGAGTTGGCTGGAGTAATAGGCCATGAGATAGGGCATATTATTTTTCATCATGGTGCAAAACTAATGGTGCGTAGTATTGGAGCACAAATTTTTGCGATTGGAAGTGCAATAGCCAACCCGGAAAATGCGGGAGGATGGCTCACAGTTAGTAGTGCTTTATTTCAGCAAATTAATCTGGGTTATGGGCGTGATGCAGAAATTGAGTCCGATGAGCATGGTATTTTGAGTATTTCAGAGGCCGGCTATAATGCTCATGGTATGGAAAAATTCTTAAAAAGCCTGCGGCGTAAAGAAATCATGTCAGGCCAGGCTTATCATTCATTTCAAGCCTCTCACCCAGAAACAAAAGATAGAATTATAAAGGCTGGATTACTTGCAAGTCGGATAAGTGCAGATTCTTCAAAACAAAAATTGTTCAGACGTAGATATTTAAACCAAATTCGTGGTTTGGTTTATGAAGGAAAAAAATCTCCTACGGATAAAAAAATGTATAAGCCCAAATATATTGACCTTTATCAAGTAAAGGAAGGTGATACCTTCCAAAGCATTGCTAAAAAAGAACTTGGAAATAAAAGAAAGGATCTCGAATTAATTGTTTTAAATGGAAGAAAAGAATCTAGCCAACCTAGTTCCGGAGAATTAATTAAAATTATTCGTTCTGGAAAATTCAAGAAAAGTAAAACCTTAAAACTGGAACCATACAGCCGTCTAGATAATCACAAGAACTAATGACTTAAAATAAAAAAATCAACTTAGATTATTTGAGATTTCGATTTAGTAGAGGTGGGGTTTAAGGGATTAAAAAACCCGGACAGGTTAAAAACCTGTTCGGGTTTTTTAATCTATAGTCNTTANTTTTGCGATCCCATATAATTTAATGCAGAACCNGCATTGAACCATTTGACTTGATCNTCATTGAGCGTGTGATTAACCTGNAAATCNTCGNTNGATCCGTCTTCATGGGAGACCGTCATGGTTACGGGTTTGCCAGGTGCTATTTTATCCAGATCGGAAAAAGTAATTTTATCCTTAGCNTGGATTTTGTCGTAATCAGCTTTATTTGCAAAGGTGAATGGCAAGACTCCTTGCTTTTTTAAATTAGCTTCGAAAATACGTGCATATGAGTTGGCNACAAAGGCTAAACATCCCATATGACGNGGTTCCATAGCTGCATGNTCTCTGCTGGANCCTTCTCCNATATTTTCTTCGGCGACAGCAACCCATCCCATTCCTGATTCTTTTAGGTTTCGGGCAATTTTATTGAGCTCCTGATTCTCCTCTCCAGTTACGGGNTTGTTNCCTTGACCGGTTTCAGNNTGAAATGCATTNGTTGCNCCTANAAACATATTATTACTTATNTTATCNAGGTGTCCTCTAAATTTTANCCANGGNCCAGCCTGTGAAATATGATCCGTNGTACATTTTCCCTTNGCTTTAAANAAAACAGGNATATTTTGATAATCTTTTACCGGATCCATTTTTGGAAATGGTTCNAGNAAAGCNANACGNTCACTNNTTGGANTNATAATNACCTCGCCCGAAAAANTGGGATCCTCNTAGCCGCCATCTTGAGCTGTATAACCATTGCTAGGTAAAACTTCACCTGCCGGAGGTTCAAATTTAAAATCATTACCATCTTTATCTTTGAGTGAATCAGTCAACGGATTAAATTTCATTGATCCTCCGTATGACATTGCCACGACTAACTCTGGGCTACTGATGAAACCTAAAGTCTCTGGGTTGCCATCGTTTCTCTTGGCAAAATTTCGATTGTAAGAGGTGAGGATGCTATTTTTATCACCTTTTTTTACATCATCCCTTTGCCATTTTCCGATACAGGGGCCACATGCATTTGCCAATACGGTTGCACCAGCTTCTTCAAACTCATTTAAAATTCCATCACGAATGATTGTTTGATAAATCGTTTCAGAACCAGGGGTGACCATAAGTTTGGTTTGTGGTTTAAGTCCGGCTTTTTTGGCCTGTCTTACCAAACTGATGGATCGAGTCATATCTTCGTAACTGGAATTTGTACACGAGCCAATCAATGCCGCAGAGATTTTTTCTTGATAACCTTTTTCATCTACTTCAGCGCTCATTGCTGAAACTTCTCGGCCTAAATCTGGTGTGTGAGGACCAACAATATGCGGTTCCAAAGAGGATAGATCGATTTCATAGTATTCATCATAATATTTTTCAGGATCATTTTGAACAGATGGATCCGATTGAAGATGCTCCGAATATTTTTTACAAAGATCGGCAATAGGCGCCCGATCCGTTGCTCGGAGATATGGATCCATATTTTCATCATACCCAAAGGTGGATGTGGTAGCTCCAATTTCAGCACCCATATTGGTGACAGTGCCTTTCCCCGTTCCACTTAAGCTACGGGCACCTTCCCCAAAATATTCAAGGATTTTTCCGGTACCGCCCTTTACTGTCAACATTGTTGCAACTCTAAGTATAATATCCTTGGAAGCAGTCCATCCATTCAATTCACCTTTAAGGTGGATTCCTACCAGCTTTGGCATTTTGGTCATAAAAGGCTGGCCAGTCATTACATCGACAGCATCGGCCCCGCCCACTCCAATAGCAATAGTACCCATTCCGCCTGCATTTGGGGTATGTGAGTCTGTCCCGATCATCATAGTTCCAGGGACTGCATAATTTTCATAAACAACCTGATGAATAATGCCTGAACCCGGTTTCCAAAACCCCATACCATATTTCATGGCAGCTGATCGTAGGAAGTCATAAACTTCTTTATTGGTTTCTTCTGCTGCTTTAAGGTCTGCCATTGCCCCAGTATAGGCCTGAATCAGGTGATCGCAATGAACGGTGGTCGGTACTGCAACCTTAGGCATTTTGGAGGACATAAATTGAAGAATTGCCATTTGCGCGGTTGCATCTTGCATTGCTACGCGATCTGCATTAAGAAAAATATCAGAAACCCCTCGTTCCAATTTTGAATAATCGGTATCNGCAGGAAGATGNGCAAACANNTTTTTCTCNACAACAGTTAGATCGCGCCCTAAATTTTTTCGAGCCTTATCCAAGATTTTTTCGTATGATTGATACAGTTTTTCTATGGGTTCTAGTTCCATTAACATTGACTTCACCTTATTTTTTTATAGAGTTGTAGATAAANGGCCATTAGAAAAGGCCATAAATAATTATTAATTGATATTTAACATAATTTTTAGAACGGCGCATTCTTGCACGAAACTAGATAAAGTTCAATATATTTCAATGATTTAATTATCAAAGANTAAATTAAANTAACCTTTTAATTAANGNATTTAGNNNNATTTNCCTAGAAAAAAAATTATGACATCAATTTTTGATTCGGATTTATTTAATTCAAACCTTTTTTTTCCAAGGATCGATTCTTCTCCTGCTCCAGATAACACCCAAGAATATTATATAGANACACCTGGCGANGCCCGGATTCATGTTCGGTGTCATCCAAATATAAAGGCGAAACTAAGTCTTTTATTTTTTCATGGAAATGGAGAGATCGTTTCTGATTATGATGGATTGGCAGACGTGTTTTCAAATCTGGGAGTGGAGCTAATAATTGCAGACTTNCGTGGTTATGGTAAAAGCACTGGAACGCCAACTTTACGTGCTACTTTAGAAGATTCGCATATCATATTTGATTTTTTAATTAAAAATTCAATTTTTAGAGATAAAGTTTGTGTAATGGGTCGTTCTTTGGGAAGTGCTCCAACTATAGAGCTTTGCAGTACACGGAATGATATTCAAGCCTGTGTTATAGAAAGTGGTTATGCGGATCCAATACCTTTGGTTGAAAGGCGAGGGCTAGATATTGATAAAACGACACCTGAAGAAAATGCTTTATTTAATAACAGTCAGAAAATTTCTGCTGTAAAATGCCCTTCTTTGATCATGCATGGTGAAGATGATTATTTAATTTCCCAAAAAGAAGCACATTTGAATTTTGAAAATTTGGGTGCCAAAATCAAAACACTAGAAATACTCGATGGAGTTGGTCATAACGATATGATGATGGCATCGGGACATGCATATTTCAATATTTTGAAGCGCTTTTTTGATTCTTTATAATAGCGGGTATTGTTTATCTGAATAAAAAATGGCTGGTCGGAGATTATAGTGAAAAAATTTTACAATATTGAAGGAATGATCCGAAATGGATTCAAGCTCAGCCGGGATTACGAAACCCTCGATTTTAGTTTTGAAAATTTTAGTGATGCAGCAGCAGAATCTCTTGCAAAGGCCAGATCTATTAAGCAACTTCGAAGATTGACTATTAGTGGTAAAAAACTCACAGCTGTTACGGCAAAGGCCTTTGGATCATCAGAAACACTGGGAAACCTTGAGTCTTTAAAATTATATAAAAATAAAATAGGTGATGAAGGAATTAAATACTTTGCTCAATCAAAAAAACTACCCAATCTCAAGTCATTGAGATTATCCTGGAATGATATTGGGCCTATGGGGGCGAAATATATTGCCGAATCAACCAATTTAGGGAACTTAACTACATTAGTATTATCAGAAAATAAGATTGGTGATGAAGGATTAAAGTATTTGGCAGAGGCACAATCTCTTAATAGCTTAGAAAGTCTTGATTTAAGAAAAAATAATGTTACAGATCAAGGTGCGAAAGCTCTTTCAAAAAGTAAGAACTTCCCGAAATTGCAAAGGATAGACCTGACAGCAAATACGCTGACTAAAGAAGGGTTCGATGCTCTGTCCGAAATGAAGATATACAATTTAATTAGAGCCCGTCTATCTGAAGATGGGACCAAGCTGGATCTTAGCAATCTTAGATTATCAGATGTGGAATGTAAGTGTATTGCAGAATGTGAAGATTTAAAGGAGCTCACACATCTTTATTTGGAATTAAATCAAATCACAGATAAAGGTGTGAGTTTTCTCGCAGGTTCCAAAAATTTGCAGAACCTCAGTCTCCTATCGATGGACCGCAATAATTTGGGAGATGCAGGATTTATCCATATTGTTAATTCAGAAAGTCTCAGAAATTTACAAGTTTTGATGGTTGAAAATAATGGCATCACTGATGCTGGAATTGAGGCTATCTGTGAATCTGACAACCTGACCAACCTTTTGCGTCTTTATATTGAAGAAAATAACTACACAGAGGAAGGTTTTGAGTTATTGGGAGAAGCAGAACATTTAATGCAACTTGAGTATCCGGAGTTTGACCGCGAAGAGGAGATAGAAGAGGAAGAGGAAGAAGAGGAAGAATTCGAAGACGTGGAAGACATTGAAGAGATAGAAGAAGAGGAGGACCTCGGCGAAACCGAATATGAATCCCAATAGCCGCGAGTAGCATCCGAATAATAGGACAATTTGTACTATAATTTCAAAATAGACTTTATGTTTGGGACTTATAAAGGTGCTACCAAGAAGTTCGCCAGAGCTCCTCGGAACTTTTCATCTTAAAGATTTCGTTGATTTTGGTCACGAAATTTTCATCGCTATAAGTTTTAGTGTATTCATCCCCCTTTGTCTTGTAGGGATTCCAAGACAGTACCATACGTTCGATAAACATTTCATCAAGCTCAACGTGACTGATCTTCTTTATAATATTGGTATCGAGATCGGTTAGGATGGCAACCATAGTATATTCCTCTTTATTATAAAGAGCTTCGCAAAAACCAGGAGATTCCATTTCCTGCTGAATGGGGTTGCAGGGAGTCTCGAGTAACCAGTCCTCACCACCAATTGCAAATATAGGAATAGATGGAAACTCTGATTCTATGATCAATTTTGCCTGCCATTTGCCAGACCAAGCTTTTATTTGAGCCTCAGAGGGACTGGAAATAGCTGCAAGTAAAAGCATATCGCCATTCGGTGAAAAAGAAAGGCCTCCACCATGACCTGCTATGGGAAGAGGGCAGGATTTTCCTTCTACAAAACTAATTGTTTGATCCGTTTCACTCATAATAAATCGTATTTAAAGAATTTTTAATTATTTTGGGTAAGGATAGCTCAATTGTCAACCTTAATAAAAGTTTTTTGATGCCGAAGAAGTAAAACCTATTTAGAATACATCATAATATTTATCAGGTTGAGTTTAATCATTGCTTCGGTTACGCTTAGAATTTTACAACCCTTGCTGACTTATGAAAACTACCCTTATATCACATGCGAGTTTATTGATTCAATCAGACAATACTACTGTACTGACGGATCCAGTCTTTTTTGATTATTTATGGGAAGAATGCAACGTCCATTGCCCCAGTATTGATTTAGACTTGGAGAAGCTACCTGTTATTGATGTGCTAAATATTTCACATCGTCATCAAGATCATTTTGATATCCGGACTCTTGCACATATTGCCAACAGTAGTACCATTTTAGCTGAAGATGCAATAGTTCTTGCTCCGCGTGATGAGATATTGCTTGAAGTACTCAAAGAACTTGAGTTCAAAAATGTGACTGTAGTTGAGGATTTCAAAGCCATTGAGTATAAAGATATCACTCTGACTCCAACTCCCTCCTTAAACCAACAAGACTATTTTCCAGAGCATGGCTTGTTAGTTCATGATGGGTCTGTAACAATCTGGAATCAAGTCGATACTATTGTTTCTCCAGACATTATTAAATACATTCATCGATTATATGGGCAACCGGATATGGCACATATGCGTTATTTACCCTTGCTGGAGGGAAATTTCTGCTTTCACAATCCGGTTGAATTACCCATAGATGAATACAGTTCTTTTTTGAAAGTAGCTGGAGCTTGCAGACCCAAATTTGTAGTCCCTGGTTCTGCTGGATTTCGCTATCGTGATGAGTTTAAATTCCTGAATCAGTATTCATTTCCTACTACACAGGAACAATTTTTACGCGATCTTAAAAATTTTTGCCCCGAAATTAATAGTAGTGTTTTTTATCCAGGTGATGTAGCAAGTATAACTAAAGAAGGTGTGAAGATATCTAGAGGTGATTCCCATTTCGTTAAGATTAAAGAGGATGATGAATATAGAATCGAATTTAAACCTGTTCTAGAAGTCCCACCTATAAGGACTCAAACTAAAGATCAGAACGAGTCCGATAAGGAATGGAATGAGGTTGTAGACTATATAGAGAACCAGTTCGTGGAAAAAGTAGTACAAAAAAAAGCTGTTCAATCTTGGGTAGAATGGCAGGTAGTATACCAAATCGAGGTTTTTGGTTTGAAAAGGTCTCAAATTTGGTGTCTGGATTTTGCTGGAGAAGATGCTGCAATAATTAAAGGGCGTGTGGGTAAAATTAATTTGTACGAAGGAATTGCTTGTTCGGAGCTATATCGCTTAATTCACCAGGAAACGAGTTGGGATTATGTGGGAATCAACGGTCAGTATAGGACTTTCAAAGATATTTATAGAATTCAATTAGGAGAATTTGAAAAATGGGATGGGGATAGCAAAGAAAAATTTCCTCAACCATTGACGGAACTTTTTCCGGCAGGAACGGAAATGGATCGA
>NZYH01000027.1 GCA_002697825.1 Nitrospina sp. | reverse complement strand
TGATAGCCCTTCCTAGTATGGCAANGCAAGGGTTTATAGGCATAAAGCNTTAATATAGGCNNATTATAAGGNTTATATCATTACCTAAAATTATGTAGTCGATGAACTCTTTAAAANNCTGAAGCATCCGCTATAAANAANCCCANGATCATATTNGACTAATAATCTAGAGGTTAAAACATNCGTCAAAATTTNANCAAACGTTATAACCCTNCACTATAAAGCNATTAGGNAAGACTCAATCGATAGAAAACAAATNGTCTTTTNTAANCCTTCANTTTAGGCTGTTNGACTGCCAAGAAATTGNTNCCTTATTTTCTCCTTTTATACCTAGCCTAAAGGAGGTGTTATCTTTCAAAAAGTGTGGAAAACCCTGTTTTGCGAATGAGATTNCCANTAGAAAATTTTATCTTAAATTTAAAATTTAAAAACCATTGAAAAATAANCATTTATNAATTTTTTTGGNCAGATATTTTTTTTTCNTTTTGACATTTTATTTTAAGGTATTAAATCATTATGAGTTTTTTCACATTTAATTCACAATTTTGAACTTTATTAAATGTTGAATATACAACCCTTATTAGAGCTTGTGGAGAGGAGGCTTTAAAGTTTCATCAGATTATTACGTTTGAGATTTAAGGATGTTTGCCATATCAATTGGGAGAGGTGCAGACAGAGACANTAATTTATCCATTATGGGATGNTTCAACTCAAGGTGGCGGGCGTGAAGGGCATGTCTATCCATTTTCANAGTTTCGAAATTAGNATTTTTACCTCCATATAGTTTGTCACCAATAACTGGGTAGTTCATGGATGCTAAATGTACNCGAATCTGATGGGTTCTCCCTGTTTCTGGCCGTACTTTAAGATAAGTAAAATTTTTAAAGCGTTGTAAAACTTCATAATGCGTNCAAGCCGAGCGTCCGTCCTTTACTCCGGCAACCATCTTTTTACGATTCGTTTTATGTCTACCTATTAACGACTCGATCGAACCTTTATCTTTCTTTACATTCCCCTTTACAAACGTCAAATATTCTTTTTGGATTTCTCGTTTTTTAAATTGAACTGCTAGGGCTTTGTGCGCGGCTTCCGTTTTTGCAACCAATACTAGCCCAGATGTTTCCTTATCCAANCGATGAACGATCCCAGGTCGCTCCACACCACCTATTCCAGATAAGTCATTACAATGATGTAGCAGAGCGTTGACAAGGGTTCCTNTAGAATGACCGGGTGCTGGATGCACTACCATTCCAGNGGGTTTGTTTATTGTCAGCATATATTCATCTTCAAAAATGATGTTTAAAGGAATGTTTTCAGAAGCGGTTTTGATAGGCTCAACAGGGGGAATTTCAACCTCAATCTTTTCTTTGGATCGAATTTTATATCCTGCAGGGCGAGATTTTGAATTAACCTTTACCCTGTCATCCTCTATCAACTTCTTTAATCGAGAGCGGCTTATATCTGGTAGGCAATTAGAAAGAAATACATCGAGGCGTTTTTTATTTGAAGTTTCATCCACCTCAAATTTATGAAGTTGCATAGTAATCCATGATTAAGCATTGAAGAAAAACCATATCTTCTTAACCCTTGTTTCCAGCGAGGCTAAAACCTTATTCAANTAAAGANGGTTTATTATTAAAACCAGAAGCTTTTTGATATAAGGTTTGCTCTTTCAGGCTTTGATCAATTACCATTGACAGCTNANTATTACTCGAGGAGACGGGGCATGAGTTCTACGAGATTGCAGGGCTTATGCGTGCTATCAAGTTGATGAATAAGGATCTGGTCCCATCCATCCTTGCANGCCCCAGTAGAACCCGGTAATGCAAAAAGGAANGTGCCATTGGTAACGCCTCCAGTGCATCGCGATTGCAGAGTAGAGGTTTTTATATTCTGATAACTGAGCATACGAAACAACTCTCCAAAGCCGGGAATAGCTTTATCATAAAGTTCTTCAAAAGCTTCGGGGGTTATATCGCGACCGGTTACACCGGTTCCACCTGTNGCTATAACAACATCTACTTCTTGACTATCGATCCATTTATTCAATTGTTTTTGAATCAATTTTTTTTCATCTTTTATAATTTTTTTTTCTGCCAGGTTATGACCTGCATCTTTAATCCGNTCTACTAGTACTTGGCCCGACTTGTCATCTTCTTCTGTTCTTGTATCAGATACAGTTAGNACGGCAATATTCACACATTTTTTTTCGCTCATTATCTTTTCTCAATCTCTAAAATATGAATTATTCCTATTCGGAAACCACTCTGAATTTAGGTAGATTTAATATTATTTTTGCAGTTAAATGATTANTANTGNTAAGTATAACATAATCATAAAAATATATGCCGACAGCAATCGTAACTGGTGCAGCCATCCGAATCGGTAAGGCTATAGCCCTCCATCTTGCAGCAAAAGGTTTCAATATTGCCTTGCATTATCACCGTTCTGAACCCTCTACTGTGATTGAAGAAATAAAATCGAAAGGTGTTTATTGCCAAAGTTATTCGAGTGACCTTTCTAATCTTGATGAGGCAGAACAATTCATNGCCAAAATCATTACTGACTTTGATGATGTGGAATTGCTAATTAATTCGGCTGCTAATTTTATTCAGGAAAACCTGGAAGAAACTCGCATGGAAACTTTGGTCGATACCCTGCATTTAAACCTGATGTCTCCGCTGTTATTAATGCGCGATTTNAAACGAAGTATCAATAAAGGCATGATTGTCAATATTCTTGACGAACGAGTGCGTAAACATATTTCAACTTTCGGTTCCTATTCGGTGAGTAAGGTTGGGCTAAAACATCTCACGGAACTTGCGGCTGTAGAATGGGGGGAAACGGTTCGTGTCAATGGCATCGCACCAGGNCTCATCTTGCCGCCGCAGGGAGGAGCACCAGATTATCTGGAAAAAGCTGCGAAAAAGGTTCCCACCCGAACTCATGGGGAAATGGAAAATCTACTGCAGGCCTTAGACTATTTAATGGAAAATCAATTTGTTAATGGAGANACCCTGTTCGTTGACGGCGCAGAATCCTTGTAGCAAATTTTCANTAGGTTTTGGCAAACNAAATCTTTTCTATAATCGAGCGAGAATTTTATTTTTTGTTATCTNGGTTATTATAATTTAAAGGNTCTTCTANGCCTGCTTCGTTAAACCCTCTCAATCGAAGTTGACAACTGTCGCAGATGCCGCAGGCCTTACCACCCTTTTCCGGTTTGTAACAACTGTATGTCAACGAATAATCTACATCTAATTCGATTCCTTTAAGTATGATTTTGGCCTTGGTTAGTTGGATCAGCGGTGTATGTATTTTTANTTTTTCTTTTCCTTCCACANTGNTTTTTGTAGCAAGGTTAGCCAGTTTCTCAAAAGCCTCNATGAACTCAGGACGGCAGTCGGGATAACCGCTGTAGTCAACCGCATTTACTCCCAGAAAAATATGCGGTGCGTTGTTTACNTCTGCATANGCGAGACCTAGAGAAAGGAAAATTGTGTTACGAGCCGGAACGTAAGTAACAGGAATTTCTTCGCTTACTATTTTTTCTTCACGATGGGTCGGGACATCAATTGAGTCGGTTAGGGCGGAACCNCCAAACTGGCGAAGATCNATATTAATTATTTGGTGGTCGATTACACCAAGTTTTTTNGCAATTTGCTTGGCTCGNTCCAGNTCTATCNGATGTCGTTGTCCGTAATCGAAACTNAGGGCATAGACGTCAAATCCTTCTTTTTTTGCAATTGCCAGAGCGGTGGTGGAATCTAATCCACCGCTTAGGAGCACTACNGCTTTCTTTTTCATAGGTTAANGCAACCCAAATGACTAAAGGATATTAAATATTGCTCTTGTTGAGGGGTTATTATATACTAAATCGCTTGCAATCAAATCAAAGATTCCCCTGAAGTTTTAAGGGTTTATACAGTTTTTTTCATGNTTGAAAATTTATCTGATCGCCTTGAGGGCATATATAAAAAATTAAAGGGCAGAGGGGTTTTAAAAGAGGCCGATGTCGATGAAGCATTGCGAGAAATTCGCGTTGCACTGATCGAAGCCGATGTCAGCCTTGCAGTGATCAAAGACTTCCTTACCCCAGTTCGAGAAAAAGCAGTGGGTCAAGAAGTTTTAAAAAGTCTGACCCCAGGCCATCAGATGGTAAAAATTGTCAATGATGAATTGACTTTTCTAATCGGTGATGAGTTTAAAGATATTCAGTTTGCTGTTAAACCTCCAACCGTAGTCCTAATAGCGGGACTGCAGGGNTCTGGCAAAACGACGACGGTCGGCAAACTTGCAAAACGCTTTAAAGAAAAAGGGAAAAACTGCCTTTTGGTTCCTGCGGATGTATATCGTCCAGCTGCGATTGAGCAATTACATGTTTTGGGTCGCGACCTTGGTGTTGCAGTATTTGAAGGCGCTGAAGAAAAAGATCCAATTGCAATTTGTAAAAAAGCTTTGGATGATGCAACGGAAAAGATGAGTCAGGTGGTTATCATTGATACTGCGGGTCGTCAGCAGATTGATGAAGAATTAATGGACGANCTAAAGTGTATTAAGGAAACGGTCCAGCCACAAGAAGTATTGTTTGTTGCCGATGCCATGATGGGGCAGCAGTCCGCAGAAATTGCAAAAACGTTTAACGATGCAGTTGGTATCGATGGTGTGATTTTGACTAAGATGGATGGGGATGCCCGAGGGGGTGCAGCGCTTTCCATNAAGGCGATTACCGGNAAACCAATCCGTTTTATCGGTATGGGAGAAAAACTCGATGCCCTCGAACCGTTTCATCCGGATCGAATTGTTTCCCGCATTCTTGGTATGGGTGATGTTATGTCACTGGTTGAGAAAGCGGAAGAAAATTTTGAGAAGGAAGAACAGGAAGCATTACAAAAAAAGTTCAAGGCGAACGCTTTTACTCTTGAAGATTTTTGNGATCAGTTAAAACAGATTCAGAAGATGGGCTCTATGGAGCAAATTCTAGGAATGATTCCGGGTGCTGGAAAATTAAAAGGACTGAAAGTAGACAATAAAGCCTTCGTGCAGATCGAAGCGATTATTAATTCGATGACCCCGAAAGAAAGGGTCAAACACAATATTATTAATGCAAGTCGAAAACGCAGAATTGCTCAAGGAAGCGGAACGAGAGTAAATGATATAAATAAATTGCTGAAACAGTTTAATCAGATGCAAAAGATGATGAAAAAAGTTTCTAGNGGGGGTGGGCTTAACCTCGGCAGTTTGATGGGTGGCGGTGGGTTTTTGGGCCGCTGACAAGAATTTAGTTTTATAGTTTTATTTTATTTTTTTAAGGGTCTTTAACTATTTTAGGAAGACCGATTTTCCAGAAGGAGAAAACATTGGTAGTAATAAGATTAACTCGAAGAGGAGCAAAAAAGAAACCTTTCTATCGAATCGTGGCGGCAGATTCTAGGATGCCAAGAGACGGTCGTTTCCTAGAGATTTTAGGGACTTACGACCCCATGCTTGAAGAAAATGGTTGTAAAATTGATGCGGAAAAGGCCGTTGCATGGATTAAAAAAGGCGCACAGCCTAGTAAAACCGTAGGCTCCCTNCTCAAAAAGGCCGGAGTCGGTGGGTAATAGTTTTNATGACTTTGTCAGTAAANAAATAAAAGCTAATTTATAGCTTCGAACTCATACTGGTAACTCTNTCTAGCTCATCTNCCTACGTCCAAATTCTCGGACGAATAAAGGTAGCGAAAGCTCATTAGTCTAATTGCAGAATATTGCAATTTACATAAATGAAAAATTAGTTTTGGCTTAAATCACCTAATATTAACAGGATCCTGTTGGCCAGCTAAGGAGAGTGTCATGAGAGATCTGATATTGATTATTGCCAAGTCTCTAGTAGATCAACCTGATGAAGTAGAAGTAGCAGAAGTGAAGGGTGATAAAACTACTGTCCTNGAGTTGCGGGTCGCGAAAGATGATCTTGGCAAAGTCATAGGAAAGCAGGGTAAAACCGCTCATGCAATACGAACTATTTTGAATGCGACTGCGACTAAATTGAAACAACGGGCCGTTCTGGAAATAATGGAATAATATGAACTGGATTCGGGTTGGAAAAGTAACACGAACTCACGGTTTAAAAGGGGAGTTNAAGTTTTATCCTACCGAGCAGAATAGTGCTACGGTGCAAAGTGGTCAGCGGATTTGTTTGGGAGAAATACAGTTAAAGATTGAGTCTGTTCGTGGTGTTAAGTCTCCCTTTATTCTTAAGTTGGATGGTATCAACAGCATTGAAGCAGCTAAAAGTTTGGCGGGACATGAGGTGAAGGTTGCCAGAGAAGATTTTGAACCGTTGCCCGAGGGNGAATTTTATCGCTTTGAGATTGAAGGATTAAATGTATTTAATGACACGGGAAAATATTATGGTGTCATAGAAGAGATAGTTGAAACAGGTAGTAACGATGTTTATGTGGTGCGAGGCGAGGGTAAAGAATGGTTGATTCCTATGATAGATTCTGTNGTGCAAACCATCGACCTCGAGCAGGGTAAACTTATTTTCCATTGTGTTGAGGGATTGTTTGAGGACACTCCGGTTTGACATTGTTAGTATTTTCCCGGGGATGTTTGAGTCTCCTTTTGGNGACAGCATTATAGAACGTGCCTGCGAAAAAGGTTTGTTGGATATACGGGTGCATGACCTNAGGGATTATACGTTAAATAAGCACCGCAAGGTAGATGATACGCCTTTCGGCGGTGGCGTAGGTATGATAATGAATGTAGAGCCAATTGACCTGGCTCTTAAAGCCATAAAGAAGGAAGTGCCGAAAGCTAGGACGATCTTGCTTTCNCCAAGTGGTAGNACTCTCAGTCAGAAAAAAGCNAATGAGCTTTCTAATCATGAAAGTTTGATCCTGATTTGTGGTCGNTACGAAGGNATTGATGAGCGAGTTCGATTACACTTTGCGGATGAAGAAATTTCTATTGGCGATTATATTTTGACTGGAGGAGAAATTCCGGCAATGGTTCTGGTTGAAGCCGTGTCCAGGTTGATACCCGGTGTTTTGGGAGATTCTGANTCTATTTTNGAAGAGTCTTTCTCAGAGGGNATGCTGGANTATCCGCAGTATACGAGACCAAGAGNATATAAAGGATTTAAGGTTCCCGATGTCCTGGTTTCTGGCGATCCAAAAAAAATCCGCGAATGGCAAAAAGCTGAAGCATTGAAAAAAACGGCAAGCGTTCGCCCTGATCTACTTGAAAAAATGAAACGGTCGCGTTAGGAAAATAGGATTTTTGAGTAAGGATAAGGTGGAATAATTTAAGATTTTTTTTCCGAGCCAGTTAAATAGGTTTGGGGTTATGNAAAGTTTATAAAAACAGGTCGGTTTTGGCGGAAGTATCAAATTCGAATATTCATCTGGCTTTGGTCCATTTTCCTGTTTATAACAAAACTGGGGAAGTGATTGTTTCATCTGTAACGACATTGGATATTCATGATATTTCNCGTGCTTGCAGGACTTTNGGAGTGGGAACATTTTATGTTATCACCCCACTTAAAACCCAGCAGGAGCTTGTGCATCGTTTAATTGGCCATTGGTTGGAAGGCTTTGGCGCCGAGTATAACCCGACCCGAAAAGAAGCNTTACTAAAGACGGTTGTAAAAAATAACCTTGAAGAAGCAGTTAAAGAAGTATCCGAGCAAAGCGGAAAGAAACCCCGTATTATTGTCACGGGAGCAAAAAGAGCGCCTCGAAGCATTGGTTATGAGGCTTTAAAAAAGGAGTTTAAACAGGGAGAACCTAACCTTCTGGTTTTTGGAACGGGATGGGGATTAGAAAAAAATCTGATTAAAAATGCAGATCATGCCCTATTGCCCATTGAAGGCAGTGACGGATTCAACCATCTTCCGGTCCGGGGTGCCATATCGATTATTCTTGATCGTTTATTGGGCAATCGTGAGTTGCCGGTAGATTAATAGAAAGTTTTGAAAGATAATCATAAAGATTTACGTACAATCCTAGGAGAGAGGTAAATGAATTTAGTTGATCAAGTTGAAGCTAAGGAAATGAAAAAAGAAGTCACCGATGTTCATATTGGTGACACTGTAAAAGTGCATATGCGCATTGTCGAAGGGGAAAAAGAACGCATTCAGATCATTGAAGGTGTGGTGATAAAAATGCGTGGCGGAGGAGCGCGAAAAACACTGACTGTAAGAAAGATCTCTTTTGGTATCGGAGTGGAACGAATTTTCCCTTTTCATTCCCCAAGAGTAGAAAAAATTGAAATTGTAAGACGCGCTAAAATTAGACAGGCTAAATTGTACTACCTAAGAGAATTGCGTGGTAAGGCTGCAAGGTTAAAAGAACTAAAATCTGTTAGGCCTACTACAAAAGCTAAGAAAACTCCAAAACGAGGGAAAAAAGCCAAAGCGGCAAAAGCTTCGGCTACCAAAGGATCTTCCTGATAGGCTATCTGCTGAAAGATAAGTTTTCCAGTGGCCCGATTTAGGAACAAAAACAAAATTATTTTCAGAAATTTTTATTTATTTACCCAAGCGGAGCTAAGGGGTTAAAGTTTCTACAGAAACTCCAGGTATAGCCTTAGGCTTATCGGGAGTTTTTTTATTTTTGGGCAAACGGAAAGTCTCGCCAACCCCATATTTTATTTTTACATTTTGGTAGTCATATTTTGCGCGTGAAAGATAACCTCTGAGACCACGCATCCTTGTTTTATCGGCTGGATGGGTAGAGGCCCATTCTGGAGGGCCTTTTTGGTCTTTTACTTTACTGAAGCGCTGCCAGAATTTAATTGCTTCATTCGGATTATAGCCGGCCTTTGCCATGTAGATTAAGCCTATTTGATCCGCTTCACTTTCGTGAGAACGACTAAAAGGCAGGGTGAAGCCATAAAGAACCCCCACACCCAAAGCTGTAAGAACAAGATTTCTTTGTGTTCTATTTTTCATGCTAAGCCCAGCACCAATCATGGCTCCCTGCAACAGCATTTGCTGTGTCATCCTTTGTGCTCCATGTCGGGCAATGACATGGGCAATTTCATGGCTCATTACGGTTGCTAAACCAGCCTCGTTTTTTGCAACAGTAAGTATACCGGTATAAATTGCAATTTTTCCTCCGGGTAATGCAAAGGCATTCTTTTGCGCTGATTCGATTAGTTTGATCTCCCAATCCAATTTTGGCATATGGCTAACAGCTATAATTCTTTGTCCCACTCTACGCACAACTTCATTCAATTTAGCATCGTCCGATTCTTTTTCCTTTTTTAAAATTTGGTTGTAGGATTGTTTTCCTAACGAAATTTCTTGCGCTTTAGGAATAAGAATCAGAGTAGATCGATTAGAAACAGGTGTGGTGGAACAAGCGTAAAGGATTAAGGTAATTAAAAANATAAAAANAAATTTTTTTTGCATAATTTATTATAAAAGCCTATNTCATCTATTTCAACTTGCCTAAGTCGCTAGGACGAACATAAAATCCTTTATGGCTTATNAATTCAATTAGGTTTCTCAAAAAATTTTGGGTTTGCCGAGAGATTTTTGAAAGAAACTTTATAGGATCATCAATGATAGCAGGGTCAATATTTTTAATTAGTTTTCGTCTAAGGTGCAATTATAAGAAATAATTAAGGGCCTTCCTTAAAATTAAAAAATTGTGTTTACAGTCGATGCTTGCGGGATAGTTATTGTTGCATTATGCTTCAAAAATGGACTTGTTTGAATTTGAGAGTAAAGCCAGTCATCAGGGTTTCAAAAATATTGCTGGAATCGATGAAGCAGGTCGTGGACCTTTGGCTGGTCCTGTGGTTGCTGCCGCAGTCATTTTCCCATCTAAGGTAAATATTCCAGGTCTGAATGACTCAAAAAAACTGTCTGCTAACAAACGCGAGGAGTTATTCCCAAAAATTCAGGAGATCTCGGTCGCTTTTGGTTTGGCAGTTGTAGATCAAAAAGTAATTGATAAGATCAATATTTTACAAGCGGCAAGACTAGCTATGAAACAAGCTGTAGAAACTCTGAAAATTACTCCTGGTTTGTTACTTATTGATGGTAATCAGAAAATTGATTCGACTCTCAATCAATGGGCAATTGTGAAAGGTGATTCAAGAAGCTTATCTATTGCTGCGGCTTCAGTACTGGCAAAAGTAACACGTGACCGGATTATGGATGGCTATCATAAACTATATCCGCAATATGAGTTTAATCGTCATAAAGGATATGGAACAAGACTCCATAGAAACCTGATTCAAGAGCATGGCCCTTGCCCGATCCATCGGAGTACGTTCAAGGGTGTTTCAGAATATATAAAAAGATAATTAATTATGTTGTCGTTACTCAAAAAAAAATGGTGCCTAGCAGATATTTCTTCGGAAAGATCCTCAGCTTTGGCTAAAGAACTTAACATACCGTTTGCTGTTGCAGTATTGTTGATCAATCGAGGTGTTGATAATGCAGAGAAGGCGAACCTTTATTTAAAATCAGACTTTTCTTTATTGCACGACCCTTTTCTTATGACAGGAATGGATAAAGCGGTTGAGAGAGTAATCCGTGCTATTGAGAGTAAAGAGTCTATTACCGTTTTTTGTGATTATGATGTCGACGGAGTCACCTCTGCTGCTTTTTTGACACATTTTTTTCGTGACCTTAATTGCCATGTGAGCGCATATCTTCCTGAGCGGGAAGAGGAAGGATATGGCCTTAATTCAGATGCAGTCCAAAAAATTAGAAACCAAGGTACCAATCTTATGATTACTGCTGATTGCGGTATCACAGGAGTTAAAGAAGTGGCTTTCGCAAATGAATTGGGACTGGACGTGATTGTCACAGATCATCATCAGGTCGGTGATGAAGGGTTGCCACAAGCAGTAGCGGTTTTGAATCCGCATCAAGCTGAATGTGATTACCCTTTTCGTTTTTTAAGTGGAGTCGGACTTGCCTTTAAGCTGGCCATTGGAATCCGTAATGGATTGTATTCTGCTGGGATCAAAAAGGAAGATTTACCTAATCTAAAACGCCATTTAGATTTATTTGCTTTAGGAACCATTGCCGATGTTGCTCCATTGACAGGAGAAAACCATATATTAACTCGGCATGGACTAGATGTTTTATCCACATCCTCTAAACCCGGCCTAGTAGCGTTAAAGGAAGTGGCAGGTATTGTGGGTAATGTCGATGCGCGTTCAGTGGGGTTTGGTCTGGGTCCCCGTCTCAATGCTGCGGGCAGATTAGGCAAGGCCGATAATGGACTACATTTGCTGACTGCTACTGATTTGACAGTGGCAAAAGTACTGGCACAGGATTTGGAGCAAACTAATCGAGAACGAAAAGAAATTCAGGAAGAAACTTTTTTGGAAGCGGAAGCTTTAATACGAAATGAGTTGGATATTGAAAGCGAAAGAGTGATCGTGCTGGCATCGGAAATTTTTCACCAGGGAGTCATTGGTATTGCTGCATCAAAAATAGTAGATAAATATCATAGGCCTACGGTGTTGATTGCTTTGAAAGACGGTTTAGGAAAGGGTTCGGGTCGAAGCATACCGAAGTTTAATTTGTTTAAATCTTTTACGGAGTGTTCTTCTCACCTCATCCAGTTCGGGGGCCATGCCTATGCAGCGGGACTTAGTATTGATGAAGAAAAAATAGATGCATTCCGCGATGCTATGCAGGTGGTTGGACATCAGTTTTTGAAAGAAGATGATTTGATTCCTGAAGTTAGGATTGATTCAATTTTAGATATTTCTCAAATCGATTTCACATTATATAAAAGCATTTCATTGCTGGAGCCGTTTGGTGCAGAAAACCCTGTTCCTTCTTTTAAATCCAACAATATCAAAATAAAAGATTTGAAGTTGATCGGAAAAGAAAAAACACATGCTAGATTTCGTGCTGTCCAGGGACGAGGAAAAATAGAAGTGGTTGCATTTAATTTTGCTAAAGTTTTGGAAGCGGTTGATATCTCTACAGAGATTTTCGACATCGCTTATGAACTTCACCTGAACTCCTGGAACGGACGAGAAAAGTTGGAATTAAAGCTGATAGATATTAGCCAGGCTAACGCAAATTTGAGCGTGTAGTTAATATTTAGGATTTCTGGTTTTGATTGTTAGTTATTCCACTCTTACAGCTTCTTTAGGGTTTAATTCCTGCGCAAGACGGGCTGGATATAGTCCAGAGAGAACAGAAACCCCCCATGAAAAGGCAACTAATAGCAGAATAAAAATGTATGGAAAGTGGACTTGAATAGTCCAGCCAAAGGATTGTTTGTTGATAACAAAAATTAAAATATAAGAAACTACCACACCCGCTACCAAACCCATTACCGAGCCAATCANCCCTAATATGCCTGCCTCTATTAATANCATTCGTTTAATCTGGCGAGTGAAGGCACCGATGAATCTTAAAATTCCTATTTCTCTTTTTCTTTCGAGAATGAGAGAAACAAGGGTATTAAACAGCCCAAGTACGGCTACCAGAATAGCAATGATCTCGAGCGAATAAGTAATGGCAAAAGTTTTGTCGAAAACTTCCAAAACCTGTTTTTTNAGTTCGGTATTAGATCGNATGACCAATCGATGCTCATTAAGTGTNTTCAAAACTTCNTTTCGTACTTGGTTCAATTTGGATTTGTCATTAAGGTAAATNACAAAACTATTGATTTGATTTTCCTTGTAATATTTAAGGAAGGTAGTTCGATCGAGAATGATATAGCCNCGTTCCCGGGAATAGTCNAAGTANACGGCTGAGACTTCAAATTTTATGGGACCATTAGGGGTTTTTAAGTTTAGGAAATCACCGACGCTAATCCCGTGCTTAAGAGAAAAGGCTTCTGAGACAATTACCCGATCATTGCCAACCATATTCTGGCTCAATTCGGTTGTTGGGAGACCCGATTTAATTAGGAGATTCCCAAATTTTGATAGCACTGAGAAATCGCCAGTAGCAAGCACGACAGGAAGATTATTATAGGAAATATCGATGGCACGAAACTGATCAATCGCTGCGATACCTGGAATCGATTTGAGTTTTTGAACCGGATCAGAGGGTAGAGTATGCTGATAGTCAATGTCCCGTCCACCTGCGACACGCACAAACAAATCTGCTTTTAAAGTTTGATCGATCCATACAATCACAGTTTGACGAAAACTATGAACCATGATGGACATACTGATAACCATCATGAAGGCAATCGCAAGCGATGACACAGCTAGAGCATTCCTTCCTACGTTTTGTGAGAGATTCATGCAGGCTAATAGTCCTTCACCTCCCATCCTGTTTTTGAAAAAATTATGGGACTTGTTTCGAGTCCAAAGCAGGGCTGCCGGGGATAACATGGATAAACCGAGGATGATTAGAAAAACGGACAAGAATCCAAAATACGGGAATTGGTCGATAGACGGCAGTTGAGTGCAGAATCCAGCAAGTAAGATGACGAATCCTGCTGAAAAATTTAATTGTCGGCTACCGCGAAAAAGTTTCAGGTCATAGCTGCCGCGTCGCATTACCGATGTGGGGGGGGTTTTCGCTGCATCCCAGGCGGGAATCAAGGCGGAGATGAAAGATAATATAACACCCAGAAAAAAATAAGGACCCATTTCCTGCCATTGAAAATTTATTTTTGTTACGTAGCTGGGTGCATAAAGGTTATTGACCGTCAGGGAGATAGCATCAAGAGAAAATTGAGCAAAATAATATCCTAGACCAATTCCAAAAATAGAGCCTATTGCCCCGATTATTCCTGCTTCTAGAAAAAATATTATGGCAATTAAAGTCGGTGTTGCCCCTAGTGCTCTTAAAGTTCCGATTTCAACGCGCCGCCTTACAACCGAAAGTGCGATCATATTATAGATGAGATATAAAGCTACAAGCAGCGCCACAAAACTTAAAGCAGTAAGGTTATATTGAAATGCCTGCAACATTTTTTCCACTTGTTGACTCTTTCTTTGTGGTCTTTCAACTTGGAGGTATTCCGGTAATAAAGCAGAGATCTTTTTTTGCATCGCATCAAATTTTGCAGGTTGCAAAAATTGGATATCGATTCGATCTAAACGCCCAAATTTTTCAAATACGTTTTGTGCTGCAGCAATATCCATCAATGCAAAATTTCCATTTAGTGCTTTGCCTATACCCTTATTTTCCAGCACCGCGTTTACTTTGAGTTTTTTCTCTTTTCCTTTAATAAGAAAATTCAGGGAACTACCCGCTTCAAACTGGACATTTGGAATAAATTTTTCTGGAAGAATTACTCCGGTGGGATCCATGATTAGAGGTAGAAGGCCTTTTAAATCTTTTTCTATTGTTTTTAGGGAAAAGTCACGGATACCACTGTCTTGTAATAGATCAGTTCCAATAATTTCGACGACTTCACCACTGGTGGATTCAATACCATAACCTTCGATGACGGGATAAGCTTTAATTTCTTTTCGTAGTGCGTGCAATTTTTCAAAATGAGTTTCATCGAATTCCATACCTTCCGCGCGAATAACAGCATCAGCGCGTCCCAATACCAGATCGACGCTTTCCGTAAAGGACATCATGGTTTGCTGGTTGGCAAGTCGAATACTGAGAAAAACAGCGACACCAACGGCAACACCTAAAATCGTAATAAGGGTGCGGAAAGGATCTCGAATCAAGGGGCGAAGTATGAGTGCTGTAAAAAGATCTTTAAAGTAATAAAGAAAGCTCACTATTATATGTCCGTTAATTTGCCGTCACGGATTTCAAAATGCCTATTACCACAAGCGGCTACTTGAGGGTTATGAGTGACGAGGATGACTGTGGTTTTAAAGTCTGTTGCAGCACTTTCCATCAGTTCAATAATTTTTCGACCGTTTTCTGAATCGAGGTTGCCGGTAGGCTCATCTGCTAGAAGGATAACTGGTTGATGGACCAAAGCCCGGGCTATCGCAACACGTTGCATTTCACCTCCTGATAATTCTGCTGGAAAGGATTGAAAACGATCCCAGAGGCCTACATATTCCAGAAGTGTTTGCACTCGACTACCCTGTATTTTAGATGAATGGGCAAGAAGGAGGGGCAGTTCGACATTTTCCTGGATAGTAAGGGTAGGCATAAGATTAAAAAATTGAAAAACAAATCCAATTTCTTTTCTGCGCAATAATGTTAGATCGTGATCAGAAAGTTCAGAGACTTTTCGTCCCTGCAAAAATATTTGGCCTTGATCGGGCAGGTCCAGTCCCGCAAGTAAGTTTAGCAACGTGGTTTTTCCACCACCACTTGGTCCCATTATCGTGACAAAATCTCCAGCATTAAAACTCAGATTTACACCTTGTAATGCGGCTACTGAGGTGGTTCCGTTTTGGTAAGATTTATGAACATCAATAAACTGTATAATCGCCATAATGTGGTTATCTTTAATAATAAATTATCGTGTCGTTGAACCTTACCTCATATTGTGATAAGGATGGGAAGTTTATTTTAAAATTTATTGCTAAGTTATTTTAACGAATATTTCGGAATGGCTATTTCAAAAAAAGTAAGCGAATTTATGGAAAAGTCGTCCTGGATCAGGAAGATGTTTGAAGAGGGAATACGCCTGAAACAGGAATACGGGGAAGAGAATATTTTTGACCTTTCTTTGGGGAACCCGGTGATCGAGCCGCCAGAGAAAGTGCAAA
>NZYH01000026.1 GCA_002697825.1 Nitrospina sp. | reverse complement strand
TTGCAAAGGGAAATCATGTCCCATACAACCCTGCCATAACAACAGAAGTTACATTTAACGTCAAATAAGCGAAGTATACAGCCCAGCCATGCTGGGCTGTATACGAGTTNAGCCGNGNACCTAGTTNCCANCCTTTAAAGTTTTCATTTCAAAATCTGGTATAATNCNATTANTAACAAACTANTTTATTTCTGTATCTTTTTNAANANCCAACTTNATCTNTNTNNAAGAAGANNCATGNNCTTCAATATTAAATATTTCCATTATAAAAAACTATTATTTTACTGCATCATTTTAGTCTCTCTGGTTTGGGTAAATNTAACCAGCGCTNACGAAGTAAACAAGAANGCTGTCGCTCTAATCATAGCAAAAAATAAGGCNGGTAAAACCGTTGGAACCGGATCGGGCTTTATAGTCAAACCTGAAGGAACTCTGCTAACGAATTATCATGTTCTTGTTGATGCTCATTCTGTTAAAGTTCATTTACCCAATGGAATCAAGGCAGAGGNAAAAGAAATTTACAAAATTGATCGCATCAAGGATTTTGCGATTTTAAAACTGGAGGAAGGCCTATACTCAACTTTGGAACTTGGAGACTCCACCAAACTAAAAGATTACGATTACACCAGTGCCTTGGGGTATTTATCTGAGAATGTAAGAGAAACTAACGAGACTGCTAAAGGAATCATTGAGCAAACTTACGGGTTTGTTCTGGGCATACACTCGCAAGCTCTTCCAGGTATTCCGTTCATATACAGCACNACAGAGTTTGGNCCCGGATTCAGTGGAGGACCCCTTGTCGACGAATCTAATAAAGTAGTGGGTATTGCCACGATTGAAGGCCATTCCATAAACCTTTCTATTCCTATCCAACATATAAAACCATTTTTACATGAAACAAATACATTCGATTTTAATGAGCTATTGCGACAAGACAAAACTTCTAAAGAAGCAATGTATTATCGAGGAAACTTCTATCTGCATGGATTAAGTGAACCAAATAAAGCTATAAATGAGTTCAAAAAAATACTGGAATTAGACCCAAATTTTACTTTGGCACATTATGATCTTGCAGTTGCTTATCGCCATATAGGAAAGGAAGAAGAAGCCATACTGCAATATGAAAAAACAATTGAATTACAGCCAAATTTTCCAGAGGCCTTATCAAACCTNGGGGGTTATTATTTTCGTACCGGAAAAATTGAAAAAGCAAAAANTCTATTTAAAAAAGCTATTGCANTCTATCCTAATTTTATTCATGCCCTTTCCAACCTAGGNGCAGTATTAAANAAACTCGGAAAACCAGAAGAAGCCATTCCATATTTAAAAAAGACTTTGACTTTGAATCCCGAATTTGCCATTGCANGTTTTAATTTGGGTAATTCTCAGTTTGCTCTGAAACGTTTCGAANAAGCGCAAAAATCTTTTGAACGCTCGGCTAATATGGGCCTCGATTTTCTTTCCATGCACTGGAAACTTTACGAAATCCATCTAGGCAAGAAAGCTTATAAAAAAGCTGAAAAGGAACTGCAAATAATTCTGGAGATGGATCCTTTNAATGAAGAGGTTNAAAAAAAATTGTNNGAACTTCCTAAATTTCCTTAACCACCCCGCTTAAAAACTTCGAATAGTTTCTACTACCACAGAAAAAACAGAAAGCATACTTTCTGATGAGCATTTATCCAATGTATCTTCTTGAGTATGCCAATAGGGGTAGTCGAAATCGATCAANANTGTAGCAGGAATACCTATTTTATAAAAAGGNTAGTGATCATCAAAGATGGTGTATTTCGATTTTGATTTAAAAGATGTTACTTTCTGCTTTTTGGCAATAGAATAAATCTTATCGAGAAAACGACNACTTCCTTTCATTGAGTTTGTCTCCTTAAAAATCTGCAGATCTTTATCCCCAATCATATCTAAGACTAGTACCCAATAAGGCCAGGATTGTCGATTATNNTTGAGAAGATTTTGTGCATAGTGAGTCGAGCCTAGCAAATTGAGCCCAGACCCNTTGGCNCCAAAATCTTCTCCATCAAAAAAGANGAGATGAACGGGTCTCGGCATCGGATTTTGGAATAAATAGTGTGCGAGACCTAATAGAACAGCTGTNGAAGAACCCCCGTCATTAGCTCCAAGAATTGGCATTATTCGTTTTTTAGGATCGGTTTCTTGGTCTGCAAATGGACGGGTATCAAAATGGGATCCNATTAATATAGGAGCTCCTCCTTCGGTTCCAGCAAACTGCAGCTCCAAGTTCACCATGGAAATTGTTTTTCCCTTAGNTAATTGAACTATAAAGGGNTGGTCTACAACACGATCTGCATATTTCATCCCCACACGACTAATCAGTTTAATAGTATCCCTATAACCTTNACTACCAGGATTTCTAGGACCAAATTCACAAAGCTTTTCTAAATATNCCCATATTATTCGCGAATACTTTTCATTTACCACAGTANCGCTTACCACAGTATCGCTAGACATCACATTCATTGGAATTAATAAAACTGTCAGAGTAAAAATAGAAATAGATTTAATTAAAGATTTCCTCATTAATTCTTTTTAGGCTTTAGGGTTTTAGTTGGACTCTATTCGAACTACCATTTCGCCACTTCAAATAATCCNTTAGAATTATGGCATGATCAAAAACGAGAGGTTGAGGAGGAGCTGTAAATACCTCCGCCATCTTAGCATCAGAACCTGGTTGTAATTGCCCTTCGGCTTTGGCAATAAAAACCGTTGAAATATTATGCTGGCGCGTATCTCTTAAAGGATCGGAATAAGTATGAAATTGCCCTAATAGCTCTATTTTCAAACCTGTTTCTTCTAACGCTTCCCTGCAAGCAGCCTCTTCAAGAGACTCCCCATAATCAACGTATCCTCCTGGCAATGCCCACCCGAAAGGAGGATTAGCCCTCTTAATAAATACAATTCCACTCTCTAATTCTATAATTATATCCACAGTTGGAATAGGATTTTTGTAAACCATGTTATTTTACCGAAATGTAGATGAATCATAAAGAATCGGTCATCAAAACTAAAACACCAAAAGTGTGCCAATAAATCATTAATTTTAAAAGCCAAAATATCTCTAAGCTAGCTTGACTCTTCTTAGCTAAACCTGTATTTTAAAGGAGATAAAGGTTTAAAAAAATATAATTAATTGGCTTTTTAGCTAAAGTATCCAAGCGCGGTGCCGATAGGCATGTATGAAGGCCCAAATTGCTCTTGGAGGAGCTAAATAACAGGTCTAAATAACTGTAAATATGCCTAATTAAAGAGAAAAGGCTGGTAAAATGGAAATCCCAGGTAACGATTTTCGAATCAAAAATAAAACAATTCAGGACCGAGTCAAGGTTGGTGATAAGAAGCCTGCAGCAAAAAGCGAAGGTGGAACACCTGCCGCTAGTGGCGAGCAAATTAAAATTTCTTCACTAGCTCGGGATGTACAATTAGCTAAAGAAGTAAGCAATACAAGCCCCGACGTACGTGCAAGCGAGGTTGCTCGTGTTAAAGCTGCAATTGAAAAGGGGTATAATGTTGATAGTAGGAATATTGCAGAAGGCATTCTAAGAAATCTACTACAAGACTCCTAAGTTTTATATAGAAATCAACTATTGGTAGTTTGAACCCATTTGATCTGTCCGGGTCAAATTTAAAGGCATATAAAGACTCATGCCTGCAAAATCACTCATAAATTTTAAAATGAAAATAAGTAACGGGCTATTTTTGCTGAAGTGAAGAAATAGGCGTGGGAAGATTTTTCAGAAAACTTTTGAGTTGATCAATTAGAGCGTTTACCTCTAAACCGTGCATTAGAGCACCTTTTTCTAAAGTGTCAAAATTAACCGCAAAGCAACTACCACATGCCATTTCTTGCTCATTAAAGAACTTTTTGGCATCTGGGTAGACACTCAAAATCTCGTTAATTTTAGAGTTTTTATCGACAACCATAGCATATTAGGTCAATTACTCTTGCTCGATTAACAGGGTTATGCTAGCATTTAAAATTATTTAAAACAATATTTTTTGGAGTAGGTAGATGTCCCAGCAGTGTGAAGTTTGTGATAAAAAACCCCAATTTGGAAATAACGTAAGCCATGCTAACAACAAAACCCGTAGAGTTTGGAAACCCAACTTGAAAAAACTTCGTGTGACAATGAAGGGCTCTATTAAAACTGTGAAAGTTTGCACACGTTGCCTCAAATCAGGAAAAGTAACAAAGGCTGTTTAATTTACTATCAGTTTTTTCCCGTCCNNTAGGCCTAGGGTTCCTCCCATTGCTTCCAATTTATTTTTCACNGGAGAATTTTTGTGAAACTCTTTCATACGCTCCAGGTAAATTACACCATCCACTTGTCTAATTTTTTCGAGAGTTAGATTTAGGTGTTCAACATCATGGATTTCAATGGATAGATCAAAGTAAGCCCTCTTATGAGCTCCTTGCTGAACATTTGCCCGTGTAATGTTGATTCCACCTTCTGCAAATGATTGGCCAATACTTGCAAAAATTCCTGGATTATCTTCAGCAACAATTGCTATATGCGCTTGATAAATAGTTTTGATTCCCGTATCCCATTCCACGCCTACCAATCTTTCCGAATCATCGATAATCTTACTCACACTAGGGCAATCNATATGATGGACAGTTACCCCCCTACCCCGTGTCATATATCCAATAATGGGTTCACCTGGAAGAGGATNGCAACANTTACCAATTCGAATCATTATATTATCATTCATACATTTTACTTTAATGGCATTAGCTGGCTTATTTTCCTTGAGCTTGACCAAACTTTCTTCTTTCGGTTTTTTTCCTTCAAGCTTTTCTTTCGGCAAAAGTTTTTCGAGGACATGATATGTTGATAATTTTCCAATCCCGAGCCCCACAAACATACTCTCTGATGACTTGAACCCACAAGTATGAGCTACTTTATCTAAAGCTTCAGTATTCAATTCCNTAAAAGGNTCGTATCCATAGTCNCGGATTTNCTTTTCNAACAACTCTTTACCGAAATCAAGGTTTCTNATCCTTTCTTGATTATTTATAAAATTTGAAATTCTGTTNCGCGCCTTTGATGTTTTTACAAAGGAAAGCCAATCTCGACTTGGCGAGGCCTCTTCAGAAGTGATGACNTCGACCTGATCTCCATTTCTTAATTTATACCGNAGTGGAACCACTTTTCCATTTACCTTTGCAGAGTNAAAATATTGCCCCATATCGGTATGAACCTGAAAGGCAAAATCTATAGGCGTAGCATTGTATGGCAGAGCAATAACTTCCCCCCCTGGAGTAAAAACAAAAACTTCATGTGGAAAAAGGTTTACTTTGAATGCATTTAGAAACTCTTTNGGATTCATCAAATCTTTTTGGTTTTCCAGAAGGTGCCGAACCCATTGAAGCTGATTGTCCATATTATTTTTATCTCTACTATCGCTTTCCTTATATCTCCAATGAGCAGCAATTCCCTCCTCACAAGTTCTATGCATTTCCTCAGAACGTATCTGCACCTCTACCCTCTCACCCCTAGGCCCTATAACCGTCGTATGGAGGGACTGATAATAGTTAGGTTTGGGCATAGCAACATAATCCTTNAANTTTCCTGGTATGGGCTTCCAGAGAGAATGCACAAGACCTAAAATGGAGTAACAATTTTGAACAGAGTCTGTTAATACCCTTAATCCNACCAAATCATAAACGTCTTCAAAGCTAATATTCTGATCCAACATTTTTTTATAGATACTGTAATAGTTTTTGGGCCNACCAGCTACCTTNCCATTGATTTGAACCAACTTTAGTTCCTTTTCTAATCTCAATATAGATTTCTCTACATATTTGTCGCGATACTCCTGACCTTTCGCAACCTTTTCTTCAATAGCCCGGTATTCATCTGGGTAAAGATAGCGGAAAGAACCATTTTCTAATTCTGTTTTCAACCAGCCAATTCCAAGGCGATTAGCAATGGGGGCATAAATATCAATAGTCTCTCTAGCAATGCGCCTTTGCCTTTCCTCTGAAAGTGGCTCTAGGGTTTGCATATTATGAGTACGATCAGCAAGCTTGATTAAAACAACGCGAATGTCTTTTGCCATGGCAAAAATCATCTTGCGATAATTTTCTGCCTGATTTTCCTCATGGCTTGAAAATTGTATTTTACTGATCTTAGTGACACCATCGACTAATTGAAAAATTTCTTCTCCAAACAGTTCTTGAATTTCTTCAGGGGTGGAAAGAGTGTCTTCAATGGTATCGTGTAAAAACCCGGCAGCCAGTGTATTCTCATCCATTTTCAACTTAACTAGATTACGGGCTACTTCAATTGGATGCGAAATATAAGCCTCACCGGATCTTCGACTTTGCCCCAAGTGGGCCTTGGCAGAATATTCATAAGCCTTTTGAACAATGCCAATATTAGCATCCGGAAGATATTTTAAAAGCTCTTCGGTAATTTCTTGAACTTTCATAATTGAAATACCTTGAAAAAATACCGAGTTAAGATTCCCATTTTGAGATTAAAGAATCTTTATATCGTTAAACTCGCTACATTTAGAATACTTCTACAAATTTTTCCTGTCAATCCACAATCAAACTCTTGCCCCTATCTTTCCAGAAGGCTAATATTGTGAAATGAACTCTACTGAGTGGAAAAAACCATCCTTGGGTGACCCAATCCAATTTATTAAAGGAGTCGGCCCAAAAAAAGCTCTCCTACTTAAGAAGCTAGAATTGGTAGCCATAGAAGACTTACTTTACTTTCTTCCCTTTCGGTATGAAGACAGAAGCCAGTTTAAAAAAATATCTACACTCATACCGGGCGAATTTGCAACTATCATTGCTGAAGTGTTAACCGCCGGGATAATCTATATTGGGCGTCGTAAAAGAATCTTTGAGGTTATTTTTCAAGATGAGACAGGTACTGCTCGTGCTAAATGGTTTCGATTTAATGAAACTTATATGCTTGAAAAATTCAAAACCGGAACCAAACTCATTGTTTCCGGAAAACCTACTATCAATAAAAGAAGTGGGTTAGAAGTAGTGCATCCCGATACTGAGCAACTGAAAGGAGAAAACACAGTTTCCTTAGAAATTGGGAAAATTGTTCCGGTCTATCACGTAACGGAAGGTCTCCATCAAAAATCCATTCGCAACATTCTCAGCAATGTTCTCGAAAAATATTTACCACTGGTTGATGAATTTATTCCGGAAGACATTCTACTCCGGCACAAATTTATTTCACGATCAGAAGCTTTTCATAAAGCTCATTTCCCTCCCTCTAACGGGGTTAAAGCCAATGATCTTGATGCTTTTAAAACTCCAGCACAGAAAAGATTGATTTTCGAAGAATTATTCTTAATTCAAATTGGATTAGCTTTTAACAAGAAACACTCAAGAATAATTAAAACAGGAATAACCTTTAAAACACGTGGCACTCTAATCAAACAATTTATCAAACTATTACCATTTCAATTAACAGCTGCCCAAAAAAAAGTTTTAACAGAAATTATGCAAGACCTAGAAAAAGAAAAAACTATGAATCGTCTTATACAGGGAGATGTAGGAAGTGGGAAAACCATCGTTGCCCTCACCGCTTTACTTACCGCAGCAGATAATTCCACTCAAGCGGCATTCATGGTACCCACTGAAATTCTTGCTGAGCAACATTATCTCAATATACGCCCCTATTGTGAGGCTTTAGGTATAAACCTTGCTCTAGTCACGGGAACGTTGAAAGGAAAAGAACGAAAAGCCATTTATCAAGAAATTAAGGAAGGCAAAACTCATATCATCGTTGGCACCCATTCTTTGGTACAAAAAGAAATACAGTTTAAAAATTTAGGACTAGCGGTGGTAGATGAACAACATCGCTTCGGGGTTTTACAAAGAGAAGCCATCGGTAAAAAAGGTAAACGACCCCACCTCCTCATTATGACCGCAACGCCAATTCCCAGATCCATGGCATTGACCTTATATGGAGATATGGATGTCTCATTTCTCGATGAACTACCACCAGGCAGACAACCCATCATTACAGGTGTGTATTATGAAAAACAACAAGACAAAGCGTATACCCTTATGAAATCTGAGTTAGAAAAAGGAAGACAAGCTTTCGTCGTATGCCCATTAATTGAAGAGTCGGAGGAGATGGATTTAAAAGCTGCCGTCACTGTTTTTGAGTCAATACAAAAAAATTTTTCAGAGTTTACTGCTTGTATTATCCATGGAAAATTAAAGAAAGAAGAACGACAAGAAATAATGTCGCGGTTCCTTAAAAATGAAATACAAGTGCTTGTAGCCACCACAGTGATTGAAGTCGGTATCGATATTCCAAATGCAACTGTAATGATCATCGAACATGCAGAACGATTTGGCCTCGCTCAACTCCATCAGTTAAGAGGACGAGTGGGACGGGGAAAACACTTATCGCACTGTCTGCTGGTAGCCTATTTTCCAATTTCGGAAGAAGGCAAAGCTAGACTGAAAGCTATAAGAGGTTCTAGGGATGGATACGAAATTGCTGAAGAGGATTTAAAAATTAGAGGCCCAGGGGACTTCATGGGAACCAGGCAATCAGGACTACCTATCCTAAAAATTGCAAACCTAATTAGGGACATTAAAATTCTAGGTATAGCAAGAAAAGAAGCTTTCTCCCTTATCGATCATGATCCAACTCTTAAAGACCCAGCAAACCAACCCCTTAAAAATGCTGTTGAACGAATAATTGGCCGACACCTGCCACTCATGGAAATTATTTAATTTCCGTTAACTTATATGTCAGATTTCAGAAAATATAATATCGCATTAGAATTATTTATTANNCCTAATATTTATTCTGTTCTTAACACAGCTACTCGAGGACCAGATGTTGGAGCTTNGGAAAACTATTACATTCCTTCAACTGCTTCTTTCCTTCGTCCGTAAGACCACTACCAAAAACTTCCAAATATTCAAGACCTGCTAACNTACTACTTTCTGTTAGAGCTTTGGCNCCTTCATCGCCAATTTGGTTTTGTGCCAAATCGAGATTTTTCAAATTCACCAAATTAGTAGATTCTGCAATAGCTTGTGCTCCTTCTGCACCTATTTTATTTTTCCAAAAGTTAATAAAATTAAGGTAAGAAAAGTTAGAAGATTTGGCGATCGCTTTAGCTCCAATATCGCCTATATCATTTCGCTCAAGATATAGCTCTTTTAAGTTGGTAATAATTGTAGAGCTAGCAAGAGACTGAATACCCTTGTCTGTAATTTCATTCCTTTCAAGGTTTAGTACTTCCAAGTCTATCAAGTCCGGACATTTGGCCAAAAATTCGACTCCTTCGTCTCCAATATACTTTATACGTAAGTCAAGCACGGTTCCATTTTTCTCTAGGTGCTTTTTCACCAGAACATCTATTGGTTCATCATTAAATGGTTTATTCATTCTATTAATTCCTTTTTTCTTTTTGGATTCCCCTCGAAACTATTTTTCCATGATATCAAAACGGCCTTACGAAAATTGGACGGCCTTACTGTACCATTATGAGAAGTTCTAATGCGAGGTGTTATTCTATAAGCCTGCACATCAAAGTCAACCCTCGAAAAGGAAGTGGACCATTGGTAATAATACAAATATTACGAGTTATTGGTTTTTGCCCTCTTAATTTTTTGTGAGACAATAAATAGAATTAAACTCCTTTATTTGACTATGAAAGACGAATCACAAAATTATGACCCACAGGTTCTTGCTCGTATATCTTCTCTTAAAATAACGGCCACGAACTTAGTCGATGGGATTCTTTCCGGGCAGCATCGAAGTCGGCATAAAGGGTCCAGTGTGGAATTTGCCGAGTATAAAGATTACTCACCCGGCGATGAAATCCGACATATTGATTGGAAGGTGGCGGGAAAAACTGACAAATACCATGTCAAACAGTTCGAGCAATCTACAAATCTAAAATGCACGATCCTTCTGGATAGCAGCGGATCCATGGGTTATCAGTCACCCTTTAACAAAGAAGAGTCAAAAATTGACTACGCACGCAATCTAGTCGCCGGGTTATCCTATTTATTTCTTAAACAATTCGATGCAGTGGGTTTAACCCTATTCAACAATCAAGTAGTGCATCATATACCGCCAAGATCTAAGGCTTCACATTTAAAAAATATCCTACATGGACTTTCAAATTTTTCCGCAAAAGGAGCAACCGCAATCGAAGATGTTTTAGCCAGTCTTACCGAACATCTCCCAGGACGTAGCATGGTGATTTTGATTTCAGATTTCCTAATTGGAAATCAAGACATACACAAAAATCTCAAACTACTGCGTTCTAGGGGACTGGAAGTGATCCTATTTCAAATATTACATCCTGATGAATTGAATTTACCGTTTGAGGGCGATACGGTTTTTGAATCACTTGAAGATGACACTATGGTAGGACTCGACCCCATCGATATCCGCGAAGAATATCAAAAAGCAATCCAGGAGAAGATCGACCATTTAAAAAAGATTAGCAACGGGCTTGGCGTCGACTATATGCTATTAGACACATCTACCCCTTTAGAACAGGCATTAAGTTATTATCTCTTAAAACGAAAAAGCCTTACAAAAATATGAGCTTAAACTTTTCCTCACCTCTATTTCTATTTGGGTTATTAGGAATAACCATACCCATTCTTATTCATTTATTAACGCGCAGACAACAAAAGCATATCCAATTTTCTGCAGTCTATTTACTTTTCCAATCACAAAAACGCTCCATAAAACAATCCCGCCCTAATAAGCTGCTATTACTCCTTCTTCGCTGTCTCGGTATTAGCATATTCAGCTTGGCTTTAGCAAATCCATTTTTTTCTTTAGGGGACTCAGAGGCCTTTCGTAGCAATTCTCCGTCATCATTTGTGTTTATTGTCGATGACTCCTACAGCATGAGAAGTCAAACAAAAGAAAAAACTCTTTTTGCATCTACCACCGAGTTTATCTTAAAGCTTCTAGTTGAAATTCCTGAAGGGAGTGAGTTTAGTTTGGTCCTAGCCTCTTCTCCAACAAACGTTTATCAAGATTGGATATCGCAAAAAGGGAGTTTTGAAAAATTGATTAGTAGCCTTCAGCCCTCTTTCCAAACAACTGATATAGGTAATGCACTGTATAAGGCCGTTGAACTTTTGAACAATTCAAAACATAAAGATAAGAACCTCATCCTATTAACTGATCTGGATAAAAACGGATGGGATATGGAAGCTTTTTCAGCAATAAAACAGTTGCCTAACATATCATTACAGATTTTTGACTTTTCCTCTCTTTCTAATAAACAAAATCAAGTAGCGGTAACAAGTGTTAAAACCCAACAAGAATTTTTAGCACGCAGCCAAATTTTAAAAATAAAGGCTAAAATTAAAAATTATTCACAGGAAAGCAAACGATTACCCGTATCATTAATTCTCAACAAAAAATTAAAAAAAGAAACTCTCATAGATCTTCCGGTTGGACAAACTATCTCTACCGAGTTTTCCATTCCACTTCGAAAAGAAGATCCTGTCCTAGGAAATATCAAGGTTAGCGAAGATACATTGCCAACAGATGATAGACGCTATTTTGCGCATCACCCAAATCAAAACATCAAAGTTTTGGTTGTTGATGGAGACCCTAGTACAGTTTCGCATCAGAGTGAATCCTTTTATCTTGAACGAGCTCTTAATCCATTTTCAGTCTCCTTGTCACACATCGACCCTACCGTTTCCACACTCGCCGAACTTCCATTAAGAAACCTTTCTGATTTCTCAGTCGTCATACTTGCAAATGTTCGGGAACTACCCCTTAACTATGAGTTAGAGCTTGAAAATTTTGTTATGCGAGGAGGAGCTTTAATATTTGGCATGGGGGACCAAATTGACGCGAAATATTATAACGAAAAGTTGGGCAACCTATTACCAGTCACCCTGGAGGCAATTAAACAATATAAAGAGATCCATCTGCAATTTAAAAACAATGAGCATCCGATCATGCGGGCCTTCTCAGCTAAAGCTATTGAAGAGATGAAAGATATCCCTTTCTTTTCAATTTACACGACTCAAACTCGAGATAAAAAAAACTTTAAGATCGCCAATTGGTTTAACAACCAAAATCCTGCAGTTATAGAAAGCGATATTGGGAATGGAAAAGTGATATTATTTCTCAGTTCTCTGGATCGACAGTGGAATGACTTTCCAATTCAGCCTACATTCCTACCCTGGATACAAAGGTGGACACAGTACGCGACACGCGGTCTTGAAAATATTTCCCACCAAAACCTGCTAATTGGAGAAATTTTCCAACAAAACATAGATCAAGCCAGTGGACTTTGGGTTATCAAGACACCCGAAGGAAATTTAAATGTCATTCAAACTAACGGGGGAAAAGCTACTTTTGAAAAAACTTATACCCCGGGAGTTTATTCAATATTCGAATTACCTCATGAAAATACTGCTAAAACCATAACAAAACTCCCGATAGGATCAAAACCTGTAGGCTCATTTACTGTCAATATTGACACCCAAGAATCCTCACCCCAAAAAATAAATGAAGAAATTATAAAAACCTTTCTACCCGATTTGGAAATTATTATTAAAAATCCTGAACTTAACACATCAAAGCTACCCTCTTCAGAAAAAACTCCTCTCGCAACACCTCTACTTCTTCTAGTTGCTGGAATTCTGCTTATTGAAGGTTGGATGGTAAGAAAAGAATAAATAAAAGAATACAATTTATTTATCCCATTTCTTGTCTACTCGCATATATCAGTTCTGATATAATGGTTCTTATTCCACAAATAAATAACTTATACAAAATGATTTTAAAACGTTTACGATGGATCGCAATTTATCTTTTTTTCTCTTTCTTCTGGATTCCAGCTAATGCGCAAAGCACCAAATTAAGCTTTAAAACATCCATAGAAAAAGAACTTAATATTCTCAAAGAACTTCCAAATTCCGAAATAGATCTTTTAGAGACACTCCTTCTAGTATCCAGACATTGGGATCCAAATATTAAAGTTCAGCCTCTAAGAGATGAAATTATTCACTTAGTCTCAGATGTGAGNAAAGATTTAAAAGGGTCTAACCAAGCAAACGATCTAGTGCGTTCACTACGCCTCGTTATTCATAACAAGGCAGGCTACCGCTATACGGATGAGGTTGATGCCAGAGGAATACCNTTGAATAACGAAGAGCTNTTTTTACATGGGATGCTTAAAACCAAAAGAGGTTATTGCATGAATTTATCCCTGCTTTATCTAATATTAGCGCAAAAACTAGACATACCCTTATTCGGAGTCCCTCTCCCGAACCATTTTTTTGTTCGATATCAAAAAGATGGGGACCAAATTAACATTGAAACTACAGAGGGAGGCGCATTATTTTCCGATAGTTTTTACCAACAACGATATCTATCCCATTCCGAAAAAAGCAACTCCTATTTTATGAAAAATTTAAATGCAAAAAAAACATTAGGCGCTTATTTTTCTAATATTGGAATGGTTTACTATCAAAACCATAAAATGGATCAAGCAGTTTTCTATTTACGAATGTCAACTAAAATCAATCCCAGATCGATAGACGCACAAAATAATTTAGCGAATATTTTTTCCGAACAAAAAAAATTTGATAAAGCAGTACGGCACTATCAACTTGCCTTAAAAGCTTCTCCAGGAAATATTTCGACACTTTTTAATCTTGGCTTGGCACACCAAGAAAAAGGAGATATTCAGGCTGCTATTGAAAATTTTATGCAGGTAACTCAAATCGATAACACTTACACGCCTGCCCATCAACGACTTGCAAACCTGTTTTTAAACAAAAATAAATTAATTTCTTCCTTGTTACATTTGAAAGTATTAGCAAAACTGCAACCAGAAAATATTCAAAATAAAATTAATATAGCCAATGCATTCAGAAAGCTAGGACAGCACCCTCTTGCTCTCCAAACTTTCAAAGCTATACTGAATCGATACCCAGACAACGAAAAGATTCATTCTGGNCTGGCAGAAACCTATTATCGAATGAATGATTTCCCACATGCCATAGAACAATACCGATACCTCATTGACCAAAATCCAGATAGCCTAAAAAACTACATCCAACTAGGTTGGACTTACTATCGCACCAATGATCTTTCAATGGCGTCTGCATGGACAATCCGCGGACTCAACAAAAGTAAAAATAAAGAAAGCTTTTTAACCCTAGNAATGATGAACCTNGGTTTTTACTCCCTACTGCAAAAACAGTATATCAATGCAAGAAAATGGTACNGAAAAGTGTTAGCCAGCAACCCACCGAAAATTGCNGAAAGTATGATCTCTGATATTCAATCTTCTTCTNATTCGCAACGAGCCGATTTAAAATTTTTTTCCGGATGGATTTATTCCGAAACAAACCAAATGGAAAAAGCAAAAACCTATTTACAAGCCTATCTCAATCTGGAAAAAAATGGAGAATTTGCTGAAGAAGCCAAGTCTTTATTAGGAATAAATAAAAAGAAAAGTATAAATTACTTTAAGAAAAATTCTAATCTCTCAAAACATAATTCTATACCNATTAAAATGGTTCTTATTTCAGCTGGTTTTTTCAAAATGGGACTGAATAATAGCTTNGATGATGAAAGCCCCGAACATAGGGTTTTTCTGGATAGCTTTTATATAGATAAATATGAGGTGTCAACCAAGGATTTCGCCNAATTTTTAAATATAAAAAATAATGTTAAAGGNTACTACTTGGATAACAAATTTGGAACTTTAANATACACTGGAAAATTTGAACCTCGNCCCGGCCTCGATAAATTTCCCATCAATAACGTAACCTGGCGTGCAGCNAATGAATATTGCAAGTGGAAGGGCAAACGTCTGCCTTCCGAAGCAGAGTGGGAAAAAGCCGCTAGAGGTGAAAATGGNAATGCCTATCCCTGGGGTAATCAGGCACCTTCCAAAAAACTGGCTCGNTATGATCAAGCTTGGACCAATGATAAAAAACACCAAGTTCTCGTTCCGGTTGATTCCTTTGGTGCAGGTAAAAGCCCTTATGGCATCTATAATATGGCCGGAAATGTTAAAGAATGGGTAGACGATTGGTATGATCGTGAGTATTATAAAGAAATAGACGAATATGCAAATCCGAAAGGACCCATTGGGGGGGAATTTAAGGTTGTCCGAGGTGGATCATGGCGTGATTTGAAAGGTTTTATTTACTCTTCATTTCGCAATAATGGCAATCCCAATAGNAGAATGGATGATTATGGATTNCGTTGTGCTCGCAGCGCATCCAANAATTCAGGGCCTAAAAAGCTGACCCGTCTTAAAATTCCTGCAAATGCAGGTTGAACCAATTGCTTCNGCTTTTTTCAAAAAGAAAATTTTGCTGGANGCTGAAGANATTTTTGAGGAACAAGCAAGTTTGGGTTCAAATTCCATTTCTATATCCCCNAATCCAAGTGATTGAATCATGATCGGTGCAATTGAAATACTTATTATCGCGGTAATTTTCGGGATCATTTACGGTCGCGATGCTATCGACAAAACCTTTAGAAAATCGGCGGACGAAGGCGTTGTAGAAAGCATGACCGGGGACCTTAAAGAATATTATGAAGAAGACCCCAAACGTATGATTAAGTTGTCTATCTTTGTTATATCAGCCATACTTTTTCTATCANTGGGTGCTTATTGGGTTATTACTCGCACTGATTTTTTGAAGATGATNGGGCTGGATCAATAACTAAAACCATTATCTCTTACATGAATATAAGGTTCACCTCCTTTTAAAGTTTTACCACCCACAATTTCGCCAACATATAAAATATGATCCCCGGCCTGCATGGAGTGAGCCACTTCGCATTCAAGATAGGATACGGCACTACTCAAAATCCGAATTCCATCTATNCCTTTTCGAGTTTTTACTCCTTTAAAAATATCTTCAGGCGTACGGCTGAAATGTTTAAGNAAGGTCATGTCATCTTTAGGNAGGACATTTACAATAAAAGTATCCGATGCTTCGACCAAAAGGCGAGCCGGTCTCAAAGTTGCCAATGCTATGGTAACCGCAGGCGGATCAAAAGAACACTGGTTAACCCAACTAGCTAACACGGCATCTTCCTTATCTTCAAATTTAGCCGTTACCACATATAAACCACTGGCAACTTTCCCTAAAGCCTTCCCCACCTCTTTCTTATTCTTCACTAATATCTCCTCTCTCTANTAAGANACTNAACATAAANTTTGANNAACCAAAACTACTTNGNANAAANAGAGTTAAAACTCTCCCTCTTTAATTCGNAATACATCTGGATCTAACGGTTTTTCTATATAGGAAAGAGTAAGTGTAATATTTTTGCCTGCTTTTNCATCTCCTTCNACTTTAGGATTGGCTAACAANAATCTTGCNGCCCTACCTTTTTGATCTTTNCCTTGAAAAACTAGAATAACCCCTTCACCTANTTGNGCATTGAGAGCAAANCCNTCTTTCTGATATTTTTTCTGTGCAAAGTGATTGCGCAACTGGTTCGCTGTTGCCACTATGGCTTCAGCATCTGGGCTTTGGGTAACAGGTTTTCCCCAAATAACATTGATATGGATTAGNCGCTTGGATTTGTAACCCAAAATATAAAAAACTTTTGCGGTTCCACTTTCTGGTAATAGTTTATTAACTTCTATTCCCAGCGTAACCGTTTTTTCATTCGGATGAACTTTTNTCGAAATCTGCTGCTTTCCAATCCCGAAATCATCCTTAATCGCTTTTTTGATATCGAACTCTGTCATACCAAAATGTGCAGATCGAAATCCGTTTACTACAGCCCATTTTTGGGATGTACTAGTTACATCATCAGGTTTTGCTATACTGATTCCGGCAAAAAACAAACCACTAATTATTAAGGAAAGAAAAAATATAATTGGTTTCACTGGATTCATCCCTAGCATAATCATATCTCCATTTTATCTAAAGTTTTCACATCTATNAAAAGTATTCTTTAATTATGTGACTACAAACCCGGCAGTGTATCNTCGGACCTATCATATTGTATTTAAAATGTATCGGCCTTCCTCTTACAACCAATGAGACGTAAACCCCTCTATTTAAAAAACTAAATCCANCGACCAGGAATAGAATTTTGGCAACNAGGGCACGCACCTTTTTTTAGCCGATTAACCACAACTTGAAATCCTATTCTTTCAATAACAACTTCATTACATTTTGGGCAATAAGTGCTTTCGGTATTATTAACCTTTCCTGGAAGATTACCAGCATAGACAAAAGAAAGACCGGCTTTTTTTCCAAGACGATAGGCACGTAAAAGTATTTCCGCTGAGGTCCTTTCNCGATCGNTCATTCTATAGTCCGGATGAAATGCTGTNACATGCCATGGGATATCTTTTGAAATTCCAGCGATAAAATTTGCGATATCAGTNANCTCTTTTTCAGAGTCATTGTAATCTGGAATTATTAATGTGACCAGCTCCAACCAGATTCCCATTTCATGTATAGTTTGAATTGTCTTAAGGACCGCATCAAGATTGCCTCCTAACTTTCGGTATTCCTTTTTTGAATAACTTTTCAAATCTATCTTCATCAGGTCTACCCAAGGACGAATATACTCGAGCACTTCAGGGGTTCCATGACCATTTGAAACATATGCAGTCCATAAATTCCTTTGCTTTGCCTCTTTAAAGACCTCCACTGCCCACTCACTGGTTATCAAAGGCTCGTTATATGTCGACACCACCACTTTTGCATTATTNTNTATTGCCCTNTCACAAANNTCTTTTGGAGAAATCCGAGTTGATCCTTGGGTAGAGTNGTCATCCCTTAAACTTTGCGAAGTGAGCCANTTTTGGCAATAAGAGCAGTGAAAGTCGCAACCCAACATTCCAAAACTTAAAGCACGGCTTCCCGGAATNGCATGGAAAAAAGGTTTCTTCTCTATGGGATCATTTTGAATTCCTGAAACGTAATGAAATGGAACCTGAAGGGTACCTTCAGTATTAAAGCGGACTTTACAAACCCCGCGTTGACCTGGTCTTAGCTTACAAAGATGGCCGCAGGCGGTACAAATAAGATTATCANCTTCAAGGGGCTTGAAAAGTTCACCAGGTTGGGTTTGTCTATCGATCGGCTGCAGAGAAAGCAAAGGNACTCCTTCCCTTATTCGGTACTTATACCTTCATTTTTTTTATCAAGAGCACAAATGAGAGCATGCCATGCAAGGCTTGCGCATTTTGTGCGAGAGGGATATTCACGAATTCCCATAAATAAGGTTAATTTACCCAAGCTATGTTCTTCCTGTTCAGGATCCAGTTCCCCAAGAATCATTTTATGAAACTCTTCCTTGGTTTTTCTNGCAATTTCGATGTTTTTCCCTTTTAAAAAAGTGGTCATCAATGATGTACTGGCTTTGGAAATGGCGCANCCAGAACCAAGAAAGCTCACTTCCTTTATCAAACCTTCTTCTTCATCAACATTCATAAAAACGGTTATATCATCACCACAAAGTGGATTAACACCATGACAAGAATGGCTGGCATCCTTTATCTCATGAAAGTTTCGAGGGTTCCTATTGTGATCCAGAATGACCTGTTGATAGAGTTCGTTATCGTATGACATGCTTATTTATTTTATTCAGAAAAAAATCGNATACATTTTTTGATACTTTCTGCTAGAGCATCAAGCTCTTCAGTTTTATTATAAAAAGCCATAGATGCNCGAGTAGTNGCAGGAACACCNTAACGAATCATCGTCGGTTGAGCACAGTGATGCCCTCCTCGACAAGAAATCCCATCTTGATCCAATAAGGTTACTACATCATGNGGNTGAGCAGCATCCACATAAAATGAAATGAGAGCNGCTTTATGACGCGCGTTTCCAATAATGCGCACACCTTCTATATCGTTAAATAATGATGTTCCGTATTCGAGCAAACTATTTTCATAGGCTGCAATATTATCCATACCAATTTCATTTAGGTAATCAATTGCCTCTCCCAAACCAATAACTTGGCTGATAGGTGGTGTACCTGCCTCAAACCGCGCCGGTGGCTTAGCATAGGTAGTTTTTTCTAAAGTGACCTGCATGATCATGTCACCTCCTGTTACATAAGGAGGCATTTCTTCCCAAAGCTCCATTTTCCCATAGACCCCGCCTATGCCACTTGGTGCATACATTTTGTGACCAGAAAATGTATAAAAGTCACACCCGATATCCTGAACATCGAGTTTCATATGCGGTGTACTTTGGGCTCCATCAATTAAAACTTTCGAGCCAGCAGCATGGGCTTTTTGGGTAATCTCTTTGACTGGGTTAATAGTACCAAGGGCATTGGATACATGATTAACTGCCACTATACGGGTTTTATTTGAAAGAAGTTTGTCATACTCTTCCATAACCAGTTCACCCTCATCATTTACAGGGATAACTTTTAATTTTGCTCCACGTTCCTCACACAGAATTTGCCAAGGTACCGTATTNGCGTGATGTTCNATATTGGAAATGATGATTTCATCATCTCTGTTGATAAAGCGTTTACCAAAACTATGGGCAACTAAATTGATAGCCTGTGTGGTGCCACTGGTAAATACAATTTCGCCAGNCTTTTCAGCACCCAAAAATTGTGCTACTTTTTTACGTCCGNTCTCATAAAGCTGAGTAGAATGCTCACATAATTTGTATGCACCTCTACGCACAGTCCCATATTCCTCAGAATCAAATTTACGCATCCGCTCGATCACCCTCAATGGTTTATGGGTGGTAGCGCCATTATCAAGATAAATTAAAGGCTTCCCGCGTACAGTTTGGGATAATATCGGAAAATCTTTCCGTATTTTTTCTACATCAATCACAGGATTTCCCGTCGCAACTGTATTTGAATCAGACATTGTCNACCTCCAGTTTCTTAAGTAGTGTGCTNCTTAATTCTTTTACTACNTCAGGAAATTGTATGGTTTGGATTATGCTTTCTGCGAAACCTCTTGTCAGNAATTCTTTAGCAAATTTTTCGGANAANCCTCGTGTTTGCAAATAAAATAATTGATCATCATCAATCTGACCGATGGTAGCACCGTGCGTGCACTTCACATCATCGGCAAAAATCATTAGATTAGGTTTATTGTCTGCATGACAATTATTGGAAAGCATCAAGTTGTTAATCAATTGATTGGAGTTAGTCAACTGTGCTCCTTGATTNACAATAACAGTACCATCGAAGCTTGAGCGGCCCTCGTCATTCACTACATTTTTAAAATGCTGNTGACTGACACATTGTGGTGCTTCATGGTGTATGCGAACAAAGTTATGAACCTGTTCTTTCCCACCNAGAACACTAACACCGTTTAAAATCAATTCAGCACCCTCTTCCTCAAGCCGACCTTCAAAATGGTGNCGCACNAGAACTGNGCCTGTAGAAGCATTTGCAGAATGAAATCTTGCGTCTCGCTTGAGATGCACGCGAGTTTTAATAAAATTCCACGTATCAAAAGGNTCAGCCTGGACCTGAGTTAAAACCACTCCTGCCCCTTCTGATATTCTCCAATCCTGGGTCATATTTAAAAAATAACCTGATCGTACCCCAACTGATTTCTCAATTACTTTGAGTTCTGCTAGCTTTCCTATTTTCCATATTAACTTAGGTGAGCAGATAATGGGTGCGGAAGTGTCCCCAGAAGAAATAAAAAGGGCTTGAATAGGAACTGNTACCTGCGTCTTATCCGAAATTTCAACAACCGTTGTATCTTCACAAAAAACGTTTGCCAAACAGGCGAACACATCATTCTCATTTTCTAAAANACTCAAGACATAGTCCGTATCAACCTTTTCTANGAGAGATGAAATTTTNACANANNCNTCTATCGCTCNTAATTTTGANAGAGAAGANTTGAANNCACCATTTACAAATACCAGACAACTATTTTCGCAANCAGGAAAAATATGGCTTGCGATGTTGTCTTCGGCAAGTTCCTTAGAATAACTGGGGGTTTTAAATAGCGTAGNNNACAGATTCTTCGTATTCACGAAGGTATACATCTCATGCTTTGAGTGGGGAAACCCAAGTGTTTCGAACCGGCTTAAAGCCGCTTCTTGTATAGCTCGCAAAGCAGAGTTCGGTTTTTTTTCTACCGCAAATTTTTTATAAAGATCAAGAAAAGCGGTCTCTTCAGTTGGTTCTGCGAGTGTATCAGACATATTTTCCTNAATTTGCGGAAGTGACCCAATCGTATCCCTGAGATTCAAGTTCTAGAGCCAGCGACTTATCTCCAGATTTAATAATTTTTCCTTTATTAAGAACATGGACAAAATCAGGTTTAATGTAATCCAGCAAACGCTGATAATGCGTTATNAGAATAAGAGCATTATTTTCGCTGCGTAGCTTGTTAACTCCCTCAGAAACTATTCGTAGCGCATCGATATCTAGTCCAGAGTCTGTTTCATCTAAAATTGACAGCCTAGGTTGAAGGATAGCCATTTGTAAAATTTCATTTTTCTTTTTTTCCCCACCCGAAAAACCATCATTGAGATTTCTCTCTTTATATTTTTTTTCCATTCCAAGCATTTTCATTTTTTCGGAAAGAAGTTCATCAAAATCAAGCGGATCGATTTCTTCTTCGCCTGCACTTACTCGNCTAGCATTGTGGGCCATACGCAAAAACTCTGCATTATTCACTCCGGGAACCTCAACAGGGTATTGGAAACCCATAAAGATCCCCGCAATGGATCTTTGCTCCGCATCCAATTCCAAAAGATCTTTGCCTTCAAATGTTATTTGTCCTGCGGTAATTTCGTAAGCTGGGTGCCCCGACAAAACTTTGGCCAACGTACTTTTTCCTGACCCATTCGGTCCCATGATGGCATGAATTTCGCCCTTATTTATAGAAAGGGTAACACCGTTTACAATCTCATTTCCATCAACTCCTGCATGCAAATCTTTAATTTCAAGCATTCAATCTATTCCTCGATTTATCAAATAAAAAAACCCGCTAGGCGGGCGACCGGGCAGTTCCCAGTATTTTAAATACATTCCCCAAAAACTAGCTAAAGATTNNNGAGNCTTTCACTTTTTTGATTCNTANATTTTTCTCCAAGAAGNCAACCTTAGTCAGCCGACACTGTCTTCCAGTTTCAGAGTCAATAGTTTCTGTGCCTCTACAGCAAACTCCATTGGCAATTGTTTGAAAACATCTTTACAGAATCCACTGATGACAGCTTCGATAGCATTTTCCCTGGAAATTCCTCGCGATTCAAAATAGAACAATTGATCTTCACTTATTTTTGAGGTTGCAGCTTCATGCTCAACCTGTACAGAGTTATTAGCCGTTTCTATATAAGGGAAGGTGTGTGCGCTACATTTATCTCCTACCAACATGCTATCACATTGGCTATAATTCCTTGCATTGATTGCATTTTTCCCTACTTTTACCTGACCTCGATAACTGTTACTAGAGTAATCCGCCGAGATTCCTTTGGATATAATACTGGAACGTGTATTTTTACCAATATGGATCATTTTTGTTCCCGTATCAGCCTGCATATGCCCATTAGTTAAAGCAACAGAATAAAACTCTCCACTAGAGTTATCTCCTTGCAAAATACAACTNGGATACTTCCACGTGATNGCAGANCCGGTTTCCACTTGGGTCCATGAAATTTTNGAGTTTTCACCAACACATTTTCCACGTTTTGTCACAAAATTATAAATACCACCTTTACCGGTTTCTTTATCCCCGGCATACCAGTTTTGTACGGTACTGTATTTGATTTCAGCATTGTCCATNGTTACTAGTTCCACTACCGCCGCATGAAGTTGATTGGTATCAAACTGTGGCGCAGTGCACCCTTCCAGATAAGACACATAGCTATTTTCAGCACATATAATTAGCGTCCGCTCAAATTGGCCAGTCTCTTCTGTATTGATGCGAAAGTAAGTAGAAATTTCCATTGGGCTGATGGTATCTGGCGGAATATAAACAAATGATCCATCGGTGAATACAGCNCTGTTTAATGCCGCATAATAATTGTCTCCTACAGGAACCACCGTACCGAGATATTCTTCGATTAATTCTGGATAATCCTGAAGCGCTTCTGAAATAGAGCAAAAAATGATTCCCTGTTCCATTAATTTTTTCTTGTGAGTGGTGGCAACGCTGACACTATCAAAAACTGCATCTACAGCGACATTTGCCAGTTTTTTCTGCTCGTCTAAAGGAATACCCAATTTCTCGAANGTCCGCATTACTTCTGGGTCGACTTCATCTAGACTTTGGAGTTGTTTCTTTTTTTTAGGCGCTGANTAGTAGGAAATATTCTGAAAGTCGATTGGTGGGTAATGCACGTTNGGCCAAGCTGGCTCTTTCATTGTTTTCCATTTTTCAAAAGCCTTTAGGCGAAATTTAAGCATGAATTCAGGTTCNTTCTTCTTTTTAGAAATAGCACGAACAACCTCTTCGCTCAGCCCCTTGGCAAAAGTTTCTGATTCAACATCAGTCGTGAATCCATACTTATATTGATTGTCTTCTAATAAATCGGAGACAGAATTTTGTTCATCACTCATAATATTTCTCCAGGTTATACCTGCGGTACAACGTTAATTTCGTTATATACATGTTTGCGTAATGTGGATTCCATAAAAGATAAAGTGGCCCCAAGGGAAGACCCGCAACTACCGCAGGCACCTTGATATTGAACCAGCACTTTTTCACCATCTGTAACATCCAATAATTGAACATTACCACCATCGTTCATCAACGCCGGACGAATATGCTCATCCAAAATTAATTCTATCTGTTCTTTCTGTTCTTCCAGTGTCAACCCCAACCACGCTTGAGCTACNAGATTCAATTCGGTTGTAGATTTGAAATCCTCTTTATTGATTGAAGCACTNGCAATGGCAACTCCCTTAGCCGAAACATACTGGTCTTTAACCAGTTTTAGTATTTCATCCACGATTTCAAAAGCTTTTTGTTTTGACTCAGGCACTGATGATACGTCAGGGTTATCACGAAGTTTTGCATCTACATCTTCCTTTAAAAGTGAACATGCTTCATCTACTGTCAGGCCTTCTACCATAGTGCAAAGAATTTCTGCTACCACTAAAGAAACTTTTCCGCCGTAAGCGAAAAAACGAGCGCTGAAAATACGATCTTCTTTCACATCGGCCAGCCAGTATATTTTTGTGTCCTTATACTTAGCTTCAATCAAAGCCATGCCTTTTTCTGAGGCATCTTCTTGATAATAAGCACCACGGTGTTTGATATTTGCTGCNACTTCTTCAAACTTCGCGGAAAATTTATCTTCTATGACAGTCACTGGTTAAACCCTTANTTTTTAATAATTAATTGAACTTTAAATAAGNCAATANCCTAACAATAAAGTTCTCGNNTTACTTNTGATTATATATCAATTTATACCTTCGCTACAATTTTTTGATGCTACCACCTATCGAAAGTTCTTTATTTTTCTTNCTTTTANGACAATTATCCCTTTAAAAGCTANNATGGNCATAAATATAGTCACNAANGGGNGTTTNCTCATTTTTGAGGTATTTTGGATAATTTAAACAAATCCTATACATAAAGGGACTAAAAAAGTTATAATTCAATATACANAAAAGAATGAACGCCTATTCTTCCANTTTTAGTAAGNTATAGGANAAGAAATTANAATGACGATAANACCAAAAACATCCAGACCCCAACTCATTGATGGAATGGGCAGAACGATTGTTAATCTGCGTATTTCGGTGACCGATCGCTGTAATTTTCGATGCACCTATTGTATGCCGGCGGATAATGTTGAATTCATGGATAGAAGCAATCTTCTTTCTTTTGAAGAAATTAAACGAGTGGCCCAAATCGTATCTAGAATGGGAATCAATCGTCTCAGGTTAACAGGTGGCGAACCACTTATGAGGAAAAATCTTCCNGCACTGATTAAAATGNTGGATNAAGTCGATGGCATTGACGACATTGCCATGACCACCAACGCATATTTTTTAAAAGACCAAGCACAAAGCCTCAAGGATGCTGGCCTAAAAAGATTAAATGTAAGTCTNGATGCGCTTGATCCAGATAAGTTCCGTGATGTAAATCGCCGAGATTGCCTCCAATCTGTTCTCGATGGCNTGGATACTGCGCGTAAAGTTGGTTTCAAATCCATCAAGATAAACGCTGTNGCAGTNCGGAACTTCTCAGAAACTGAAATAATGAGCCTAATCGAAATGGGCCGTTCAGATGGTTTCGAAATCCGTTTNATTGAATTCATGCCCTTAGATTCCGATAAGGTTTGGGAACGGGATAAAGTATTATTCGGCCACGAAATCGTGGACATGATCAAAAAGAACTACGAACTAGTTCCCATAGATAATTCTCTTGAAATCGGGCCAGCTAGTGAATACAACTTTGCCGATGGTAAGGGCAAAATAGGGATTATTACAGCAGTCAGCAATCCTTTTTGCGACCACTGCAACAGAATCCGTATGACTGCAGATGGAAAACTGAGAACCTGTCTGTTCTCAACAGAAGAAACCAACCTTAAAGAACTGATTCGATCAGGCGTCTCAGATGAAACCATAATTAAAACCATCAAGCAGGCAGTCCTAGTCAAAGAACCAGGCCATAAAATTAATCTAGATGATTTCGAGCGACCCACCCGAGCTATGCATGCAATCGGAGGTTAATTCCCA
>NZYH01000025.1 GCA_002697825.1 Nitrospina sp. | reverse complement strand
TTAAGAGGCGAATCAACATCTAGGGACAATATTTTTTGATTCTTTTCTAAAAAATATTTTAATACAACTTCACCAAAGCCCCAAAATATAACTTATTGTTTTTATTTGTATTAAAAGGCTAAATTCAGATCCTATTTAGTTTTAGCCCAACACTTTTACCTCACCTTACTCTCCAAAAATAACACCAAAAAAAAATATTCGCTAAAGGTCTAACGAGTTTCTCCGATAGGCCTCATTGAGCATGTTTATATCCTGAGTTAAGAAATAAATTTTTAATCTAATTATCAGGAGGTCGTAAATTAAAAAAAGGTGGAGAAATTGATTCTTCACCCAAGGGTTAAAAGCTTGGAGGCTTGTTTTGGTATTTAGACCGAAACAGTAACCCGTACTTTCAATCATGGAGGATTATAATGCCAGTTCGAATCTTTAATAACATCCCCTCATTAAGCGCTCAAAGAATCTTGAGTGTCAACAACGACCGTCTCGCTACATCTGTTGAGCGTATCTCATCCGGTATCCGCATCAATAGAGCCGCAGATGATGCAGCAGGTCTAGCTATTTCAGAAGCTTTACGTTCTGATATTCGGGCAACTCGTCAAGCAGTAAGAAATGCAAACGACGGAATTTCACTCATCAACGTTACAGAGGGTGCGCTCAACGAACAATCGAGTATCCTAATTAGACTTAGAGAGTTGGCTTCCCAAGCTTCAACCGGTACCGTTGGTTCAACCGAACGCCAATCGGTTCAATTGGAATTTCAGGCATTACGTCTGGAAATCGATCGAATTTCGAACACTACCCAATTCAATGGTCAGGGCTTAGTGGATGGATCGTTATCATCGAATATAGCTTCTGCTAATCAAATTTTGATTCAAGTCGGAATTGACAGTGGGGCCAACAGCCGGATCAATTTAAATACTGATGTGAACCTTGCATCAGTAACTGCTTCGAGCCTAGGAATTGATTTGCTTTCAGTAACCAGTGCAGCTAATGCATTGACCGCATTGGATACTATTAATACGGCTATCTCTACTGTTACGCAGGGCCGAGGCAAGGTTGGTGCGGTACAAAACAGACTGGTAAGAACCATTTCCAATTTGTCGGTCTCTATAGAAAACCTGCAAGCTGCTGAATCAGCGATCCGCGATGCGGATATCGCTGAAGAAGTCGCTCTATTGACACGAAACCAGATTTTGGTACAGGCATCAACAGCCATGGTGGGGCAAGCAAATCTGATTCCACAAACAATCTTGCAGCTTCTCGGATAAATATAAACCGTAGTAATTATCAAATAGATAATTCTTTTAAATCGATTCGATAAACAGGGGGTAATAAATATGGATATAGCTATTTCCTCCCCAACAAGGTTAAAAAGTCCCGGCCTGCCGGGAATAACCTACCGACCAAAAAGGGGGATTAACCGAAAAGAAGAAAGTAATAATTTACCTTTAATAAGAGAAACCTCTTTTTCACAAGATTCAGGGGTAAAGGTAGATATAAGTACTCTAAATAAAAATAAGATTGATTATCAAGTGAACCTAGAAACAAATGAATTAGTGATTCGAGTTTTGGATATTGAATCAGGTCAAGTGATTCGCCAAATTCCAGGCGAAGAATTTCTAAGATTGACCAGTCGTATCAGAGATTTTAATCAGAAAATTCTAAACGAGTCTGTGTAATTAATAGGTCCGTTTATAATTTAACTGGCTTCTAGGCACTCCTTCTCCATCTAAAGATGCGCCCCAGTTTTATCCGGTGGCGCATTTTTTTTCTCAAAAGAAATTCCTATTAAGAATTGAATTTTAATGGGTTATAGCTTCTGATTGCCAATTTATTCTGCTACTCTTCCTTTTTTCTCAAAAAAACTATAAAGCATTTTTCCTCAATTCCCGATACAAATTCTAAGTTCGGATTTCCTGGAGGGGATAGATCGAACTGGCATTAAGATCCCAATTAAAGTTCTTTTTCGAATGAATTAGAAAAGGCAGCAAAGGTTTCACTAATTTAAATTTCAGCAAGGATGCTGAAAACCAGGAATTCTAAGTTCCGAATTATCAAGGAGGATAATAAACATGCCCATCAGAATTTTTAATAACATCCCGTCATTAAACGCCCAAAGAATTTTAGGCGTCAATAATGACCGTCTGGCAAGGTCGGTAGAAAGGATTTCTTCTGGAATCCGAATCAACCGCGGTTCAGACGATGCGGCAGGCCTTGCCATCTCGGAGGCATTAAGGTCTGACATACGAGCACTGCGTCAGGCAGTAAGAAATGCCAACGATGGTATCTCTCTTATCAATGTAACAGAGGGCGCTCTTAATGAGCAATCCGGTATTCTTATTCGACTAAGAGAACTGGCCTCACAAGCAGCGACTGGTACTGTCGGATCTTCGGAACGGCAAACTATTCAATTAGAGTTTGATGCTCTAAGGCTGGAAATTGACCGTATTGCCAACACCACTGAGTTTAACGGACAGAAGTTGGTAGACGGATCTTTATCTTCCAATATAACTGCCAACAACCAAATACTAATTCAGGTAGGTATCAATAATAATAAAGAAAGTCGTATCAACCTAAACGAGCAGGTAAATCTTGGCGCGGTAACTTCATCGGCTCTCGAAATTAGTGGTTTGAGTCTAACAACAGCCGCAGCAGCTTTAACTACTCTAGATCAAATGAATTCATCGATTGCAACTATTACTCAAGGTAGAGGTAAAGTCGGTGCTGTACAAAATCGTTTAGTTAGAACTATTTCTAATCTTTCTATTACTATCGAGAACTTGCAAGCTGCTGAATCAGCCATCCGCGATGCGGATATTGCTGAAGAAGTAGCTCTATTAACCCGAAACCAGATTATGGTGCAGGCATCAACAGCCATGGTAGGACAGGCAAACTTGATCCCACAATCTGTTTTACAGCTTCTCCAGTAATATGAAGATGATTTTAAATAAAAATTTTTTCCGAATTTATAGGCAAGGATGCTTAAACTAAAATACAAAAAATACCAGACCTTTTCAGGGAGGAAAAGAAAATGGTTGCATTAACATTAAACACAAACTTATCTTCATTGAATGCGCAAAGGCATCTCGATGATGTTCAGTCAGAACTTGGAGATACTATAGACCGCATTTCTACAGGGGTTAGAATTCATGGTGCAAAAGATGGTACCGCAGAACTGACCCTGACAGAAAATATTCGAGCGGATATTATGGTTATTTCGCAAGGTTCTAAAAATCTTGAAGATGGAACAGCTTTTGTAAATATAAGTGAAGGCGCCTTGAGCGCAATATCGGCAATTTTGTTACGTCTTCGCTCTCTCGCATCACAATCCGCAAATGGAACCATCAGTGATGTTGAAAGAGTAAGTACTAATATAGAATATGCCTCCTCTCTCCAAGAGATGGATAGAATTGTAGATACAGCCGAATATAATGGGTCCAAACTACTCGATGGATCATTGTCCAAAAGTGTAGCCGCCGCAAACCAAACCGTTTTGCAATTAGGTGTTGATACAACATCATCCAGTCAACTTAATCTGAATAATATTTTAGATATTGCCGATCAAAGTACTGCAGCATTAGGCCTAACAGGATCCAATATTAAAACTCAGGGTGCTGCATTCCAGGCGTTGAATGATTTAACTAGCTCCATTGACCAAATTATCCATACTCGAAGTCGAGTCGGAACTGCCCAAATCCGTATGCTACATGCCGCTGACAATCTTAGTATTCAAGAAGAAACCTTAACAGCNGCGGTATCCACAATTCGTGANGCAGACTTGGCGGAAGAGCTCACTGANCTGACTAAAAATCAGCTTCTGATTCAAGCAGGAGTGGCAATGGTAGGTCAGGCCAACTTGAATCCGCAAGCAGCTTTGACACTACTCGAAGGAGTTTAGTAATTTAAAAAAATTCTAGGAAATATCTGAGTTATCCAGAATAACTTTTAAATTAATGAAAAAACTAATATGTCACTAACAATTTCATCCAATTCGTTCTCTGTAGGTTACGCGTCTCAATTGAATGCAAGAGCGCCCAAACCCCAAGGTCTGAAAGATACGCCGCAAGTCGAACTCTTGGGGAATAAAGATGAGGATTCCATAGAGCTTAGCACTTTAAAAAAAGATACGCCGCAAGTCAAACTCTTGGGGAATAAAGATGAGGATTCCATAGAACTTAGCACTTTAAAAACTGTTTCTGATGAAAATGACAATTCAGCAGATATTCAGAANCTTTCAGACCATTCTCATAAGACTCGGATTCGAATAGACCCNGAAACTCAAGAAGTGATTATTGAAGTAGTAGACGGCAANACAGGAGAAGAAGTAAGACAAATCCCCGGGGAGCAACAATTACGNCTAAACAAAGGTATTAGTGCGTACAATGATATTCTTTCCAAACGTGTGGATAATGTCGATGTCAATGGAGTAGATGACATGAATTATAAACAACCCGAATCAGAAAAGTAAACACGCATGTAATTTTGAAAACTTTNTCAAAAACGCGTATTACAAAAGCACCTCTACTTCAGTAGAGGTGCTTTTGTATTTTCAATCTCTTTTCAACTTAAATCAATAATATGATAATGCTATAGTAAACTAGNCTACGAAATAAATTAGTAGCACTCACCTTTATCCTTCAAAATGAAATTTTTTAAAACTGCAATCATTGGCTGNGGACGAATCGGAAGCCTCTTGGAAGAAGATCCATTACGAGGTAAACCCTGCACTCACGCAGGTGGTTTTTCCTCACTTAAAAATGTGAAAATGATTGCAGGTTGTGACATCAATGAAACACGCCTTAAAAAGTTCGGAAAAAAATGGGGGGTTAAAAANCTTTACACGAATTACCATGACATGCTTAGTGAGAATTCGTTAGATATTTTATGCATCGCCACATGGACAAACCAACATGCCGCTATGGCATTGGATGGTGCTCGGACTGGAGTAAAAGGAATTTTTTGTGAAAAACCTATTGATGTCGATCTCAATTTGGCACGAAAACTAGTAAGCACCTGCCAAAAAAAAAACATACCACTTCTAATAAATCATGAAAGAAGATGGGATGCATATTATCAAAAAGCCAAAAAAATAATCCAAACAGGAAAAATTGGAGAAATAAGAACTATTGTTGGAAACGCATTAAGCTGGAAACCCGNCGANCTACCTGTATCACAATATGGGGGTGGCCCTTTGTTTCATGATGGAACACATTTAATCGACCTTCTTTTATATTTTGGTGGCCCCATTAAATGGGTATCGGGACACGAAATAAGACCGAAGGGAAAACGATATATTGAAGAAACTGCTTCTGCAATGATTGGCTTTCAAAATGGGAGTCTCGGNTTTATCGAAGGCGGGGGAGCCAGAAAATATTTTAATTTTGAATTAGACATTCAAGGATCAGAAGGNCGTCTTTTAATCGGAAACTCAGGTAGAGAACTTTATATAACACGAAAAAGCAAACGCTTTAAGGGTTTTCAAGAGTTAGAGCAAATACCTTTTCCCGAACCAAGGCATCATGAAAGCCCTTTTATAGGTGGAGCCAAAGATATGCTAAAAAGCCTTCGAACAGGGAAACCCAGTTTTTCCAATGGAAAAGATGCGCTCAAGGCATTAGAAATCATTTATACCATTTATAAATCGGCACAACAAAAAGGCAGACGTCTGAAAATAAAATAAAATTCCTCTCATCTTCAACGTCAGACAAAAAGAATTTTCAGCAAAAACAAAAATCTAAAGAATCCTCTCTAATTTCGGATCAATACTACCACAAAGGAGATTAAAAATTTTTAATTGAAAATNACAATTCCATTATGGTAATTTTTTCTTATTCAATTTTCCTTTGATTTTTCCTATTTGATTTTTCTTAAAAANNTTTAAAGATTTCCAATATTTGTAATGGAGCAGCAGAATGATTGAAGTTGAAAACCTGACTCGTTATTACGGAACGCGTCGCGCAATAAACAACTTATCTTTTCAAATAGAAAAAGGCGAGGTTGTCGGTTTTCTAGGCCCTAATGGAGCGGGTAAAAGCACTACCATGAATATTATTTCCTGTATTCTATCCGCTTCAAGTGGTAGCGTTAAAATAAACGGNTTCGANACCTTCGAACAATCGCTTGAAATAAGAAAAGTCATNGGATATCTTCCAGAAACACCTCCCCTCTACCCTGATATGGTTGTTANAGATTATTTAAANTTTTCAGCCGGTATAAGAGGTGTTGATGCTAAAAAAACCTCTGCAGCGGTCCAAAGGGTTCTCGAAAAATGTTCGCTTAAAGATGTAGGTCATCGAATTATTGGACGACTATCAAAAGGNTANCAACANCGGGTAGGTCTTGCNCAAGCNATGGTNCATGACCCCGAAATTTTAATACTNGATGANCCGACGATAGGGTTGGATCCCATTCAAATTATTGAAATTCGAAAGTTGATTCAGGAGCTCGCCGCTGAACATACCATCATTCTGAGCTCACATATCCTCCCGGAAATTACTCAAATCTGTAAACGCGTGATAATCATTAACGAAGGAGAAATTGCAGCGGTTGATTCTCTTGGTGGGCTTACAGCCTCGTTAAGAAAAAGTGAGCGCCTTTCTTTAACCGTGAGAAATCCAGAAGGAAACGTACTTGAGGAATTAAAAAAATTGGACCAGGTGATTTCTACTACAAAAGGTGAAGACAACCAATACTTCATTGAATGTAAATTGAGGTCCAACCTTCAAGACGATATCGCCAAACTGGCGCTAACAAATCAATGGGGAATAGTAGAACTCAAACCTGTGTCCATGACCCTTGAAGATATTTTTCTTAAGCTCACACTTGAAGAAAAGGGGGCTGCAGCATGAAAAATAGTTGGATCATAGCAAAAAGAGATTTGAACTCATTTTTCAACTCACCCATTTTTTATGTTATCACCACTGTTTTTTTAACTATTTATAGCTATATTTTTATAAATATTCTCAGTTTTTTTAGTATGCAAAGTATGCAATCTGGTCAATTCCAGCAAATGGGCATAGCTCTTAACATAAATGAAATGGTCATCGAACCCAGTTTTCAAAATATGGCGGTGATTTTACTTTTAATAATTCCCATCATCACTATGCGAAGTTTTTCTGAAGAAAAAAAATCCAAAACATTTCGCCTTCTACTTTCTTCACCGATACATTTAAAAGAAATCGTTTTGGGAAAATTTCTTGCCTGCATGATTGTCGTTATGGTGATGGTTCTACTGTCAAGTTATTCCCTGGGCTTTATATTTATGATAGCCGAGCCTGACATCGGGCCTGTTTTGACTGGCTATCTTGGGGTTTTGCTAATGGCAGGCTGCTATGTTTCGATAGGAGTATTCGCATCTTCTTTGACGGAAAACCAGATTGTTGCAGCAGTAATCACATTTGGCTTTTCCCTTTTTATGTGGGTCATTGGATGGGGTGCCCAATCCGCTGATTCATCGACAGGGCAAGTCCTACAATATCTTTCAATCATTGAACATCTAGACCGTTTTTTAAAAGGCATAATAGAAACCAGCGATTTAGCCTATTATTTAACCTTCATAATTCTGGGGCTCTTCCTTTGCCACCGAGTTCTGGATTCTAATCGCTGGAGGTAATACTATGAAAAAATTTTCTACCATGGCAGGTTGGCTATCCTTAATATCAGGATTCACGGCGCTGTTGTTTTATATTGTACTTCCTGATCTTAAAACTTTGGTCATATCATTAGTTTTAATATCTATTTCTAATGGTATATTTTTTCTATATGTAGAAGGCTCATCCATAAAAAACTTTTTTTCTTCGCGATCCGCTCAACATGGCACCAATGCCGTTATCCTTATTTCCGTTTTACTCGGGGTAATGATATTTATCAATCTTCTAATCCTTCGACATAAATACCGTTTTGATTTCACCGAGGGAAGCCTTTTCACTTTAGCTCCACAAACAAAAAAATTTATTAAAGACCTTCCGCGTGAAGTTAAGTTAACTGCATTTTTTCAAATTGAAACTCCGGAAAAAGTAGCGTTCAGCAACTTAATTGAAGGATATCTGGAAGAAACAGAAAAAATTACGATAACCTATGTAGATCCTGATAAAAATCCTGCAATAACCAAGCGATATGGAGTAACCACTTATGGCACCATCGTATTAGAAAGTGGAAAAAAGGAAACTAAAATTCAAAATGCTATGGAAGAAAACTTAACTAACGCGCTATTAAAAGTCACTCGTGATGAGCAAAAAGTGATTTATTTCCTTGAAGGTCATGGCGAAAATCAAATTGAAAGCATGGAAAATGAAGGCTACCAAAACGCAAAGAAGAATCTTGAACAAGATGGATTTCTAGTAAAGCCATTATTACTTTTACAAACAGGAGAAGTCCCTGAAGACGCATCAGTACTTGTAATCGCGGGACCCCAAAAACCAATTCAAGAAGAAGAACAAACAGAGCTACAATCTTATCTTGGGAAAGGCGGTGCTATGATGATGCTCGTCGATCCCAAATCAAAACATGGAATGGAACCATTTTTAAAAAACTGGGGTATTCAACTTGGCAAGAATATAGTCATCGATCCCTTATCTAAGTTATTTGGTGGTGATTTTGCCGCTCCCGTAGTCAATCAATACACAGCGCATGATATTACCAGCAACTTTTCTCTTGCAACTATTTTCCCAATTATTCAGTCCGTCCAAGAAATACCAAATTCAAAAGTAGAAACCGTTGAATTGTTGAAGACTAGCAATAATAGCTGGGGGGAATCAGATTTTGAGTCGGGAACTGTAAATTTCGATGCTGAGTCCGACCTTAAAGGTCCAGTTTCTGTCGCAGTGGTTGCCTCAAAATTGCTGGATTCAGAAGAAACACATCAAAAAAACAAAGAAACTCAAGGACATAAAAAGTCACAACCAAAAGCCACACTGGTAGTTATAGGAGATTCCGATTTTGCAAATAATCGATACAGTAATTTTTCCGGTAACGGAGATTTTTTCCTTAATACAGTCTCATGGTTAGCTGAGGAGGAAAACTTAATTTCTATTCGACCGAAAAAAAGAAAAAATACTCCCATCCACTTAACCCGTTCCTGGGGAAGTGCTATCTTTGTTCTAGGTATATTCGTTTTTCCCGGAATTGTTGCCGGTGCAGGTCTGCGCATCTGGTGGAGGAGAAGAGGTTTATGAAGTTTAAAGGAACGGCCGGGATGGTGGTCGCTTTCCTCGTCCTGGGAATTTATTATTTTTTTGTTGACCTACCTGCAGAACAAAAGAAAGTAAAAGAAAAAGAAATCGCTGGAAAAGTTTTTCCTTTTAAAACCAAAAACATCAAAAACTTCTCCTTAAACAAAGAAGATCAAACTATTACCCTTTTACAAAACAGTAATAAAACGTGGGATCTATCCCAACCTCTTAAAGCTGTCGGCGATATTCAGGTCACTGAAAAATTTTTAACTGATATAGCAAACCTAGAAAAATCGCGGATAGTTGATAGCAACCCAGAAATTCTTTCGCAATACGGCCTGGAAAAACCCTCTTTCAAAGTGAATCTTAAATTCAAAGACGGTATAGAAGAAACCTTGTTGTTGGGAGATGAGAGTGCCATCGGCGGCAGCATATATCTCAAACTTGAAAGTAATCCAGCAGTACTTCTTGCCGCTACTTCTAAAACACAATTTGATAAGTCGGTCTACGACTTCAGAGATAAGACTATTTTTAATTTCAGTTCAGGCTCTATCACCCAAATTCAAATTAAAAGGCGCAACAGCACTTTTGATCTAATTAAAGAAAAAGATCAATGGAAAGTTTCTGGAAAAGTTGAGGCTAAGGCGGAAAAGGATGCAGTATTATCTTTTCTTCAGGCCATCCAGTTTTCCAGCATTAAAGAATTTGAAAGTGAAAATCCAGAATCACTAACTACTTATGGTCTAGATAACCCCTATGCCACCCTTATTCTGAAAGATGAAAACAAACAATCCTATGCCATAGATTTGGGATCCGCAAAAAACAGCTCTGGGTACTACAGCAAAAAGAAAAAATCGCCAGAGGTTTTTGTAGTCAACGAAAATTTTTATAACACTTTAAAAAAAGATTATGTCGACTTTCTAAACAGAACATTAATCGAGTTTAAAGAAAAAGATGTGGCAGCAATAAACATACAAAATGAACAAGAAACCATTCAGGCCGTTCGTGTTGAAAAGGATAACTGGAGAATTAATAAGCCTCATGAAACAGGTGCAGATATAGCGACGATCAGAAGTTTTTTGTTCGATTTGAAAGAAGCAAAGGTTACTCAATTTATCAAACTGGCACTAGATTCTAAAAATTCGTTTGGTCTTGACGAACCGAAACGTTCCCTTTCAATTACAAAAGTTAATGGAAAATCTCTAGGGATCCAATTTGGAAATACTACTGAAGATGGTAATCAGTACTTCGCACAGAGAACTGGGGAGTCTGCTGTGTTTTCCGTTTCCAAAGAAATAGTACAAAAAGTGTTTCGTACATTTCATGAATTTCGAAATAAAAAACTTTTTAAATTTGAAACTAATGATGTAAATAAAATTGTAATAGAAACACAAAAGACCCTTTTTGAATTACAAAAAGCAGATTCCCATTGGAGCCTGTTAAAACATGAAAAAACAAAGATTAAAAAAAATATTGGCAACGACATACTTTGGACTCTGCAGGGGCTAGAATTTGAATCTTTTTTAAAAGCGGGTAACGCTCCTGAATCCTCGGGGCTGACCTCCCCCACTTTTAAAGTAAGCCTATGGAAAAATGAATCAACAAAATTTGCAGAGTTGCAGATTGGGAATGTAAGCCCAAATGGAAAGAATTATTTTGCCAAAATTAAAGGCCAATTGGGCTACTATCAGATCAAAAAGAAGTATTTGGACACAATTCCCCTGACTTTGGATCAGTTTAAATCTTAGCAAAAAACCAAGTTAAACCTCTGAATCTCTCCAGTAGCACACCCCAATATATTGTAATAATTTTTATTTAGATATACTTTATATTGCATAATAAAGAAAAAAAATAGAATTTTGTAGATTTTTTTATAACATAAGCTATTGTAAAATAAGGTTTTTATATTTATTTAGCAGTTTTTTGCTAATAACCCCTTGACATATACTATATGTAGTG
>NZYH01000024.1 GCA_002697825.1 Nitrospina sp. | reverse complement strand
TTTAAGGGTGTAAATAAGTAATCGTCTCCTGGACGTGAATCTAAAGCCGGAAGGTGGATGAGTTCAAAATCAGTTATTTTTAACCACTCATCCGAAAACGAAAGATAATTTTCAAACATATCATAAATATGACCCATCTCATGCTGGACAATATTATTTAAGTTTTCCTGGTCTTCATAAAAAAGTTTGGTGTAAAATTCAATTCTAGGTTCTTGGTTCCCTACCTCTACCTGATAAACCATACTTGCGTTTCTATATACCGTTTGGAAACTGGGAAAAGTCGCAGCTGGAATATCATCCACCGGCATACCCTCTGGACCTCCCCTAAACTTACTGAGAAGATAAAAGCCCTTTACTCCTTTAATTTTTAAAAATGTCTCCGGAAGATTTGAAAAAGCAATTGAAAGTTTTTTAATTTCCCAAGGCCTCCATTCGTGCTCTAAATCAATCAATTCATAACCAAACCTGTTTGCAAATTCCTCTTTTAACAGATTGATTTCATCACGGTAATTGCCAGGATGTTCATAAAATGGACGCTTTGTTTCTTGAGCAAATCCATTTCCAGAGAAATAAAACACATGTAAAAACCCCAATAAAAATAACACAAGAAATCTTTTAGTCATTCCGGAAGTTCTCCTAAATTATTACCTATGATAGAAGGTTAACAAATCTCGAAGTCTTTAGCTATAGATCAATTATTAAATAGTTTTAATTGTTTCAATAGGTTGTCTATTTGTACCTAGTAAAATATTTTCGAACAATTTTCGCATCTTTCTTCTAAGTCAAACATCTAATAAGGATCTCTATTAAAACCCTAAAATAGGAGGTTTATACATGGCAAAATTGGCTGGTAGTGATGTAAAAATGATCAAATTAAATCCAGAATGGTCCGTGGAAAACGCAGCGACCATTCCAATAGAACAGGAACTGTCGATCGATGACTATAAAGGAAAAAGGCTAATAATCACGCTACCAGGCGCGGGTGGTTTCTGCAATAAAGAGTTTGATTTGATTAAAGAAAATGAAGAGAAATTTAAAGCAGCTGGCGCCGATGAAGTTATTGTCATCGTTGGAACGGATATTTTATCCAATGCGGGTAGAGGACTACCTAACCTTTTGCAAGATGTAAATCAGGGTTTTGGAAATGCAAACAAACTGACATTGGAAGGTGTAAAAAGCCGTTATCTCAATCGTGCGGTTATTGCTGTTGATGCAACCGGTGAGCAAGTCACCAGAGAAGATTCAGAACTTTTAGGTTGTAGAACCTTGGATGGATTAGTGGATGTGGCTAAAAAGGCTTTCTCTTAATAAGTTATATCACAAGACATTCCTGACCCTTAGGTCAGGAATGTTTAAATATTTTTACTTCCTGAAAGGTCACCCTTTCTTGTCAAGGGTTCTCAAGATAGATTCTAAATCTTGCTTCATCTCCTCTTTCCATCCAATGAAATCCCCACGATCAAAAGCAATATCCAATTGAACTTCTTTTTTCTTATTTTGCTTTAATTTTTTCCTAGCACCTGCTAACGTAAACTTCTCTGCATAAAGTAATTGCTTAATTTCGAAGATCAACTCAAGGTCCTTTTTTTGGTAGAGCCGCTGACCGGATTTATTTTTTTTGGGTTTAAGAGATTCAATCTCCTCTTCCCAATACCTAAGCACATGCTGCTCTATACCCACAAGGTCAGCAACTTCACCAATTTTAAAAAATAATTTATCAGGAATCGAGGGTATCTTCATTTGTGTCCTGGTCTGTAGAAGCAAGCAATTGTTTACTAGGCTTGAAAGTTAAAACGGTACGGGCACTGATTCTAATTGATTCTCCCGTTTTAGGGTTGCGTGCTCTGCGAGCATTTTTTTTCCTCAAAACAAAACTGGCAAATCTTGATATTCGAACATTTTCACCTTGAGCAAGATGTCTTTTTATTTCATCAAATATGATCTCTACAGCTTGAGCTGCTTCATGACGTGTAAAACCTACCTTTTCATAAACCAAGTCGACGATATCAGCTTTAACAAGAGTTCCATTTAAGTCTACTTTTTTCAATATAACTACCTCGAAGGTTGGGGTCTATCATTTATTTTTTTCATTTGACAGATCAATGCTTCTCTTCAAAATCCTTATTTGAGTTCTCAATTATTTTTTTCATAAGATGATCAGGAACATCTTCATAATGGTCGAACTCCATCACAAACATTCCTCTTCCTCCAGTCATTGAAGTTAAATCCGCTGCATAATTCAACACTTCTGCCATAGGAACATGGGCACGGATCGTTTGTATGTCTTCGCCGGGATCAATTCCTTGAATCTTCCCTCGTTTGGCATTAAGATCCCCCATAATATCTCCAACTTGGTCATTTGGTACCACAATTGCCATATTCATTACTGGCTCAATTAGAATAGGTTTGCAATCCGGTATACCCTTTTTAAAACCCAAAGACCCTGCAATTTTAAAGGCCATTTCAGAGGAATCTACATTATGGTAAGAACCATCATATAGACTAACCTTAACATCAACCATGGGATAATGGGCTATAATCCCANTTGCCATGGCTTCNTCGATCCCTTTTTCAACNGCAGGGATATAAGTTTTTGGAATCGCTCCACCAACTATTTTATTTTCAAATATAAAGCCTTCCCCTCTTTTTAAAGGAGANATTTCTATCCAGGTATCNCCGAATTGCCCTTTACCGCCNGTTTGTTTTTTATANTTTCCCTGCACCTTGGTAGNACCCTTTATTGCCTCGAGATATGGAATNTGTGGGGCTTTAACATCAACTTCAACTCCAAANCGAGCCTTTAACCTTTCTAAAGATACATCAAAATGAACCTGCCCCAGCCCTGAAATCAGTAGTTCACCTGTTTGAGAATTTCGCTCAACTTTAAGAGTCGGATCTTCCTCAGTGAGCCTTTGCAATGCATGACTAATTTTTTCTTCATCTGCTCGGGTTTTAGGTAGTAGAGCCCTTGAAAAAACCGGTAATGGAAAAATGATGGGAGGAAAAATAACTTTCTCATTTGAACTAGAAAAAGTATCTCCCGTAATGGTTTGTTTAAGCTTGGCCACGGTACCAATGTCTCCGGCCGAAATTTCAGAAACGGAGATCTGAGTTTTGCCTTGGAGCATATAAAGCTGCCCAATCCGTTCCGAAACATTTTTCGATGTATTATATATTGAAGAATCTCCTTTAATAGCCCCAGAAAACATTCTAAAGAGAGTTAATTTNCCCGCATAAGGGTCTGCAACTGTTTTAAAAACTAGAGCCGAAGCTACGTCACTTCCGTTTGCAGATACAGCGATCTCTGTATTATCCTCAATTTTTTTAGCTTTTACAGGAATCCGGTTTTCAGGTGAGGGAAGATATTTAACAACAGCNTCCAACAAAAGGTCTACACCTATATTTTCTAACGCAGANCCACATAAAACAGGGATCAACTGACCATTTTGAATGCCTTCTTTTAGTCCACGTGAAAATTCTTCTTCCGTNANCTCCCCGCTTTCAAGATATTTCTCTATCAATTCATCATCAACTTCAGCAACCGCTTCCATTAACTCCCCATGACTAATCTCAATTTCTTCGGAAATATCNGCNGGNACATCCTCCAGCTTTCCTTTACCTTTTTTTTCTTTTTCATATAAAAAAAATTTATTCTCGATCAAGTCAACAATTCCTGACAAATTNTCTTCGGTTNCTNGGGGAAGATGAATAAAAATTGGGGTTATCTTAAATTTGTTTTTAATAGCTTCTAAAATTGGACTTGTATTAGCTCGNTCATGATCCATCTTATTTAAAAAAATGATCCGCGGTAAATTTAACTCGTCTGCCCATTTCCAAATTTTTTCAGTATAAAATTGNACCCCTTCAATGGCACTTATAACAAAAACCAGNCCATCAACAACCCTTAAGGCGGATGGTGTATCAGCTATAAAGTTACTGCTTCCTGGAGTATCTAGAAGNTTAATTTTTGTTGAATTGAATTCACAAAATGCCACGGAAGAATTTATTGAATGNCCTCGCTTTATTTCATCAGGGTCATAGTCCATAACCGAGGAGATATCACCAACTTTACCTAAACGATCAGAAACCTCTGTCAAAAATAAAACAGATTCGGCCAAAGAGGTTTTGCCNGAACCACCGTGCCCCACAAACCCTATATTNCGGATGTCTTGAAGTTTGTATTGTTTCATATTTCCTCCCTTGGTAAAAATGCCAACCTATTTATCGGGAATTAAAACACCACAAAAAATCTGAATCCAATAGTTTTTGGAGTCCTAACCATTCCAAATTTCGAGGGAAAAGTCAAAGGTTTATGAGTACGAATTTAACAAAAAACTCGGTTAAATCGAATATTTAGGAGATATAGGGAAACAATACCCATAACAAATACTAGATCTGCGAAGTTATGCAATTCATTTCATTGGGGTTAAAGCTGAAAAGTAGCTTAGACTAATTTTTAACAAAAAAATATTTATCAGTCTTTAAGATTCCTCTTTTCTAGATAAAATAAGCCGGATAGGTGTACCCATTAGGCCAAACGTTTTTCTAAGGCTATTTACTAAATAACGTCGGTAAGAGAAATGAATCGCTTCTGGGAAATTCAAAAAACATTTAAAGGTGGGAGGGTTAATTTTAATTTGAGTGGCATAAAACATCTTCAAAAATTTTCCNCGGTAACTACTCATCGGATTTCTTTGAATCGCCTTTTCAAAACAATCATTCACTTGACTCGTTGTTATTCTTCTAGAATATTCCATAAATACCTTTTCCGTTTGCGGCAAAATTTTATCAATCCGCATACCTGATTTTGCAGATACCGTTAAGATAGGAGCAAAATCTAGAAACTTGAGTCTACGTCTCACTTTTTGTTCAAATTCTTCAAATGATATTTCATTTTCTCGCATCAAATCCCATTTGTTTCCAATTATAATGCAGCTCTTNCCCCGATCCAAAGCATATCCAGCCACCGTGGCATCCTGATCTGTAACCTCTTCCATTGCATCCAATAACAAGATTGCCACATCACAACGATCCAGTGCCTTTAGTGCCATGATAACGCTGAATTTGTCTAGCACCTGCTTGGTCTTACCTTTTCTACGAATACCTGCAGTATCTATCAGTACAAAATCCTGTCCATTTGCTTGAAGGAATGTATCAATAGAATCCCGAGTTGTTCCTGGAATATTTGAGACAATGCATCGGCCGGAATTTAGAAGTTTATTTATTAATGATGATTTGCCCACATTGGGTTTNCCAATTACGGCAATTCTTATCGCATTATTGTCCTGTTTCTGTTCAAAATNCTCAGGGAGGAGTTTGGTCANAGTTTCAATCAATTCATAGATCCCATGACCATGTTCTGCCGAAACCGGCAATAAATTATCAATACCCAAGGAATTAAAATCTAGATGCATATGATGCTTAGTTGGCGAATCAATTTTATTAACTGCAATTATAAAAGGTTTTCCAGNTTTTCTNATTTCATCCACCACTTCACGATCATGCGGCATGAGCCCTACCTGGTTGTCTACAACCACGATTACACAGTCAGATTCATTTCTTGCCCATTTTCCTTGCTCAACCACTTGGAGTTCTATCGGGTTGCTTTGATCTACATCAATNCCACCCGTATCAACTATCATTGCAGTACGATTTCCNAAATCTANNNTGCCGTACATCCTATCCCGGGTAACACCGGGCGTATCATTAACAATAGCATTACGACTTTGAGTGAGTTTATTAAAGAGGGTAGATTTGCCAACGTTTGCTCTGCCAACAATGGCAATTATGAGGGATGACATACTAGTTTAAATGGAAGGGCCTTTATCCTTCATATACTTGTGGATTCCTTCTGCAATAGAAGATGCTAACTTGTAAAGATATTCTGACTTAGCGAGCATTTTAGCCTCTTTCGGNTTGGTTAAAAACCCGACTTCAACAAGAATACTAGGCATATCGGCGCCATGAAGGACATAGAATGGCCCCTCTTTNACACCCAAGTTTTTTACGTTATGATTTGTCTTTTTGGATGTCTTATAAAGATTTTCTTGAACACGTCCAGCTAACCTGGATGAATCATTAATTTTTGTTGTAGTAATCAAACTAGCAAGGATCTGCTGTACCTGATCATCATTTACCGATTTCACCAAATCTCCATTTTCCCGAGCTGCTGTTGCCAAGGCCTGTTTATTGTNGGATGTCCCAAGAAAATAAGTTTCAATGCCGTGGGCCGATTTTCTTTTTGCNGCATTAGCATGTATTGATACGAATAAGTCCGCATTTCTCCTATTTGATATTTTACTTCTATCTTTTAAGGGAATAAATGTGTCGTCCTTTCTCGTCATCACCACTCGATACTTATATCTACTCACAAGAATGGTTTTTACATGTTTAGATATTTTTAGATTTATATCCTTTTCCTTNATACCTGAGGCACTCATGGCGCCGTCATCCTTGCCACCATGACCTGCATCCACAACGATCAAAGGCAGCGTANCTTGTTTTTTCTTNGGAGTTTTTGGNTTATATAAATACCCCCTTCCAAAGCCATCTTTGACATTTACTATCTTTTTAGATGGAAAAGTATCAGGAACATCAATAGTTCGATTTAAAGCTTTCCTTGAAACTTGCCTGGTTGGTTTAATTCGTAAAGATGTGATACTTTTTTTTAGGACCTGTTTTTCAGAGTTTTCTTTTTGAATTTCATTCTTAAATCCTACAATAAACCTTTCGCTACCCTTGTTAGTTTCAAGAGAGCCCACCTTTTTCAATGCCAAGTCCCGATTTGCAAAGGAAGTNNGCTTTCGCTGACTTTGAATATTNACAGGAGCGATTTGNTCTGTATTTTTGCTTTTAGCTACTACTTTAATACTTTTATATTTTTGCTGAGCTTTTTTAGCTTGATCCCCTTTCGGATATTTTGTAACAATTTTTTTAAATATTTCAGATGCGGAGGCAAGCTGTTTTTTCACCAGATAAATTTCTGCAATCCGAAACAAGGCATCATCTGAAAGGTTTCCAGGGGGGAAATTCCTGAAAACTTTGTTGTAATGATANGATGCCTTTTCTAGNTCTTTAGGGTTTTTGGAAATAGCGCTCAANCCTTCATACAACTTTCCTATTGTGAATTCTGCCTTGTACGCTTCGCCACTTTTGGGAAAATGATCTACCACTTTTAAAAACATTTTNATGGTGTTCATCCAGTGGTGCCTGAACTTTTGTTTTTCAGGAGAAGCCTTTAGTAGGTAAAATGATTTTTGGGCTAAGAAATATGAGTCACCGACCGAGGTCGCAAAAACTAAGACTGGCTGGGNACAAAATACTCCAAAAACAAAAATCGATATAGATATCTTTAAAATTAGAGAACGCATGGAAGCCATCTCATCTAAAAACAGGGAATTTATTTCTTAAGTTATTAATTTTATTGAGGTTTCTTGCTTTAACTATAACATTTCTCTATAGTAGGGGTCAACAAACCTTTTTCTTTGTTTAACGGAAGTCTGGAGGGTTTTCCAAAATTAAAAAGATACTTTTTTCTTATTTTCCAAAAGAAAGACGGTCTGCAAGGTATGTGGGTAGTCCATTTTCAATGATTTTTTTTTGAGTTGGTGCGAAGTCGTAACGAAATCTTTTGAATTCAACCATGCACTCATCAGAATCGTAAAGTATATAGGTAGGTTGGGTCGTGCCATCCCGAGGTTGNCCCAAGCTTCCATCATTAAAAATATAGCGATTTTCGGCTTTAACATTGCAAACATCCGCAGTATGGCAATCAATTATACCTTTAGGGTTTTGTTCTAAGATGATTGGAATATGAGAATGACCTACAAAACTAANAGGCACATCAAAACTCTTGAAATGCTTTTCTGCGCCTCTTTTATTAACAATATAATGCCATCTGGCAGGCTGGTAAGGTGATGCGTGTACCCAGTAAATTCTGTCAGCTTTCTTATCCATCGGAAGTAATTCGAGAAATCTTCTGTTCTTAGANGTCAGTTTTTTTTTAGTCCACTCGCAGGCCNAAATTGCATGATCATTAAAATAAGAAACATCCGTTTTTTCAACTACGGCGAAATCGTGGTTCCCTGCAATAACAATATCCGCATGATTTCTAACCCAATCAATACAAGAATTTGGGTCGGCNCCATAACCCACAATATCTCCTAAGCAAACCAGACGGTCAAAAGAAATGGAAGAAATTTCTTTCTCAAATTGTTTTAGGGCTTCGAGATTACTATGAAGGTCTGAGAATATAACATATCTCATGGGCGACTTTATGGAACTACCTTAGATTCTTTAAANATCTTATCTAAAATTCCGTTTATGAAATCTGGTGATTCATCAGTTCCAAATTTTTTTGCTATTTCAATCGCTTCGTTAATGACTACTTTCGGAGGAGTTGTTGAATCAAATAAAAGTTCGGAAACCCCAAGTCGNANAATGNTTCTATCAATGACTGCCATACGNTCCTGAGGCCAATTAGTACTAATCTTTTTTAATAATTCATCGACTTCTTTTTCATGCAATAAAAGCTTTTTAATCAACACCCGTGTAAAACCCTGAATTTCTTCGGTTGCATTTATCCTTTGGCAAAAAGAATCCAATTCTAAATCAGGATTTTCAGAATTAAATTCAGTTTGATACAAAAACTTCAAGGCTAATTCTCTAGCTGCTCGGCGCTTTCCCATTTTATCCCTTAAAGTTGTTTATAGAGTGTTGCCATTTCAATTGCAGCCTTAGCTGTTTCACGACCTTTATTGGAAGTTCCGGTACCTGAACGTGCAACAGCTTGATCCAGGTTTTCTGTTGTCAATACACCAAATAAAACAGGGACATTAAACTCAAGGCCTACCTGGCCAATACCCCTGCTAGTTTCAGCACATATATAATCGAAATGCGAGGTGTCTCCTCTAATAACTGCACCCAGACAAACTATCGCATCGTAATTCCCAGTAGAACACAGTTTCTTCGCTGCCTGAGGAAGTTCAAAAGCACCTGGTACTTTAATAATCTTTAAGTCCGCCTCATTTACACCAGATTGATTTAAAACCTCCAGCGCTCCCGTCAAGAGGTTGCTAGTAACAAAGTCATTAAACCGACTAACTACCACCCCAAACCTGAGGCCCCTGGCGTTTTGATCTCCTTCTAAAATCTCAACCATTTTGGCTTACTTTATATTTTGAAATAGATGGCCCAGTTTTTTTTGCTTAGTGCGCAGGTATTTGAGGTTGTCTTTCTTCGCTTCCACCTCAATTGGAACTCGCTCTACCAATTGCAGTCCATAACCTTCCANTCCAACAATTTTNCTNGGATTATTGGTCATGATACGTATTTTTTTTAAGCCCAACTTACGAAGNATCTGGGCACCAATTCCATAATCTCTTAAATCCGGCTTAAANCCCAACTCTTCATTAGCTTGGACTGTATCTTTTCCTTCATCCTGTAATGCATAGGCTTTTAGTTTATTTATAATGCCAATACCTCTACCTTCTTGATAAAGATAAAGTAGAACACCCGTTCCTTCTTGCTCAATCATCTCCATAGATTTTTGNAGTTGCTCGCCACAATCGCAACGGTAAGAACCAAATACATCACCTGTCAAGCATTGCGAATGTACTCGAACGAGTGTTGGGTTATCTTTTTTTATTTCACCTTTTACCAGAGCAATATGAATTTGCTCATCTAATAAATTTTTAAAGGCTACAGATTTAAATTCTCCTGCATAAGTTGGCAAAACCGTCGAAGTCACTTCTTCCACCAAGGCTTCTTTCATGAGCCGATACTCTGCCAAATCTTTAGTAGTAATCATTTTCANCCCATGCTCTTTGANAAACTCTATCAAGTGCGGAACTCGCGCCATGGTTCCATCCTCATTCATTATTTCGCATATAACCCCACAAGGATTTAGTCCAGCTAAGCGTGCCATATCAACAGAAGCTTCGGTTTGTCCCATCCTTACTAAAACCCCTCCGTCCTTAGCTCTTAAAGGAAAAATATGCCCTGGCTTCACTAGATCACTTTTAATAGATTCTGGATCAATAGCTACTTTTATTGTATGNGCACGGTCAGCAGCTGAAATACCCGTGCTGATTCCATGTCGGGCATCAATAGAAATGGTAAAAGGAGTTTCAAAAGCAGACTGATTATCATCCACCATCATAGAAAGACCCAANTCCCTAGTTCTCTCTTCAGTCAGCGTTAGACAAATTAAACCACGACCGAATCTGGCCATGAAGTTGATAAGTTCAGGCGTTATCTTTTCGGCCGCGATCATCAAATCGCCTTCGTTTTCCCGATCTTCATCATCAACGATGANAATCATTTTTCCTTCCCGGACATCTTTAATAGCCTCTTCTATACTGCTAAATTCTTTTCCCATTTATTCCTATCCTTGTTTGGTAAAAACTCTATACCGACCCTGATGCTCGAGGTTTAATAAGGTTTTCACATGCTTTGTGTACGTATTTAGCAATCATATCACATTCGATATTTATTAAATCGCCTATTTTCCTAGTATTGAGATTCGTGTGATTCCAAGTAAAAGGAATGATTGAAACATCAAAAGAATTATCCTTACAATTAAACACTGTTAGACTGATACCATCCAANGCTATAGAACCCTTTTCCATTATATANGGAGTNAGAAAAGGAGGATGGGAAAATTTCAACAAAACTTCCCCTGATTTTTTTTCAATACTTGTTACTTTACCTACCTGATCAATATGNCCACTTACAAAATGGCCGCTGATTTTTGAGGAAAATGTTAATGATCTTTCNAGATTCACCCTATCCCCTGACTTTTTATTTTTAAAACTAGTTTTATTTAAAGTCTCGGTTCCTAAGTCCATTCGAAATATTGAATCATTGAATTCAACAACAGTTAGNCAAACNCCGTTCACCGCAATACTTTCTCCATTTTCTAGATTTTTGAAGTTAGTATCCGTCTCTACTACCATAGCTGCGCTTTCTTTATCGCGAACAAATTCACGTACCGTTCCTACTGCTTCAACTATTCCGCTAAACATGGTACGGCCTCCACCATCAGGTCTTCTCCCATTTGAGTTACCTTCATATTCTTTAAATTTATTGCCTTCGCAATTTTAGAAATACCCATGCCTCCTATTAGACCGGGAGCCTGCTGCCCACCAACCAGAATAGGACTAATAAAGGTATAGACTTTATCAACGATACCTGACCCAAGAGCACTGCTGTTGATCTCCCCTCCCCCTTCAATCAATACGGAGGTAAGATCTTTTTTTGCCAAAAGTTTCATTAGATGCTTTAAATCAAATCCCGATTTTTCAATTTTCCCCTTTACGATTTCTATATTATTTTCAACTAAATATTTTTTTCTTTGTAGCGAAAGTTTTGGGCCAGCAATATAAATAACTTGTTGCTTTTTGCTATTTGCAAACACTTTAGCTTTTAGTGGAATTTTATTCCTCCGATCTAAAATAATTCGCGCTGGATGCCGAACTCCTTTTTTTTTCGCACGACAAGTCAATTGAGGATTATCATTCATTATAGTCTTCGTTCCTACCAGAATTGCGGAGTTTTGATTTCTCAACCCATGTACAAAGTTACGAGATTGCACTCCTGAAATCCATTTAGAGTCTCCCGATCGCGTAGCAATTTTCCCATCAAGAGATATAGCAGTTTTCATGGTAACGAAAGGAAGTCCCGTCTTCATCACCTTGACAAACACCTCGTTTAGTTTTTCGCAGTCTTTCATCATTAATCCGATCGAAACTTTTATTCCGGCAGCTTTTAAAGCACGAATTCCTTTACCGCAAACCTTTGTGTTCGGATCTTTCATCCCAGCAAAAACCCTACTCACACCAGCTTTAATGATGGCATCCGTACAAGGAGGAGTTCGACCCTTATGGCAGCAAGGCTCTAAGTTAACATAGAGATCTGCGCCTTTTGCCTTCTTCCCTGCTTTCCTTAAGGCCACTACTTCCGCATGTGGCTCACCCGCATATAAATGAAATCCTTCCCCAATAACACTCCCTTTTTTAACTAGGACGGCTCCTACCATGGGATTAGGTGTGGTCTTTCCTCTTGCGGCTAATTCTAAAGCCCTGAGCATATGTGGGTTATTCATTTTTTTGAACAAAAAGAAAAAATTGTGAAGATTTCAATCTATTACAACAAAGCATACCTACCATATTTCGATAGTATTACCTCATTGACAGACAATTTCATTGCTATGACTTATCGAAATTCCCTGCTAATAGTTAATTGTGAATTAGGAGTAAATACTGGATCAATTTTATCAGGTAAACTATTGGATTAAAATACTTTTATGCACTCCGCTTGGTATTAACAAGATCTACTTTTTAGCTCACTATATTCAATCTTCATCCATATCTTCTTCTTCGATCTCAGTAAAACGAGAGCCTGAAACGCACCTAAGGCCTACAGCTAGATATCTTTCGGCAGGATCAAATGCATTACGAAAAAAACATTTTGCATGTACCAGATAATTCATCCACGACCCTCCTCTTACAATCCGCTGTGTTGAGTGTTTAGAAACATTCCATTGCATACACCATTCCCATACGTTTCCAGCCATATCGAAACAACCATACGGAGACATACCAGGTTCCAGTTCGGAGACTGAATTTGTTTTACACTCCATAAAATCACAAGTATTGGCAAAGCCTTTTTCATAACCCATGGCTTCTCCCCAAGGGTATACTCGTCCATCTGTACCTCTTGCAGCTTTTTCCCATTCTTTTTCTGTGGGCAAACGGAGTTCCAACCAAAGAGAAAAAATAATTGCCTCATAGTAATTAATACCAATTACCGGCTGATCTTCTTCCCATGAGTATTGCGGGTATCGAGTTTTATGTTGTGGGTCAAATTGCATATAGAGTAAGTTAGTGACTGGAAATTTCATGATCGAAAATTCCTCAAGATTTATTTGATCTTCTTCATCCTCTTCTTCCTGATAAATAAACTTACCTTTGGGCACTGTTACCATTTCGCTATATTTTTTCAATTTGGAAAGGTTTACCTTACTTCCATCTTTAATCTCATTAAAAAACTCCTGAAAGTCTTTTAGTTTTCTTATTGGTTCCAAATCAAAATTATCTAATAATCCATGTATATCTAATTTATTTTTGCTCAGAACCAATTCGAAAACACTGAACAGTATTCTGCTATCTCGATTCTCACGTTTCAACAATTTATCCAACAAAGCTTTTAAATAATCTTCATCGTTGGTTTTCCAAACATCTTTTACACGAATAAGACGGCAAGGTTTAAATTGAGGTAGAGATTCTTGACATTGATATTTTAATAACTGACGGACAAGCAAGCTTTGTCCTTCAGGCAATTCTCTAACCTCTGGCAAAGAATTTCCCGCTAGCATTACAGCACCTTCTTCGATAAAAATATCAAACAGTTCTTTTCCAGAAACATAACCTGCTAATATTTTAAAAACCTCATGCCATTTTTCTTCTCCACAGTTTTTTCTTACTATTTCTTGCCAATTGGATATTTTTGCGATATGTCTTGCCGCCAAAAATTCCTGAAATGAAGGATGACGAAACTCCCATCTTCTTGGAGTCTGTTGTATAACACCTTTCCATCTTGGTTGGATGTCTTCCTTTTGAATCAGAAGGTCAAATTTATCTTTATCTATATCCCTTTTGTCATAACCAGGCTCTTCCTTTTGAAAACGCTGGATTTGTCCCTGTGTCACCTGTTGATAAGCAATTTCTCCTAATTGATCTATAGATTTTTCTAAATATACATCCTCAGAATTTGTGTTCTCCTG
>NZYH01000023.1 GCA_002697825.1 Nitrospina sp. | reverse complement strand
CCAATAATTATACTTTGCCAATATTGGTTGTCAAATGAATTCCCTAGTCTTTTTTCTAGTATGTTTAATTGAAAAATTCTCATTTTGGCTGTGAGCCTTTGTAATGGCAAAAATAACTTAAAAATGCAATAAATTACGCCAAATAATAAGGGTAAGGTTTGGTCTGGGTTTATTTAAGAGAGTTTATACGAGTTATATAAGGTTGGGCTTAGGATATTCAAGGCAATTCTGGAAAAACCCGATGGTTTTAATTTCGATCTATTGGGGATTAATTAGATTTTTTTGTTTTTATACGCTCCCCAAATAAAAATGGTAGGTACCGAGGAAAATAAAGCCAAACAGCAATTATTGAGAAAAACTAGAACGTACATTGAGGAAAACAGATTAATAAGTGCTAACCAGGGGCAATTTTCAGAAACCTTTTTTTACCAACTTTAATCAAGTATTCCTGATCTCCTGAAAACTCCTGATTCACATCCTCAACTTTTTCGCCATTGACAGTTACCGAGCCCTGCTGAATCAATCTTCGAGCCGCAGAAGTGCTGTCTGTTAGTTTATTATCTTTTAGAATATTGCAAATGTTGTAGGATTCTGGACCCCAACCGATTATGACTGGAATATCTTCAGGAGTATTCTTTTTCTTGAATACATTTTCAAATTCAGCAATAGCAGCTTCTGCTAAACTCGAAGAGTGGTAAAGAGCAACAATCTCTTTAGCTAAATTAATCTTGGCATCTTTTGGATTCAATGTTCCTGATTTTGCTTGTTCTTGCATTGAACTCAGTTGGTCTGTCGATACCTGACTTAGCAGCTCATAATACCGCCACATTAAGTCATCAGATATTGACATGATTTTTCCAAGCATTTCGTTGGGAGGATCAAATACCCCGATACTGTTGCCTAAACTCTTACTCATTTTTTGAACTCCATCCGTTCCTTCTAGTAGAGGCATGGTAAGAACAATTTGAGGTTTTTGACCATATGCTCGTTGAAGGTCCCGGCCTACTAGTAGATTAAATTTTTGGTCGGTACCTCCAAGTTCTACGTCCGACTTCAAGGCAACAGAGTCATAACCTTGAATCAGTGGGTACATAAGTTCGTGGATAGATACGGGTAGATTTTTTGCTAGCCGTTTTTGAAAATCATCTCTTTCCAACATACGTGCCACAGTATATTGTGCGGCTAATTCGATCATGTTTACAGATGTAAACTTTCCCATCCATTCACTGTTATAAGAAATGATGGTTTTTTTAATATCTAGAATTTTGTAAACCTGTTCCAGATAAGTTTTAGCATTTTCTTTTACTTCATCTGGCGTCAGATTTCTTCTTGTCTCAGAACGCCCAGTTGGGTCTCCAATCATCCCTGTGAAATCTCCAATAAGAAAAATGACTTCGTGACCCAGGTCCTGAAACTGTTTCATTTTGTGTAAAAGCACGGTGTGCCCAAGATGTAGATCAGGAGCTGTTGGGTCAAAACCGGCTTTGATACGTAACGGTTTACCTTTTGCCAGCAATTCCTTTAGATCTTTTTCATCAATGATCTCCGCTGTACCCCTTCTAAGGGTTTTTAATTGTTCTTCAACTGGCAGCATAATTTGCTCATAAGATATTTATGATTGAGTAGGTTAAGTTTAAAATTTGAGCCTCAAAAGTTGTTTTAAATTCCTCTCAGCTTGGCACTTTTGGAAAAACTGTGACTTGGCCATTTGCATTGGGCTAGTTTATTGCAAATCCAAGAAATCGAAGCTAACATACCCTAAAATTAACTGCAACCATCGCTTCAGTTCAAGGAACTTTTATAAATGGAAAATAATCCAGCAGATTTGATTGATATAGACTACGCAAAAATCTCAAATCGCTCGCGTAAGTTCAGACAGGCAGGTTATGGATTTTTCGTTTTAAATCTGATTTACTTGGGCGTGGCTATGTTTTTTATCCCGCCGTTTAACTTGGGTTTGACAGCTCTACTTTCTCTAGTTGCGTTTATTTTGCTTTTGGGTCTTTTTACCTATTACCTTCTGAAGGAGAAAAAGCGTTTGGCTAAGATCCTTGCAATCATATATGGAGCAAGGTCAGGGTTTACAGCATACTCACTTATTACAGGGGAAACTTTTCAAGCTGTGCCTTTTTTCTTACCCTGCCTTATTATAACTTTTTATCTTCTTGGAAGAGCAGGATGGGATTGGCCATAATGAGTTCTAATCATTCCATATTTGCCAAATCAAAAAACCGACTGTCTTTGATTACCGATGTCGGCAAAAAATATTCTGGATTAAATAACTCCAAATCTCCAGAGTTATGTCAGAGAGTAATTTCTTTTTTTGATTGTCTCAATGAACATATAGGTTTTCCTCAAACAGATCTTGGTCGAGACAATCAAACAGTTTTTAATTTACTATTACAGTCCGCATACCCAGAAATCATGATAGACCTTGCTGACCTTCTTTATGTTCAGCATGAACGACCCGCTGTATATCTAAATTTTGATCACATCCATATGAATTTTAAAAAAAATAAGGTAATTTATTCGGATTCTATAGATCAGATCAATGAAAAGTTTTCAATTTTGTTTCGGGAGCTGGCAAGAGCAATTAGAGAGACATCGTTTCTATTTAGTGATACTGAAATAACCCGGTTGTTAAGTGAAAGTTACAGTATTTATCTTTTTCAGACAAAAAACTTTCCTTGGGATAACCCTATGGAGATGATTCCTGCCGATCTAAAAGGTAGCGTAATGGATGTTGCAACTGGACTCTCCGGATTCCGTTTAATCCATGACTGGCCAAAGGATTACCCGAAACTGATTCTTACCGATAATCTTAATTTTATTATCATGGGCTTGACGCACTTTACAAGACTTTCAGGGAAAACCAATATAGAAATTTTAAAAATCGATTTCCCAGATGTGCCTATAAAGGAAAACTACGGTTGTATTCTTGCTAATAAATTTCTACATCATCTGCAAAGAGACGAGCGAAAAAAATTTTTGCAATGGACGTTGGAGGCTTTGGTAAAAGGTGGAATGTTAATAATTTTAGATACTGATTTGGAATGTCAGATATTAAGAAGTGCAGAAAATCCAGAATATGGAAACAAACTTATACGTGGATATAAAGAAACTCTTGTCGAAATTGAAGATAAATTTTGTGAGACCTTAATTCAGGATGTAAGGGATACGGGGTTCAACATATCACATTTTGATTTTCATAAATATGAAGATGAAACAGATGCCTACAGTCAGTACCCAGGCGACAATTTGTCTATAAAGTTTATTGGATTGGAGATCATTGCAAATAAGGTTTGATAGGTAGCCATTGTGGATTATTTCTTTAAATGTTTTTTTAGAGAGCCCCATTCCTCCTTGGTTGATAAACTGGCTTTAACTTCCATTTTCCGATAAATAGCTTTTACTTGTTTTCCTAACGATGTTAGTTTTGCTCCACCTCCGCCTTTTCCGCCTGTCATACTTTCAACCAAAGGTTTACTGAAGCACTGATTCATAGTACTGACCATATCCCAAGCTCGTCGATAGCTGATATTGATTTGCCTGGCAGCTTCTGATATCGATCCCACCTTATCAATGGATTCGAGCAAATCAACTTTGCCAGGTCCTAAAGCAATTTGATCTCCTGATATGATTCGGTAACGAGAACGACAATGAATTTTGCTGGTTTTTGGCAATTTTAACCCTACTGCTGTTTTACTCTGATAAGTCCCAAAACATTTGGAATAGGATGGGAAAAAGTATTCTGGTCATGTTCTCTAAGGCCGGTGGAATAACTTCCAATAAACTCATGTTCTTCTTTTCCCGTATTGATATATAACTGTGCATCCGCGCCTCCCTCTACATACATCGCTCGTTCTAATTTTATTGGAATTTGCATCAGCATATTGATCAAATCATGGGTGGAATAGGGAGACCTTACATGAATGAATAGAATTCTTCCTTTAATGTCGGTACCAACGGCAGCCGTACTCCAAATTTTATTTTGAGGAGCCCAGACATTTTTCCCCTTACAGGAGACCATACGAATACTTTGAATTAAAGTTGCATATTTTTTTCGAAGTGAGCTGAAGTCCTCGCATTCCCGGTCAATAATTTTAACTTTGGGTATTTCTTTTTCAATTGGATCAAACGCAAGGACGGTTTTATCTTTAGATAACCATTTACTATTTAAGTGATTCCCAGTTTTCATATAGGAAACACTTGAGACTTGATTTCTTTGATACATGCTGGCATTGATGCCAGCCACTAAAGAGTTTTGATTGACCCATGTTTTTACTGAGTATCTTTTTTTTGTTTTTGAGGCAGAAGAATTCAGAAGTTTTAACGCGAAAAAATGAGGGTCAGCGCGCAATACTTTTATTAATGAATCACCTACTATCGATTTTTTCGGAGCCAAAAATAATCCCATATCCATTCCAGGTTCAAGACTCCTCCAGTTAGAAGTCGCAGCACTTTCTGATGAAAAGCTTACGAAATATATTCCTAAGAAAGAAGAAAAAAGAACAGTAATTAAAAATGCACGGCTCCAGAGTTTTTGAGCAAGAAAAGTCATAGCTATAGAGGTTTTTGGCTATTTTTATATGTATTTATACCCTTTTTATGATATTCAAATTATTTTGAATTATAGCCCGAGTCATGATTTTTTTAAAAATAATTTGAAGCTAAAATAGCCGGTACCTATTATTGCAGCGTTGATTTTATTCCTGTTTTCGTACATAATATTTTAAATATTAAATAAAATTGATAAACTGAGCACGTTAAGTTGAAAATTTAGTTATTAAGTTTTTTTTAGCTATTTATTTTAAATTAATAAAAAAACTTCATTCAAAGAAATTTAAAAGACCTATAATTTTTTCGTTTTTTTAAGGTTTTGGCAGTTTATTTTTTATTAATGATTTTTAATCGATGTTTCATTATTTTTTAAGAGGATTTTATGAAAACCATTTTTAAAGTTTTAGCTTTGTTGGTCGCATTTGCATTTGTAGGATGTGTAGCTCAATCTGGTGGAGGATCAACCGCAGTTGTGACCTCTAACAAACCAATCACTATTACTACGCCTGCGACTCTTACTAATGTAAGCAGTCCATTGAAAGTTTGTATGGCAACCAAAGGTTATACGGTTGAGCCTGCTAAAAACGGTGTTAATCCGGGTAAGGGACATCATCATTTATTGATTGATGTGCCCATCCCTGCAGACCTAAGTAAACGTATAGGAAAAGACTCAAATCATGTTCATATGGGTGATGGCTCTAAATGTAAAACACTGAACTTAGCTAAAGGGCAACATACAATCACTGCTCTTTTTGCACAGGGTAATCATGTTCCGTATAACCCTGTGGTAACTGATGCCGTGACGGTGACTGTTACACATGTAAAATAGTTCTGTTAGGAGTAGTTTTACTGGAAAAATTTAATTCCATCCTCGTTGACGGGGATGGAATTTTTTTTGACCTTTACTTGGATTTATTATGGATAGCCTATTGAAAAATTCCAGCCGTGTATTTTCTGAAAATCATCGGATCAATCTCTATTATATAAATGAGTTGTATCAAAATATTGGGGAGGAAGTTGCAAATCGTTTAAAAGATGCATATGGGATAGACTTGGTAATGACTTCGGGTATTTGGGGCGGAACCTATCTGATTGCCAAACCCAACGGATTATCTCGTCGGCGAATTTGGAGGCTTTATTCCATTGTTAATCTTCCCCAGAATAGCCCACTGGATATCCACGAAAATTTTGAAAAATTAGTCGCTATTTATGCCGATGTCTATAAAGAGGCCTTTGCCGTTTGTGACCTTGAACTTGAATTGAAAATGTGGGGCGGTAAGTTGCCGCATAGTAATATAGCTAAACCAAGTATCACCATGCATATGGAAGACAAAAAGGAAAGGATTCGCTGGCTAAGAACTTTCTTTATTTGGAACAGAGCCTCGTGGGAAGAATCTATTATCAGCGATACAGTAAGAATAATTAAAGAGTACAAACCTTTCTTTGATTTAAAAAAAGGGCCGATCAAAAAAAACCCCAAAGATACTAAATATCTTTTGCAAGATATTATTATCATTTACCGAACCCTTGAAAATGCCTGTAGTAATGATTTTAAGGAGCATGCTACCCCAATTATTCAGACCATGATGCAAGCATTTATGGAGGGACTCGATGAGCCTGAAAAAATAAACGAGTTATATCTAATGGTTTTTAACAATGCATTGATTTATGGTTTTGAGGAAAGTCTCGAGCAACCTTTTAAGAAGGAAGGTTTGGATATTCACACTATAGAAAACTGGCCGGTAGAAAGAATTAACTGGATTCCTGAGGAGTTAAAAGAAAAACTTATTCCTCCTATTCAAAATATTTTCAGTGGGTTCAAAGCAGAACTGGAAAACAATGTGGATTCTATAAGTTAGTTTTCTAGAGCAGAAACAAAATCTGCAAGGCTGGGAAAAATCATTTCAGCACTTTTAAATTCAATATTGCGGTTCAGTTCATTTTGTAAAATTATACAAGGCATTCCAGCTTCATTGGCGGCGTTCAATCCTTTCAGGGCATCCTCAATAACAAAACATTCTTCAGGCTCATAGCCCAGTTTATTGGCTGCATTTAAGAAAATGTCTGGAAACGGTTTCTCCCGTTTTGCGGATTCTTTCCCTAGAATAATGGGAATTAAATCAAAGGCATTGCCATTTTTTAGTATCTGCTGGATATCTTTAGCCCAGGAGCCAGAAGCAATAGCTATCTTATAATTTTCAGATAATCGTTTTACCAAACGAATCGCTTCAGGAAATAATTTGATATCTCCACTTTGACAAAATCGGCTATATACTTTGAATTTCTGTTTGCGTAATTCTATTGGCTCGATGTTTAAATTTAGATTGTGGCGTTCGATTTCTCCTGCAATCCCTTTTCCTTTCGATGTCCATTCTATCCAATACTCATCTTTATCCAGTGTATGACCGTATCTTTGAAATACCTCATTGTAGGCTTTGTAGTGATACGGCTCGGAATCGGCGAGCAGCCCATCAAAATCAAGAATTGCAGCTTTTGCGTTTTTAATGAGGGCGTGAAGTTTTGCTTTACGTTCTAAGAGAGAAGAGTCCATCGGTATTGATTATTTACTCCAATATTTTTCCAAATCGTTCAAAGCGAACCCAGTTCTCAAGTTGATTCCAAGACCAGTAAATCATCAATGCTTTTCCACGCACCTTGCTTACATCTAGGAAACCCCAATAGCGGCTGTCCTGGCTGTTCTCTCGGTTATCCCCCATCATGAACAAGTGGCCATCAGGTATCAGTACAGGACCAAAGTCATCTCGTGGAACCAAAGGGCTGTTAGAGGGAGCTTCAATATGTCTGGCGAAAGGATCTATATAAGGTTTGCCATTGATAAATACTTTTTGGTGTTTTACTTCTAGTAAATCGCCCGGAATACCGATTACTCTTTTGATAAAGTCTCGGCTTTCGTCTTTTGGATATTTAAAGACAATAATATCTCCTCGTTCCGGTAGAGTAGGAAATAAGATGATATCATCAAACAATTTGATATTTACAATTGGGATTTCGTTTGGAATATGAGTTCCATAAGCAAATTTTGAGACGAGAATATGATCGCCAATCAAAAGAGTTTCTTCCATAGAACCTGAAGGAATCTTAAAAGCCTGGATCACAAAGGTGCGGATAAATAGAGCCAAAAGAAGCGCAATAAAAATGGCTTCTGTATATTCACGGGCAACGCTTTTTCTTTTTACACCGTTGCTATCTGTATTTTCTGAAGGATTATTTGTCATCGGTCCTCAACACAGCCAGAAAAGCTTCTTGAGGTATTTCAACGCTTCCAATCTGTTTCATTTTTTTCTTTCCTTCTTTTTGTTTCTCAAGCAATTTACGCTTACGAGTAATATCTCCACCATAACATTTGGCAAGCACATTTTTCCTAAGGGCTTTCACAGTTTCGCGTGCAATGACTTTACTACCAATGGCAGCTTGTATGGCAACCTCAAACATTTGCCGTGGAATCTGCTGCTTGAGCTTTTTAGCTAATCCACGACCTTGGGAGAACGCTTTATCTTTATGCGCGATTAAAGACAAAGCATCTACCAACTCCCCATTCAAGAGAATGTCCAACTTTACCAGACTGGATGTTCTGAAATCTATAAATTCGTAATCAAACGACGCGTAACCTTTGGTAGAAGATTTTAGTTTGTCATAAAAGTCAAGCACGATTTCGTTAAATGGCAACTCGTATTCCAGTAAGACAGTTTCTGGATTCAGGTATTCCATTTTTTTCTGAATACCGCGCCGGTCTCTAACCAAGCCCATCATAACTCCAATATATTCATCTGGTAAAATGATGGTTCCCATCACATAAGGCTCTTCCAGATGATCAATGTTTTTTTGTTCTTTTAATTTGGTTGGGTTGTCGATCATTATCGTTTTCCCATCCGTGGTAATCACCTTGTAAATGACGGTAGGTGCGGTAGTGAGGAGTTCGACTTTATATTCTCGTTCAATACGCTCGCGAATGATTTCCATGTGTAGCAGTCCGAGGAACCCACAGCGAAACCCAAACCCTAATGCAGTCGATGTTTCTGCTTCATAAGAAAAAGAAGCATCATTCAATGTCAGCTTTTTGAGTGAATCGCGTAAATCTTCGTAGTCNTCGCCACTGATAGGGTAGAGACCACTGAACACCATTGGTTTGACATCCTTATATCCTGGTAAAGGATTTTCAACAGGAGCCTTTGCATGGGTAATGGTGTCACCAACTTTAGTTTGATCCAGTTCTTTAATTCCGGCAATTAGATAACCTACTTCCCCTGCTTGTAAAGTAGATTTGTGTTGTTGTTTTGGAGTGAAAGTACCCAGTTCTTCGACTGTAAAACGGTTTCCAGTGGCCATCATCATGATTTCGTCATTCACCGCGATTTTTCCATGCTGAACTTTAACTAGGATGATGACACCGCGAAAAGAATCGTACCAGGCATCAAATAACAAAGCCTGTAAANTNCCATNTATATTTCCTTTAGGAGGAGGAATCAATTTTATCACTGACTCCATCAACTTATCGATACCAATTCCTTCTTTTGCACTTACCAGTACTGCGTTGTCTGATTCGATTTGTAATACGTCCTCCAATTGCTCCTTTATAGACTCNGGGTCCGCGCTGGGGAGNTCAATTTTATTAATGACAGGTATAACCGCAAGATCATGTTGCATAGCTAAGTTCAAATTGGCAATGGTTTGTGCCTGAATACCTTGTGTTGCATCAATTACTAATAGTACGCCCTCACATGCAGCTAAACTGCGCGATACTTCATAGGTGAAATCCACATGCCCTGGTGTATCGATCATGTTGAATACAAAAGCCCCACTTTCTTTAGATGAATACTTAAGACATACAGTTTGGGCTTTAATAGTTATCCCTCTTTCACGTTCCAGATCCATATTATCCAGTACCTGGTCTTTCATTTCCCGTTTAGAAAGTGCCGAGGTGGCAAGAATAAGCTTNTCTGCAAGAGTGGACTTGCCATGATCAATATGGGCAATAATAGAAAAGTTTCTTAGTTTTCTTTGATCCATAATATTTTAAAGATTTAATAAAACTCAAATTCCTATTTTAAACTTCCGGAAAAAAATGTGAGATGTATTTATGCTGGAGATCTCAAAGATACAGATACCGCTCCTCAGTGCATCGAAGAAGTAGGTGCCATTTTACGGGAAGGAGAAAATGTCTCGCTGCAATTTTCAAGGTTGGTAAGGGAGGCCTTACTTAAAAATTTTCGCCATTCATCAAACCGCGTTTTCATTGCTTCATAATCTTTAGCATTATCAATATCCAGAGCTGCCCCGGGAAAAGGGACTTCGAGAGCCGAGAATCGGGTCTTCATGATAGTGGATATGGTTGCTTCTAGTTCTTTTTTTGGATTNAATTTTCTGAAATAATTTACCATGAACTCTAGTCCTAGTCCGCCAAAAAANAAGCAAAGCTGTAAACCTATGTAATTTTTGTAATGTTTTGCTTTATCCTTACCAAACACCGATAATCCAAATAAAATCAAATTTTTAAAGTTTCTCTGATAGCGATACTGGTACATTTTCTGGATATATTCTCGATTTTCAATGCGAAGCGGTTTGACCATATGTAGGTTATTGATCCGGAAACTGTTTTCCTGAATATGTAAATAAGCCATCTTAATTCCAGGTTTACTTTCGACAGGATAAAAATCCTGTAACTTTTCTCGTGCTACCAGCCCGAGCACATGATCATAGCGGTTCATATCTGCATGGGAAATAAAATATTCAACCTCCTGNGGTGTAATCAGGGGTGCATCGCAAGGAACGATTAGAACCGCTTTATCACGTTGTTTTGCGCTATTGCTTATCTCGACTTGTTGCGATTGCAAAAAGGTTTGCCAAACATTTTCATATAAATTGGCTTTTTGCTCAACAACATGAATCCGTTTCGGAAATTCAAGGTTTAACCTACTGGAATGCAGCACTTGATCCAGTTTATCTTTCAAGCCAACAATATAGATATCTCCAATTGATTTGACTTGCTGTAATGCTTCAATCACATATAGAATGACGCACTTGCCTTGTAGCGTCAGAAATGCTTTGTTCTGATGATAAACCTTATAGCTAGTCTTACCCTCACCTGCTACCAGAATTACATCGTATTTTTTGTGGCCTGTATGCAAGCTCATAAACTCATTTTACCACTAGATTTTTTATTGTTTATAATTTCTTGCGNGCTTAATGTAAATTAAGTTATACAAGTGATCCGCTATTTAATAAAAAATTTCCAGGTAATTTACCTATGCCAGATGATTCAGACCTAAAAAAAACTCCTCTTCACTCCACCCACAAGGAACTCAGCGGCAAGTTGGTTCCTTTTTCCGGATGGCATATGCCCATCCAATTTAAAGGGATGATTCAAGAGCATAAATGCGTTCGTGATGGAGTGGGTATTTTTGATGTCAGTCATATGGGAGAAATTGAAATTACCGGTCCCGATGCAAAACACCTGATCCAATACCTGGTTACCAATGATATTGAAACCATGCAAAACAATCAAGCCCTCTATACCTTAATGTGCCTTGAAACGGGTGGCGTTGTGGATGATTTGTTAGTACATAGGTTTTCTGAGAATCACTATTTTCTTTGTGTAAATGCTTCTAATTCGGATAAAGACTTTCAATGGATTCTTAAAAATGCTGGGGATTTTAACGCTTCAGTAAAAAATACCAGTCAGCAAACCGCACAAATTGCCGTGCAAGGTAAACACTCTGAGGAGGTCCTGCAAAAAATATGCGACATCNCCTTGAGAGAAATTGAATATTACCATTTTCGAAAAGGCAAAATCCACAAATTTGAATGTATTATGGCTCGCACAGGCTATACGGGAGAGGATGGATTCGAAGTATATATCGACCACCAACAAGCAGATGTGGTTTACAAAGCAATTCTTGAAGCAGGTAAATTATTTGATATACAACCTATTGGCCTAGGTGCCAGAGACACTCTTAGAATGGAAATGGGTTACCCCCTTTATGGCAACGAACTCAACGAAAACTGCAATCCCCTAGAGGCCGGTTTAGGGTGGGTCATCAAATTACATAAAAACAATTTTTTGGGGCAAGCAGCACTTAAAAAACAAAAGGATGCAGGNCTTTCNCGNAAACTGGTTGGCCTACGCATGNTTGGCCGGGGGGTACCNCGCTCTCATTACCGGGTTTTAAATGAAGGNACACCNGTTGGAGAATTGACAAGTGGAACATTTTCTGCTTCCTTGAATACAGGGATCGGTTTATGCTATGTAATCAAAGAATACGCAAAACCCGGAACTAAACTGGATGTGGAAATCAGGAATTTGAACGTNCCGGCCCAGGTCGTTAAGCTTCCTTTCCTGCCAAGTCGTGTGAAAAAGATTAACTATTAATTTCTTGGAGGCATTATGGAGGTCCCTGAAAATTTACTCTACACCCAAGAACATGAATGGGTACGTGTGGATGGGAAAGATGCAGTGGTTGGAATCACTCAATTTGCACAAGATCAGCTGGGTGATATTGTTTTTGTAGAGTTGCCAGAAACAGGTACTCTTATAGAGCAGGAAAGCCCATTTGGAGTCGTGGAATCTGTCAAGACGGTTTCTGATCTTTATGCTCCAGTCAGTGGAACTATTACTGCCGTTAATAAAGANCTAGAGGCTCATCCTGAACAGGTAAACAATGAACCCTACAGCAAAGGCTGGATCATTAAAATTGAACTTACAGATAAAAATGAGCTTAAAAATTTAATGAGNCCGGAAGACTATAGTGAGCAATGCAGTAAGGAACAAGCCTAATTATTNTTAATAAACTTCTCTCCTAACAATGCGGTATATCCCCCATACAGAACAAGACATTAGACAAATGCTCGCCGAAATTGGTGTCAAAAATGTTGAGCAATTATTCGATAGTATTCCAGAATCATTACGNCTACAAAATAAATTGTTGGAANTGCCGCCAAGTTTACCGGAAAATGAATTAACCCAATACATGAAGGGATTGCAAAAAAGAAACACCACCTCTGAAAACGGATCTATTTTTCTAGGTGCCGGTGCTTATCATCATTTTTCTCCAATATTAATTGACCATTTGATTTCGCGTGGAGAATTTGCTACTAGCTANACGCCTTACCAGCCGGAAGTTAGTCAAGGAACTTTGCAGGCCATTTATGAATTTCAAACAATGATTTGCCTTCTTACGGGTATGGACATCGCNAATGCATCGATGTATGACGGNGCCTCTGCTNTNGCCGANGCNGTCATNATGGCAAACCGGATTAATCGGCGTAGTGAGTTTCTGATATCGCGTGCTATCCATCCTGAATATCGGATGGTTGTAAATACCTATACGCGTGGCAGCAAATTTGACTTAAAGGAAATTCCTTATACTCCGAAAGGGGGAACGGATTTGGATTTTATTTCACAAAACTTAACAGAAAATACGGCAGCAGTGATTATTCAGTCGCCTAATTTTTTTGGAACCATAGAAGAATATGATTCGCTAAAAGAGACCCTCTCAAAAAACGGAACATTATTGATTGTAGCTGTGGCAGAAGCATTATCTTTAGGAATTTTAAAATGCCCTGGCGATCACGGAGCTGATATTGTGGTGGGGGAAGGGCAATCTTTTGGCTTGCCAGTTTCTTTTGGCGGCCCCTATGTGGGTTTTTTTTCTACACGCGAAAAATATCTCCGACAAATGCCTGGGCGGCTCGCTGGAGAAACCCTAGACCAAAATGGTAAGCGCGCCTATGTACTTACTTTATCGACTCGCGAGCAGCATATCCGACGCGAACGGGCAACCTCAAATATATGCACCAATCAAGGGCTTTGCGCCCTTGCCGCAACCATTTTTCTTTCCACTCTTGGAAAACAGGGATTATATGATATTGCAATTTTAAATGTAAGAAAAGCACATTACCTGAAAAATCGCTTGGCACCTATTGCTGGATTTGAAGTTAAATTTGACACACATTCATTCAACGAGTTTGTACTTGAATGTCAACAACCGGTCGAAGAGATTTTGAAGATTCTGAAAGAGGATCAAATTATAGGCGGTTACCCCTTGAAACAGCATTATCCAGAATTAAAAAACTGCCTCCTAGTTTGTGCCACAGAATTAAATAGTCAGAGAGATATGGATAGACTAGCTGACAAACTGGAAACAATGTAACCTTATTTATTTTTTAGATATTTTTTCAGTTAGTTCTTCGGCGGGGTAGGTTAAAATTTCCGCAAGGGTAGGGTGATAATGGGGAATGCTCATCAAGTCCTTTACGGTTCCCCGAAAATGCATGAGAGTGATAATTTCGTGGATCAACTCTCCAGCTTCAGGGCCAGCAATGTGCCCCCCTAATACTTCTCCTGAAACAGGGTCGCACAAAATTTTCACATGACCATGTGTTTCACCAAGGCACATTGATTTACCGTGGTCACTAAAAGGATGTTTTGCTGCAAGATAATCAATGTTGGCTGCTTTGCATTCCTTTTCGCTCAGACCGACACTAGCCACTGCAGGGTCGGTGAAAACAACGGTTGCCTTTAAACGGTTATCAACTTTCTTGGAAGAGACAGTATGAGCTGCGTTGTAACCGGCTACTTCCCCCTGCTGAATTGCAAAATGTACTACTTCATGAATTCCATTTACATCGCCGACGGCAAAAATATTTTTCAGGCTAGTGCGCATTTCAGAATCTACCATTACTTTCCCGTTTTCTATTTGGACTCCCACAGCCTCTAAATTTAGTCCATCAATATTTGGTTTTCTTCCTAAAGCTTGTAAAATAGTTTCTGCTTCGCAACGTTTTTCTTTTCCTTCGTGTTTAAAGTAGACTACAGAACGTTGGTTTTCTTTGGCAGCTTTAAAAATTTTTGTTCCAGTATAAAGATTTATTCCTTCTTCGCGAAAACGATCTTCGACCGGCCTGGCTAAATCTTCATCGACTTGCGATAAAATATGTTTACTTCTCTGCAATAATGAAACTGAAGTCCCTATGCGTTGAAAAAATTGTGCTAGTTCGACGGCCACAGCGCCTCCACCCAAAACTATTAAGGACTCTGGAGCTTTTCTAAGGGTCAAAGCATCATCGCTGGTGATATATCCGGTTTCTTTTAGTCCGGATATTGGATAGTCCGCAATCACAGAACCGGTAGCAATAATAAAAGATTTGGCTCTAAGAGTATTAGCTCCTACCTGGATTTCATGGGGGGATATAAATTCGGCTTTTTCTTCGATAAGGGTGAAGCGAGTGTTTCTCAACTGTTCGATACGGTAATTGGTGAACTCTCCAATCAATTGGTTTTTGCGGTCATTGATGGCTGCTAAATTAGCTTTTACATCAACGGGAAAAAACCCGAACTCTTTAGCCCGCCGAGTTAAAGAAATGATATCAGATGAACGGAGAATGGTTTTAGTAGGCATGCATCCACGTAGGATACAGAGTCCACCTAGAGGGCCAGGATCAACAATGGCAACACTAGCACCTTGTGACTGAGCTGCAGATGCTGCAGCATAACCGGCCGAGCCACCGCCTAGAATTGCGACATCAAATTCCATGTAACGGCTTATAAATTTTGGCAATCTTCAGGTTTTAGGCCAAATTCTTTGCCACATTCCTGTAATAAATCTCGGGCATTTTTTTCCATAAAATCTTCACCAGTTTCTTTGAAGATATCCGCTGCTCTCGCAAGATGGTGAATTGCTTCTTTGCCAGATTTGATTCCATAATATAACATAGCGATATTACTGTGGGCTCTGCCAAAATCCGGATTGATGCGAATGGCCTCTTTGTAATGCTTGAAGGCTTCTTCCATCTCGCCAATGAGGTTGCTTACAACTGCTAAACTGTAATGTACCATTGGTGCTTCGGGTTTTAATCGTAATGCTTCACGAAAAGCCTTTGCAGCTTCCAGGTTCATACGCAGCTTTCCATATCTGATACCAATATTAAAGTGGGCCAGAAAATGGTCTGGGTCAAGTTCAATAGCTTTTTTATAAGATTCGAAAGTTTTGCGGTCGTCTCCCAGCTTGCTAAAAGCCAAGCCGTCTTTAAAATATTCTTCCGCAGTTTTTTCGGATTGCTGTTCAGTTGACATAATTTTCCTCTAATTCTTTTAAATAGAAGGTATTCACGACAAAATTGAAATTAGATAAGGATGTATGCTACCTTATTCCTCCTTAACAATGCAACTAACGAGCTGAAGGTCGCAATAAATTGTGGTTTTGAATTGTTGAGAAGCGCCGTTTTTCTTCGAGATGGGTTTTTAATAATTCCCCCTAATAAGTGGGACATATGAGGTTTTTTCTAAAAAATATAAAGTAATCATGCCAATAGAACCGGGAACAGATGAAGAGCGACTGATGTTAGGACGATGGATCAAAAGAGGGCAAAAACTGATTGTCGGGACTTCTTCATTGGGCGATTCATATCTCGACCCCAATGTTAAAAGGGAAGAGGAAATTCAAAAGCAGTCAGAGGAATATATTGTTTTTGATCATAAGGTCGGGGAAGAATTGCCACATTTGAAAGGTAAGTTTAGGTGGGATCTTGAAAAATATTATCGTGATCGATATGGTCCATACTTGCCAGAGGACTAGCCTCAATGTCTAATGTGAAAATTCTAGAATTAGACGAAGCACCCGAAGAGGGAAATGGAAAACAAATTAACCTCGAACATCCCTATACAGAGTGGAAGTATGTTCTCGCATTTTTTAATGTTGAGGGAAAGTTTTATTGTATTGCAGATAAATGCAAAAGCTGTGAGGGTAGCCTGTCCAAAGGAGTTTTAAAGGGAATGTTTGCCTTTTGCAGTAGGGAAGAATGTGGCTGGAATATTAGAAAAGGCTATTGCAAATGGAACCACTCTGATACCACCCCGGTTTATAAAGTTTCTACTCATGACGATGGTTTCTATATAGAAATTTGATGGCCGCCGTTTTTTTCAGGTGTATAATTTCCTTTTCATAGGAGATCAAATATGAGTTTGAATCTAAAAGGAAAAGTTATAACTGTTCGTCCTGAAGAAACAATAACTACTAAACAGAACCTTCCCTATTATATTGGAATTTCACAGGCGACCGCAGGGTCAAAAGCTTTGTCCATGAACCTGACGGTAATTCCGCCAGGTGGTTCGCCCAAAGCCCATTACCATAAAGATTTTGAAACAGCGATTTATCTTTTAAAGGGTAAGGTGAAAACCTTGTTTGGAGAATATTTGCAAGAGTCTACGGTTAACGAGGAGGGGGACTTTGTCTACATCCCCCCTGGAGTTCCTCATAAACCCGTCAATTTAAGTGATACAGAAACCGCCTTGGCAATTGTTTCCCGTAACGATCCCAACGAATATGAAAATGTGGTTATTTATGACGAAGAATAGATATGCATTGTAAATTACCCCAAACGTCTTGATTAATTCCCAGAAGCGGTTCGCCGCTAAACCATGCCGATTGCAGGCTGTTGCATTTGCCGGCGTTGCTCTTGGGTCATTTTTAACTGTGGCAGGTTGTTTGATCCGTATTTGTCGATGTAGAGAAAAATATATTCACGAACGCAGGTTCTAAGGTCCCATTTTGTATTGTGATTTTTTTCAAACTCATCGAAGACGTCTAAAGCTTCCTGAATGCTGAGCCCATCCTTAGCCGTAAAATAATAATCCAATGCTAGATCCCATTCTGGATTTTTATAATAGGTTACTCCATATTTTTCCGGCTCAAATGCAATGGGACTATATTTTCCTAATACAAATGTCATGAAACCAAGGGAGTGAATATGCGCACTATTTTTTTCTACAAAGGCTTTGCTATCGTCTGCTTCTTTACTGGTTTCTCCGGGAAAGCCAAAAAAGCCCATCAAGTGATTCCATATACCTGCTTCCGAAGACATGCGTAAGTTAGTTTCAATGGCATCGAGTTTTGTAGCCTTATCCATCAGTTGCAGTACGCGCTGATTACCCGATTCATAGCCAAAGTGAAGGTATTTACAGCCTGACTCTGCCACATCTTTCCACACCTCTTCTTCAAGTAAGGATTCTTCGAAACGCATATGTGTGGTCCATGCAATATCGAGTTTATCGTCAACTAAACGGCGGGAAAGTTTCTGAAATAATGCTGGTGGATAAGATTCATCAGTAAAATGGAAAAAACGGGTTCCATATTTTTCTCTCAGGAAGCTGATTTCTTCAATGATATGATCGACTTGTTTAGTGCGGAAACCTTCCACATAACCCTGAAAATGGTCACAAAAAGTGCAACGTCCCCAATAACATCCACGTGTCGCCAGATAAGGAAGAATCAGTTGCGGAACAAAATATTTTTCAAGTGGTAGTCCGTCAAAATCTGGTGGTGGAAGTTCTGCCAAAGATTCCGCAAAAACTTCTTTGTTTACATGCACCCCTTTTTCGTCTTTATAAATTAGGTTGGGCAAGTTTCCAAATTCATCGCCATTTTCAACAGCCTCGGTCAACTTAAGATAAGCGGATTCGCCCTCATAAACAATAGCACTATCGAAAAGTTCCCATAAGTTATCCATTCCTGGAAGCATGTCACGGATTCGCGTGATGATGTTACCTCCCAATGTGATATGGATTGCCGGAAACTCCTCTTTTATCATTTTACAAAAAGTAAATGTTGGGATCAGCTGTTTCTGCTGCACGACTGATATGCCTATCATTGCGGGTTGTTCGCGTTTTACCACGGGGCGAATCAGCATGCTATAAACATCTCTATAAATATTAATCTGATCGTCATCAAGCGATTCAATGATCTCGCTGGACATAAATGGTTTGTAAACTATATCGGTTTCAATCGGTGGGAAACAAATTTGTGCTGGATAATAACCGAGGCTGATTAAGGCCATGGTTTGATGAAGGCAGTTTGTGGCCCACTCTAACTGGTCAATGTCATAGAAGGCTTGGCTGCGCAAAATTTTCTTGGCACGTTCAACATCATTTGAGAATTGTTCAAAAAGTTCGGGGTTGCAAGTCAGTAATCGTTCGAGTAGCTCCTGTTCTTCTTGGTCTAGAACCCGTTTTTCTTGCACTTCTTGAAGGTGCTGTTTTTCATGAGCGATACGTTGGGCCACGTGCTCCAGAAAACGTCTGCTGAAAAATAAATCATACATTTCCACATTGATATCCATTTGAACAACCTGGTGCCCAGCGGGACGCAATACCGAAGCTAAGGAAGGTAGACTCAAATAAGGTTCTGAGGGTAACCAGTCGGGTGGAAATATAAGTAAGTTTTTCATAGTTAGCTTCTAAGCCTCTTTGCAACTAGACTCGACAAAGAACCTTTTCCTCTTCTTCAGCAGGAGGTTGTTTGCCATTTAATGTGTCTTTCCCAAATTTGTCGATGTAGAGTAGAAAATGTTCGCGTGGCAGCGTGCCCCAGACTTTAAGTGATTCGAAATACTTTTCTGCCATACGTATGCATGTGTCGTTCATTTCTACCGCTTCCTCCCGGGTCATACCTTTTTTTGCAATAAAGTCCAGATTCATGGCGATGTTGCGGTCGGGGTCCTCGATTATTTTTTCAATGGAAAACTTTTCTGGAAATTGGTAACAACTGGAATCACGATTCAACAAAAATACCCCGGGTCCGAAAGAATGTATCGATTGCAGGTTATTTCTTAGAAAATCGATGGTCTCTTGAGCTTCTGCTTGTGTTTCTGTTGGAAATCCGAAAAACAAAAACGAATGGTTCCAGATTCCAGCGTTATGACTTTTTATTAAAACGTCGCGTTCTACTTCCTGCGTGGTTCCCTTCTCTATTAGAGCTAGAACTCTATCATTTGCACTTTCTAGCCCAAACATAAGGAATTTGAACCCGGCCTTTTTCATTTTTAAAAACAAATTTTCGTCCATTACCTTTTCAAATTTTAATAGAGCCAGGGAGCAGATTTCGATTTCGCGTTCAATCATTTCTTCTGATACGTCATTTAATGAATGCGGAGACACGGCTTCATCGGAAAATGTAAAATATTTCGTATTGTATTTTTTCATTAGATTTTCTAGCTCATCCACCATTGCCTGGGTTTTTTGTTTTCCGTAACGATGGCCATAAACAAAACTATGTGTGCAAAATGTACATTTACCCCAATAGCAACCGCGGCTTTGCAACACAGGAATGATTGGATAGGGTGATAAATATTTATCCATCGGGAGGCCGTCAAAAACCGGGTTCGGCAAGTCCTCAAATCTAAGTTCCACCCTTTCTTTATTTTGAACTACATTTCCGCTATCCTCATGCAAGAGATTCGGAACGGTGTATAGAGAATCCCCCGCTTTCAACGCAGATAGTAGGCGGTGCATGGGTTCTTCTCCTTCGAAGGTCACAACACTATGGCAAAAGTCTTCAAAAAATTCAGGATGACCGATCAATTGACCTGCGTTGACACTGAAAATGGGGCCGCCTAGAGTAATATGTATGTGGGGATATTTTTCTTTTAGTAATCTCGCAAGAGTGAGTCCTGGGATTATTTGAGATATACCTACAATAGATATTCCTACCACGTCATATTCCTGCCAGTTTTCTGTAGGTATTAATACATTTTCATACAGATTGATGAATGGGTTAGTAGCGGTATCGCGTGTCGTTTCATGGGCTTTTTCGGTCGATTCCTCTGCTCGGGTACCGCTTTCAAAGGTAGAAAGGCTTAATATAGCCGGTGAGTAGGCATCGGAAATGAGTTTTAAGGCAGATTTTATAACCATATCTGCCTGTTGGTATGCGCTAAAATCGAAGAAACGCTCTGGTGTTCGCATCACTGATTTGGCTTCTTCTACGCCATCAATTATTTTATCCGAAAATTTAAGCCCCATCGACAGAACATCTAGATGTGATTTTTCCTTGATTGAAAGTGAAGCTTGTCCTTTTAAAGACTGCTGACGTTGCCTCATCATTTCTTCTGCTTGACGCAATAATGGAGCGGATAAGAAATTATCGTAAGATTCGATGTTGAAATCTCGTTGCGATACCTGCCATCCCTTATCCTGCAAAAAAGCAGTTAGGTAAGGGGTGCTCAGATAAGGCTGAGTCGGATACCATTGGGCCGGAAAAATCAATAATGTTTTCATGATGTTAAAATGATACCATTTTCCCCTCTGCGGGGAAAGCAACAAGGCTACGCCTTAGTCAAAAATAACATACTAAAAACGTTTTATTTTTGAGGCCTCTTAAAGGTTTTTAATTAATCCTTGGCAATTCACGGGCTCTGAATGGGAGGAAGGCTGATGCCGTGGAAAGAAAAAACCCGGGGATATAAGACTAATATATATGTTTATGGATAGTTTATTACAATTTCAGCGTTGGTGGCTTAGTTCTTGACAAGAGAGGCTACCGGTGAAATAATCCACCTACCTTCCCGCATTTTCCTCACTTGAAGGATGTTTAAATACCTGAATTGTTGAGGTAAGGCGGGTTTTTCGTATTTGTAAGTAAGGAAAGCGCAATGAAAAGAACATTTCAGCCCAGCAATATTAAAAGAAAACGCGTTCACGGGTTTAGACAAAGAAGTGCCACAGTTGGAGGCAGACGGATTTTGGCAAATCGCAGGCGAAAAGGTAGAAAAAACCTATCTGCTTGAAAAATGGGTAAATTCTCGTTTGGCAAACTAGAACGACTTACTAAAAGACACGAGTTCGACAAAGTTCTAGCTGAAGGTAAAAAGAAAAGTATAGGAAAAATGTTTACTGTTTTTTCTCTTCCAAATGGCTTGGATAGAAAAAGACTGGGGATTATCGCATCTAAAAAAGTTGGAAAAGCAGTAGCAAGAAACCGGGTTAAAAGAGCCATTCGCGAGACATTTCGGCATATAAAAAATCAAATGGTTCCAGAAACAGATATAGTTGTGATTTCTGGAAGAGAAATGGTTTGTAAGTCCCACAAGGTTATAGATGAAAAGCTCTCAAATGCCCTTAGGGCTATCAAGTGACTCCCCGACTTTAATCTTTCCCAGCCCGAAATAGGTCCTCCATGTTGAATTGGATTTTTCTTAAGTTGGTACGTGGATATCAAAGATGGGTTTCGCCGTTTTTTTTTCCAGCTTGTCGTTTTTATCCGAGTTGTTCCGAATATGCGGCACAGGCTCTCCAGCGCTATTCATTAGCTAAAGCAGTTACTTTGATAGTTGCTCGTATTTTTAAATGCCATCCCTACCATGAGGGTGGTCCAGACCCGTTAAAATAATTTTTATTAGTTAAGCGGAGATTCGATTTGGAAAAAAGATTACTACTCGCCTTTGTTTTATCATTGGCAGTTTTTATTGGCTGGGGGGCTTTCATGGCACAATTCCAACCGCCACCTGTAAAAAAAATGGATACCGCTAGAAATTTGGAGAAACCTCTTGTTCCTTCTTCAGATCAAAATCACACCATACCAGTAGCTCCAAGTGCGCAAGCTGGATCCCAATCAGCAGCTATTCCTGCATCAAAACTGCGAAATCCGTATCCGGGAAATGAAAAAGAGGTTCAGATTGAATCCGGAGAAATTCATTATATTTTCAGTAATAAAGGTGGAGTACTGAAACAAATTCTTCTGCCGCGTTTTAAAAATGATAATGGCGATGTTATCAACCTAATCAAAAACCCAGATAACTTAACTGCAGCTTTGTCTCTTAAGTCAGACGACCCAGAAATTACTTCTATTTTGCAAAACGCTTATTATGAACCTTCCACAACTTCACTTTTCTTGAGCGAGTCTAGCCCTGAAGGAGTTTTGACGTTTACCCTGAAGCATAAATCAGGACTGGAAGTCTTCCGGGAATTTAAATTTCGATTCAATGATTATATGATGGAAATAAAAACGCGTATTACCGCTCCTCCTTTAGCGAATAAAAATCTGCAATACAAAATTGTATTAGGTCCGGGAATGGGTGGGAATATTTCATCGCAAACTGATTACATTGTATTTTCCGGTGCCACCGTTTTTAACAACAATGAACGCATTGAGCATCCACCTGAAGATTTGAACGCAACGGTATACCATAGGGGAGAGATGAAGTGGGTGGCATTTCAGAATAAATATTTTGGCTCTGCACTGGTTCCACTTCAAGGAAGTAAAGCTGGAATAGTATTTAAGGAAAAAGACCAAGTTTTTGTTGGTTTGGAATACGAATCCGTTCAATCAGCTGCGACTGCGTCACACCTTTTTTACGCCGGGACTAAAGAACTGGAAATTTTAGAAGAGAAGGGTAACCATCTAGTTCGAATGATCGACTATGGATGGTTTGGAAATAAATTTGCCTTTCTTGTCAAACCNCTTTTGAAAGTGNTGGCNTATTTTTATGGGTTAACTCAAAACTATGGNTGGGCNATTATTTTNCTGACCTTAATNATCAAGCTNTTNTTNTTTCCACTGACACANAAAAGTTTTAAATCCATGAAAGGCATGCAAAAAATCCAACCTTATGTAAAAATTATTCAGGAGAGGAACAAGGATGATCGGCAGAAGATGAATGCAGAATTACTGGAGCTTTATAAAAAACATAAAGTTAATCCTGTAGGCGGTTGTCTGCCAATGCTATTGCAAATACCAGTTTTTATAGCTTTATACCATGCGTTGTTTTTTTCGATTGAACTGCGCGGCGCTCCATTTATAGGTTGGATCACTGATCTTTCGGTTCAGGATCCCTATTATGTAACACCAGTTNTAATGGGCATCACCATGTTTTTGCAACAAAAAATGACCCCTTCAGTGGGTGATCCCATGCAGCAAAAAATTATGATGTTTNTGCCTATTGTATTCACATTTTTGTTTATTTCCTTTCCAGCAGGGCTGGTAATCTATTGGACGGTGAACAATATGCTGACCATCTCTCAACAATACTANATTTATAAAGTNCTCAAAGACTANAGANATNTCNCTTCTTTCATAAGGTTAACTTGNATTCCCTTTTGGAAAACAAGGAGATACTAAAAAAAAAGCCCTTTCCCATTTGGGAAAGGGCTTTTTGGGTATTATTTATGTTGTTTATCCAAGNTTTTCTTCAATTACTTTTTTTATCTCAGCTTTGGATTTTACACCCACCAATTGCTGAACGACTTGGCCATTTTTAATAAATAAGAGAGTGGGAATACCACGAATTCCATAGCTGGTGGCTGTGTTGGGGTTATCATCTACATTCAGCTTACCAACCAAAATCTGACCATCAAATTCTCCAGCAAGTTCTTCAACGGTAGGAGCGAGCATTTTACAGGGCTGACACCATTCGGCCCAGAAGTCGAGCATTACAGGGATNTCAGATTGAAGAACTGTTTGCTCAAATTCACTATCAGAAACAACTACTACTTTACCGGCTGACATAGATCACTCCTTAAATAAAAACTATTAATATTTTCTTNGGGACTGTTATTTAATTGTTTTAATCAATTGGGATGCAAGAATTNCNATTCCCCTAAAAAAAANTTCAACAAAATGTAAAAGGGGAGACTTTTTTTGATATTATCATAAGTCCCAAACCCCGGCAAGATTTTAACCTTTGCATGGTGGGTACATTTAAATTAATTAAAATAAAACAGGCTTGGAGTAATAAACCTATGATAGATGCTGTACAATTTTTTGCTTACGACGCATTGGTCAATGAAGAAGTTTTTAAAGAGCAAGGTCTTGAATATATTTCTAAGTCTTCCGTNAGCTTGTCGGGTTGGAGGCGAGTTTTCAATAAAATCCCAAAAGATAGCGGGGGGCAGGAAGGCTTAGGACACGCTAATATTGAGCCGACTAATGACACATCCGGAATGATGCATGGGGAACTCTACGAAATGGAAGAAAAATTTGTAATAAAATTGGATGAAATATACGGTCATCCGGATGAATATCANCGAAAGGTCATGCGGTTCAATCGNCACGATTTTTTGATGATCAATGGATTTACTTATATAGCAAANCCTGAAAAAACGGCGAAAGGGCTCAAACCGAATAAAGCCATGATGAAGGTATATAGAAAATCAAAGAAATTATTTCCAATGCTTTATTTCTCAAGGTTGATGGGCACGCCAACCATAGATTNAACCTGCTGNTCTAATTATGCGATCCTTCACAGCATTCGTGAGACCACCTGGTGTCAGCTTCCCGCAAGCGATTTCCAGNCACCCGGCGAAAGAAGAAATTGATCTTTCCAGAGCAAGAGAACAACATCGAAGTTATGTAAATGCACTTAAAAAGGCAGGAGCCAAAATTCTAGCAATGCCACCGGAANATTCTCTTCCCGATTCNACTTTTGTGGAAGACACCGCTTTTGTTTTTGAGGNTAGAGCTTTTTTGTGTTTTTTAAAAGAAGAGACTCGACGGAACGAAATGNAATCAATAGAAAAAANCCTTAAGNGTTATCGTAAAACAGTGNNCCTCCCTCCCTATTTAGANGGAGGAGATATCTTNGATACTCCTGATTCTATTTTTATAGGNCTTTCAGGNCGNACTGATGCTAAGGCCATTGAAAGNTTGTCCCAGCAAATCAATAAGAAGGTGGTCTCTGTNCCAATTTTAAAAGGNTTACACTTAAAAAGNGCTGTTAGTTATTTGGGCAATAATATTTTACTCCTTAACNCTNGAAGGGTGGATAGCAGCGCATTTAAAGGTTTTCAATGGATTGAGGTGGAAGAAAAAAATTCCTACGCTGCGAACTGTCTAGCTATGGGGAATCTGATCTTTATGCCTGCCGGATTTCCAATGGTTAGAAAAAAAATTTTTCAACAGGGTTTTGAAACCATTGAGTTGGAAATGAGTGAATTTGAAAAAGCCGATGGCGGTGTTACTTGTTTAAGTATTATCCTTCCCTAACAAATAAGTTTGATGGAAATATTATACTGGGCGATCCAATTCTAAGTTTCGTTAATATGTAAGCTTTGTTTATCTCAAAAGCAAGAATTATACTAAAATTTAGTAAAGAGTTATTTCTTTGTTTAGCTGGCTAGTTCCACCGGGGGTCCTGAGTGGAACGCATTTTGGAGAGGTGGATAAGCTCTATTTTCATTTTCAGAAAAGAGTGNAGAAATTTCGCGCGTTTTAGAACATCCTGTTCTTCTAGGAGATTTTGTTTTTGTTCTAAGGAGAGATCAAGTTGGTAGGCGAACCTATCGACAAATTNACTNAGCTTATTACCTAGATNCCAACTAGGTTCTTTTTTTTGTGGATTGCCCTGAGGTATATAACCTATAAACTCTCGAAAATTTTCTATCAGTTTTTCACGGCACTCGTTCTGGTGGCCTTCAATAATATCTTGNTCGTTTTTTTCTTCCAGCAATTCAATTTCAGCCTGGCGATAAAGCTTTCCTTCTTTTTCGCTAACGATGCGGAATCGTCGAAGTCCCATTAATGTAAAATTATATTTTCCATCATNGTGTTTAATCTCTTTTTCAATATTTCCGACACAGCCTACAGAATATAGTTGTGGCTTGCCAAAATAATTTTCTTCCCAATTAGGTTTCAGGAGAACCATACCAATCCTNCGTCCANCTTNCAATGCATCCGAAGTCATCTGCCGGTAACGTGGTTCAAAGATATGCAGGGGTAAAGGTGTTCCTGGATAAAAAACCGTTGTCGGTAGAGGAAAAACGGGTATTGTCATTCCAGTTTGAAGGGGTTTTTTCATAGTTTTTGATCAATCCATATTGGTTTAAAATGTATTGTAACATTTGACTTCTACTTATTTAATCTTAAATCTCACATTTGACAATTACCNTTTTATTTTTTAGTCTAAAAACTCATGATTGCCNCAACTGAAAAAACGTGCCTTGATATAAAGGCCTCTCTGGTAAAAGATGAATTATTTTCAGATTCTGGAAATACTTGGAGAATCTCTCCCGAGCCTTATTTTCTTTCCCAAGAGGAGAGCACTTTTTTNCATGAACTGGGTCCCAAACTGCTCAAGTTTTATTCTGCCCTAAACCGTTTCTACCTAGATAGTATAAAAGGTAATTTTCANCCTTGGATTGCTGAATACTTAGATGCGGGAAAACCACAGGAGCTTTTAGAGTTTGGACGTATGAAAAGAATGCGTCAGGCATTACCGGGAATTATAAGACCNGATGTGATTGTGACAGAAAATGGATTTGCTCTAACAGAACTCGACTCGGTTCCNGGTGGTTTCGGACTGACTTCTGCTCTNATGTCCTTTTATGAAAATCCTTTATGGGAAATGGCGGGAGATGGAATTCCTTCATTATTTTATAAAATGGCAGAATCAATATCTAAGGAAACTTCTCCAAATGTTGCTATTGTTGTATCNGATGAGTCTAAAGATTACCGCAGTGAGATGCAATACCTCGGATCAATACTAAATCAAAAAGGTGTCTATGTAGTTCANCCCAAAGAAATAAGTTTCAAAGAGGAAGGACTTTTTATAAAGCATGAAGAAAAGTGGGTACGGGTTGACGTTTTATATCGTTTTTTTGAGCTATTTGACCTAAAAAATATCCCTAAATCAGAGTTACTNCTCTATTCNACTAAAAAAGGACGAGTGGTTACTACTCCTCCTTANAAACCCTGGTTGGAAGAAAAACTCAGTTTCGCANTATTTTCTCACCCTTCTTTAAAATTAGATTGGGAAAAAATGCTAGGCTTTGAAACTTTTACTGCTNTAAATCATCTAATCCCTGAAACTTGGGTTCTAGATCCTAGTCCATTGCCGCCGCATGGTGTGATACCAGATCTTAAAGTAAAAGGNATTCCGGTAAGAAATTGGGAAGAATTATTTCCGTTAACGCAAAAAGAAAGGGAAATGGTGATCAAGCCATCGGGTTTTTCTCCTGATGCATGGGGAAGTCGAGGCGTTGTAATAGGTCACGATGTTTCGAATGAAATCTGGCAAGAGACCTTAAAGACAAGTTTGCACCGTTTTCCCAATCCACCATCAGTTTTGCAAAAGTTTTATAAAGGTAAAAAGGTGGAAGGCCGATTTTTGAATNNGGCTACAGGCAAAATTGAAACGATGACTAGCCGAGTAAGATTAACCCCCTATTATTTTGTGGTGGGTGAGACAACTCAATTAGGTGGCATTTTGGCAACACTTTGCCCTCATGATAAAAAAAAGATCCATGGTATGGTGGATGCTATAATGTCCCCGTGTGCAATAAAAAATTAATGCAGTTAGGTAAGATTAAATGAAGTTATATAATATTGATGGCTGTGGTTACTGTGCAATGGTAAGAAACGAGCTAACGCAAATGGGTATTGAATATGAAAAAATTGATGTTCCCTGGTCGCATCCTGAACGCAAAGAAGTTTATGANGTTTCAGGTCAAACCACCGTNCCCGTTTTGGTCGATGGTGANACCATTTTGGCAGATGAATACGAAATCATCGACTATCTAAAAAACAACTATTCCGTAAACTCTTGATTTCCAAATACTAAAGGTAACTCATGGAATTATGGCAAAAACAACTCAGCCAGAGTGCTGTTAAAGTCAAAGACCTTCCTTTTATTCCCGANTCAGAGGAATATAGGGAAAAGCTGGAACAGGTTCGTGAAAACTACCCGATTCGGATCAATTCTTATTTTATGGATCAAATTAAAGGTCCTAATGATCCCTTATGGAAACAAGTGGTTCCAACCCTCGAAGAATTGGACGATTTCATTCAAGAAGATTTGATATCCGATCCTCTCAACGAAGAAGGCGATATGCCTGTGCCAGAACTGGTTCACCGTTACCCAGACCGAGTGCTATTGATGATCAANAATCAATGCCCTGTAGTCTGCCGGTTTTGCACTCGCAAACGAAAAATTGGATTTCCTGGAATAGTTACTCGGGAAACATTGAGACAAGGGATAGAATACATTCGAAACAATCCGAAAATACGGGATGTGATCATGTCCGGGGGCGACCCGCTTCTCGTTCCTGATAAGGAATTGGATCGGATTTTCAGCGAGCTAAGATCTATACCGCATTTAGAAATCATNCGCATCGGTACGCGCGTTCCNGGTACCTTGCCCGCAAGGATTACTGAAAAGTTGTGTTCCATTTTGAAAAAATATCATCCGTTGTATTTCAATATGCATTTCAATCATCCCTCGGAATTAACACCTGAAGTTGAAAAAGCCTGCGCTATGCTGGCTGATATTGGGATTCCCTTAGGNAGTCAAACAGTCCTGTTAAAAGGAGTCAATGACGACTCNGCAACAATGAAAGAATTGATGCAAAAATTATTGAAGAACCGCATAAANCCCTACTATATCTATCAGGCCGATATGACAGAAGGNACAGACCATTTACGNACNTCCGTNCAAAAAGGTCTCGATATTATGAAAGACCTTATNGGTCATANATCTGGCATGGCCGTACCTTATTTTGTGATTGACGCACCCGGTGGCGGNGGNAAGGTCNGACTCCTGCCNAATAGTGTTATCGAACATACCGAAGATGAAGTGGTGATTACAAATTA
>NZYH01000022.1 GCA_002697825.1 Nitrospina sp. | reverse complement strand
TTATAACGCGGGTAAAATCATCAAGGAAAGCGTTGAACTAGTTCGCATTAAGAAAGGATACTTTGCTACCATAATCAAAAGGGTATTTTTCTATCCATTGACCAAGGGTTTGGGGCTAAGTTTTGTTCAAAAACAATTGAAAACAGGTAACTGGATGGCGTACTCGATAGAAGGTTTATCGAATGAATTAGATCAGGCAGGTTTTGAGGTGTTACCTGTAAAAACAGTATATGCAGGGAGCGCATATTTAATGTGCGGTCTTAAAAAGTGTTGATAACTTCCTAGAATAAAAAGAAATCCGCTCAGGTATATCAAATAGGTATTAAGTACATATTGGTGTACCTGAGTAACCTTTGTTTTTAAGAAAAAATGCAAAAAGTGATCTTTATTGCAGCTAAAAAATAGCTAAAGATCTCCTCTGTTTATTTATCTTTTTAGAGCCCTGCGTCCCTTTTTATGGCCTTGGCTTTATCTGTTTTTTCCCAGGTAAAAGATGCTTCTTTTCTACCAAAATGACCATAGGCAGCGGATGGCAAGTAACGTGGTTTTAACAGATCCAGAGTTTTGACTATGCCTGCAGGTTTTAAATTAAAATGTGAACGCACTAAATTTTCTAGGATTCCAGGGTCCACATTATGAGTGCCAAAGGTTTCTATGCAAACTGAAACGGGATCAGCGACACCAATTGCGTAGGCCAATTGAACTTCGCAGCGTCTGGCTATGTTGGCTGCTACAAGGTTTTTGGCAATATAGCGAGCCATATATGCTGCAGATCGATCTACCTTGGAAGGATCTTTTCCAGAGAATGCNCCTCCTCCATGACGGGAAAACCCTCCGTATGTATCAACAATAATCTTTCTTCCTGTTAAACCGCAGTCCCCATGAGGNCCACCCACAACGAAACGTCCNGTAGGNTTGACATGTATCTTTATTTTTTTATGCTGCAAACTTTTTGGAATCACCTTGTTGATGACCAATTCNGTCACATCAGCTTTTATTTGTTTGGTGGTTACATTAGGGTCGTGCTGGGTGGAAATAACAACCGTNTCGATAGATACAGGTTTGTTGTTTTCGTATCGAACAGAAACCTGAGATTTACTATCTGGACGAAGATAGGGGAGGGTNCCCTTTTTTCTTACATCAGCAAGCTTTTTAACCAACTTGTGAGAATACATGATGGGCATTGGCATTAGCTCGGGTGTTTCCTTGCTTGCNTANCCAAACATCATTCCTTGGTCTCCGGCACCTTGTTCATGTTTNTCGTCATCAACACCCCTGGCAATATCTTTTGATTGCTCATCAAGAGCCACTTGAACTCCACATGTTTCNTAGTCGAAACCCATATCCGATTGGGTGTAACCGATATTTTTAATAGTGTCTCGAATAATTTTCGGCATTTCTATATAACAATTTGTAGAAATTTCTCCTGCGATAACAACAAATCCTGTTGTAATCATAGTTTCGCAAGCTACACGGGCTGTTCGGTCTTTCGCCAAAATTGCATCAAGAATAGAATCCGAAATCTGATCTGCCATTTTATCGGGATGCCCCTCAGANACAGATTCTGAAGTAAATAAAAAATTTCCTGGGTTCATTAAAGCTTTCCTNTTTTTAATATTTATTATTGGACCAGATTTATTTTCTATAAAATCAGGGGAATTAAATCAGGCAGGTTTTAATTTTTCTTGGAAGCTAAGATCTCGATCAAAATCATCAGGAAATCTAGCTCGCATTTCATTTGCAATAAAACGTGATACTTCTTCCACTGATTTTAAATTTAACACATGATCAGCCAATTGGCGAGCTTCTTCCAATCGAATTAAACGAATTATTTTTTTAACTTTAGGGATTGAGTGGGGTTCCATACTTAGGTTGTCTATTTTNCCTAGTCCCATTAATAGCATCGTGGCCATGGGGTCACCTCCNANCTCACCGCAAATTGAAATCTTTTTNCCAGCATTATTTGCAGCATTAAATATTTGCTTCAAGGATCTTATCACGGAGGGGTGAAAAGGTTGATAAAGATGGGCAACATTTTCATTTACCCGATCAATAGCCAAAAGATACTGAATCAAATCATTGGAGCCNANGCTGATAAAGTCTACATGCTCCAGAATATGATCAACGCAGATAGCAGCAGCAGGTGTCTCGATCATCGCTCCTATTTGAATGTGTTCATNAAAAGGAATTTGTTCTTTTTTTAAGGTGTCTTTTGCCTTTTGTAATAACTCGTTTGCTTGAATTATCTCTGTAACCGACGATATCATGGGGTATAGGATTTTTACATGGCCATAAAAGCTTGCCCTTAAAATCCCCTTAAGCTGAGAAAAAAATAAATCCGGCTGAGCTAGTGATAGTCGGATGCCTCTTAATCCAAGNGCCGGATTATCCTCAGTATGGGTCTGAATTCCTGAAAGTTNCTTGTCCATNCCAATGTCCAGGGTGCGGATAACCAGTGGTTTGTCGACCATTTCTTGAGCTACATACTTGAAATTTTCATACAATTCTTTTTCATTTGGCAAACTAGATGCAGACATATAAAGNAATTCAGTNCGGTAAAGGCCGACNCCTTCNGCACCANACTTGTAGAGGGTCTTTGCTTCCTGATNGGATTCAATATTAGCCAGTAGATGAATTTGGTGCCCATCCAGTGTTTCTGCAGATTGATGAATGTNAACCAAGAGACGCTCTTCATACCTACGGTAGTTTTCCTGCTTTGTTAAAAAATGATCTGNATTNTCATCGGTTGGGTGAATGATCACTTCACCGTCAATCCCATCCACGATGATTTTATCACCNGAATTTATTTGCGAAGTCANTTCCNTAATGCCNGTGACGGCAGGAATTCCTAAAGCTGCTGCAAATATTCCNACATGCGAGGTCTTTCCACCTGTTTCGGTGGCCAGTCCCTTTATAAATTTTCTTGGCATACTTAAAGTATCNGAAGGACTTAAAGAATGAGTNACTANGATTACGGGTTCCTGAATATCGGATAATGTTTCCTGAGAATGACCCATTAAATTTCTAAGTATTGCCTGTACGAGTAAGTCGAGATCATCCTTTTTCCCTTTTAAATAGTCATCATTGATATTGTCAAACAGGTTGAGGAAGNTTTCTAGGGTTTGATTTAAGGTCCANTCGGCATTGGTCCGATTAGCCCTTATATTTTTAATAGTATCATTTACTAGAATGTCATCATCTAAAAGGAGAGTATAGGTATCCAGTATAACTGCATACTTATCAGCAATTTTTTCTGCACGATTTTTAATATCGGCCATTTGCAATTTAGTTTTTGCAATTGCATTAAGAAATCTCTCGATTTCATTTTCTACTTCGTGCTCTTCAAGTATTTGTTTAAGGATGCTGAGTTTGGAATGATCAAGCAAGTATGCTTTTCCGACAGCCACACCTTTAGATACAGCTATTCCTTTCATATGATTTTTGTCAGATAAATTTAGAGTCTTCATTCATTAATATTGAATAAATGGTATCTGAATTCTCAGCTTTCAAAATTTCTTCGCGTATTCCTTGATTTTTAAAAATTCTAGAAACTCTTGCAAGTACCTTTAAATGCTGNCCTGTGGAATGTGCGGGGGCAATAACCATACAAACAAAATGGACTGGCTTTTGATCTAGAGATTCAAACTCCACACCCTTTTTAGATCTTGCTAAAACAGTTATAATTTGTGTTACCTCGTCTGATTTNCCGTGTGGAATCGCAACATTTTCACCTATTCCTGTACTTCCCAGTTTCTCGCGTTCCATGAGNGTCTCGAAGAGGGCCTGNTCATTCNTTATAAAGTTATTTTTTTTCAGGCATTGGGTCATCTCTTTAATGACCTTCNCTTTANTGTCNCCNAGNAAATCNGCAATCACAGATTCTTTTTTAAGTATTTCCTCAATTTTCATTTTATCTGTTCTATTTTCTTTAAGCTTTGATTAATTAAATATNNAATTTGGATTAGAAACCTTTTTTTAATCTTACCTCTTTTGCTTTATCTCTTTGTTTACGAAGTTGTTTNTCCATTTTTTCTAAAGCTTTATCTATGGACGCATACAGGTCTTTGGTTTCTTCATGACTATGCAAAGTCATNCCTTTGGTTTTTAATGTAATTTCGGCAAAATGACGGTGTTTTTCTACAGACAGGGCTATATGAACATCTGCAGTTTCATCTAAATCAGTAATGGTTTTACTTATTTTATCGTTTAAGTGATCTCTTATACCATCAGTAACTTCTATTTTTCTCCCTGTTATAGTTAATTTCATATTTTTCTCTTATATATAAATCATACATTCATTTTAACTTATGCTGGAAATATTTTCTGAATAAAAATGAGAGGAGTTTGTGAAATCAAAAAAACTTTTTCCTCTTACTTGCAGGAGGGATATTTAATTCTTTTCTATACTTAGTAATAGTTCGCCTGGCAATTTTAGCATTTTTTCTCATTAGCACTTGAACCATTTGGTCATCTGTGTACGGGCTATTGTTATCCTCTTCAGCAACGACTTCTTTAATCATGTTTTTTACTCTTATAGAAGATAGGCTGTTACCTATATAGGATTTGATNCCACTATGGAAAAAGAATTTTAATTCGTAAATTCCCTGNGGAGTATCTATATATTTATTTGTAGTAATTCGACTTACCGTTGATTCGTGCATTTCTATATCTTTTGCGACATCNTTTAAAACCATAGGTTGTAAATAAGAAAGCCCGTTGTCGAGAAAACTTTTCTGAAGTTTAATTATACTTTTCCCCACTTTATAAATAGTTTGTCTGCGTTGATCGATACTTTTAATCAGCCATAAAGCAGAACGATATTTTTCATCCAAATATTCTTTGGTTTTTCCTTCTTTTGTGGTGTTCAAAAGGTTTTGGTAAAAAGCGTTAATNTTGATATTTGGGATGCCATCNTCATTTAATGAGACATCATAGCCTTCATCGGTCTTAATGACGACGAGGTCAGGCCTAACGTAGTCAACAGTTTCTGAGTTGAATGCAATACCAGGTTTGGGTGAGAACTCTCTGATAATTTTGAGTGCCTCAAGAACATTATCTAGATTTGTTTTTAATTCTGCTGCAACTTTGGGCAGGTATCTGTCCTCAAGACGATCCAAATATTTTTCTATTAATTTATTGACCAAAGGATGTGTTTCTGCCAATTCTTCTGCCTGAATCATCAAGCATTCTTGTAGAGAGCGGGCTGCTACTCCGGCAGGTTCAAATTTTTGAATGATNTTTAAAACNCGTTCAACATTGGNTTCATCNGTTTGGCATGTATGAGCTATTTCGGATAAATCTGCACCTAAGTAACCATCTTTTTGGATATTGCCAATGATACAGGACCCGATAAACTTNTCCCAGTCCGAGTCAATAGTTAGATTTAATTGCCAAAATAGATGGTCCGATAATGATATTTCTTTTTTATAGGTGGCTTCAATAGANGGTCTCTCTGCTAGACTTTCTGCTGACATCCCTTGGTCAATATTGTTTTGAAAGTAACTGTCCCAGTCAATTTCTTGTTCTTGAGAATCNTGTGAACTTTCGACNTCATAATTCTCCTCGTCATCCTCTTTCTTTCTTTCATCNAGAGAGTCGACATCATCTTCTAGCATTTCTTCGAGAACAGGGTTNTCGATGATTTCCTGCCTAACTAGTTGNGCCAATTCAAGCCTTGCCAAAGGTAAAAGTTTGATGGCCTGCTGGAGCATAGGAGTCATGACCAGCTTCTGGTTCATTTTCAAGTTCAAATTCATTTTCATTTCCATCGCCATTATTTTTTCTCCGATTAAAATGAAAACTGGTTGCCCAGGTAAATTTGCTTTACCTTTTCGTCCTGGGCGACCNTATGAGGTGAACCTGAGGAAATAATTTCACCNTCATTTATGATATAGGCCCGATCTGTAATACTTAAAGTTTCACGTACATTATGATCGGTAATAAGCACTCCAATTCCTCTCTTTTTTAATTGCGAAATAATCGATTGGATATCTGCCACTGCTATTGGGTCAATTCCNGCAAAAGGCTCATCCAGTANAACAAATAGCGGTGAGTTGGCTAAAGCTCNACTAATTTCAACTCGTCTTCTTTCTCCGCCAGAAAGGGAATAGGCCATAGAATCTTTAATGTGTAGAATATTCAATTCTCGGAGTAAAGAACGAGCCTTTTTTTTTCTATCAAATCTAGAAAGATTTTGCGATTCAAGNACAGCCAGAATATTTTCTTCGACAGTTAATTTCCTGAAGACAGAAGGTTCTTGCGGCAAATAGCTCACTCCTTTTTTAGCTCGCTTATGCATTGGAAAAAAAGTTATATCTTCATCGTTTAATATGACTTGTCCTTCATCAGGGCGAGTCAGCCCCACCACCATATAAAAAGTTGTGGTTTTACCTGCCCCGTTAGGCCCCAGTAACCCAACAATCTCTCCTTGTTTGATTTCCAGACTTACCCTGTTCACTACTTTTCGAGACCTGAATGCTTTGACCAGGTTTTGGGTTTTCAGTCCATGCACAGTAATATTTTTCTTTATAAANTTTGGTATTATTTATTCTGATTTTANGGCTTTTTTGTTTTNCNTTTTTCTTCTTTATCCTTAGGATATATTTTCATGCGTACCCTGTCATTGGCTACAAACCTATCCTTATCCAAAAGAAAAATCATCTCACGGCCTTCGATCATATTAGCTTCTTCCCACGCGGTCGCTTTGGGGGTTCCAGTCAAGATAATCTTTTGCAGTTTGTCCAGATAAATGGCCTTATCTCCCTTNGCTCGCTTTAGACCGCGCGTAATAAAAACGTTACCTATCGCTACAATTTCCTCGGTTTCTTTTTTGTCTGGGGTGTTATAAACCTCAAGAATGTCACAAGTGATTTTTAAATCCCCCCAATANCCCTCTACATTTCCTGAAAAGATGATTTTTAAACCACCATCTTCTGAACGCATACGGTCCGAAGTAATTTCAACGGGGTCTTTTTTGTCTTTAGCGAACGAGTGTGGAGATATAAGTAGNGATAAAGAGACTACTACGGTTATTATGTAACCCCATTTTTTGATTTTATTCATAGCTCTGTCTTGNGNAGNCTATTNTTTAGATTCGTTTTGATTTGATTTGAATCTAGACGCTAATGATTGAGGATTCCCAGTTAATTTTACATTGCCAACCAGATCAATATTTTTGGAACTGTTTTGATAAGTGCCAGATTTTGCCGTTATGATATAGGGGCTGTTGTTATCTTTTGGAAGAATCATTTCTACATCTTTTAAGTGGGTAACATCNTCCTGATTATTTACCTGCGCCAGTCCCGCTTTTAAAATCCATTCTTTTTTACCCTTTACTTCGTGGGTCACCTTGAAATTCTCAATTTCTACATCTACCCCTTTTTCCATNATTTTGACTTTTAAACTNCCCATGTCGATCTTATTATCCTTAACTTTATAAAAATAAAAGCCTGCTAGGCTAACCAGACCCAAAGCGGTAATTAGCAAAATAACTCTGACAGCATTGATCATTTAACTTATTAATTTTTAAAGAATTATGCTTGTATGCAAATGGCATACCATCTGCNTGATGATGCCATATGGGACAATCAATGTAAAGGGAAAAGGGGTTGGTTTCTAGGAGGCATAAGAATGGGAACAAAGTTAAACTCGCGAACAGTTTCNTNTTTGATNNTGATATGAATTTCTAGGCGTTCTTCAATACCGAACATAAGTTTATTCGGATTTTTGTCTGATTTTAATTTTTCGGGCCATTCGATGATGGTTATAGACGGGCTATAAATAATTTCTTCCAATCCTAAATTTGATATTTCACCTTCGGTTTCTAAACGGTAAAGATCGATATGGAAAATAGGAACTCTTGCAGGATATTCATTAATTAGTGTGAAAGTAGGGCTGCGAATATAAGTATTNTTNTCTAAGCCTGCGCCTAAGCATATNCCTTGGGTTAGGCATGTTTTACCTGCACCCAAATCGCCATAAAGAAGTANCAGATCACCTGATATCAGTTTTGCTCCAAGCTTTCTTCCAAGTTGTAAAGTTTCATCTGAACTTTGAGTGATTGATTTTATCATGGTAGAACCTGCTTTAATGTTTCTGGAAGGTTTCTTATTAGATCTCCNGCAATCAGGTTGGTTTGGGTTTCGTTTTTGGAAAAAATGTCACCCGAATAACCATGGATATAGGCGCCAGCAATAGTGGATTCGATAAGAGGGATATTCTGTGCTGCCAAACCTGCGATGATTCCAGTTAGNACGTCNCCAGATCCTGCTGTGGCCATACCTGGGTTTCCAGTTGAATTGAGATACAGATTTCCGTCAGGGGTTCCTATAAGGCTAGGCACACCTTTAAGAAGTAAAATGACAGAATATTTTTGTGCGAACTCAGTAGTGATATTTATTCTATTTCCTTGGATTTCTTTTGTAGACAAACCTGTCAGTCTAGATAATTCTTTTGGATGGGGAGTGAGAACAACTGATTTTAAGCNGACGAGCCAATTTAAATTATTTTCTAGCGCGTTGAGTGCATCGGCATCCAAAATTAAGGGGCACTTNATATGTGGCAATAACTCACCTATCAATTGAACTGTTTCGGATTCGGTTGTGAGACCGGGACCCATTGCAACTGCAGATTTTCCCTCAAGCAACTTTATAATAGGCTCCTTTGCTTTTAAAGATAGAGCACCTGACGAAGTTTCAGGTAAAGGTACGGTCATCACTTCCATAGGGTGCACTTCGAATGCTTTTTGGCATGAATCAGGTAAAGCTAGAGTGCATAGNCCGCAGCCCGCTCTTAAAGCAGCAAGGGCACTTAATCCTGCAGCACCGCCCTTTCCTCTAGACCCAGCCAATACTAAAACATGACCATAATTCCCTTTATGAGAATCAGGTTTGCGAGGATGAAAATTTTTTTTTATATCTTTTTTTTCCACAAGATGAATCTGAGTATCTTGTCTCTTTAAAAATGGAATACCTATATCTAGTAGTTCTAATTTTTTAATCACCCCAGCAGCGGGGTAAATTAAATGACTTATTTTCATTGAGTCCAAAGCAAAAGTCAGGTCGGAAATAACATGTGGGCCGCTTAGCAATCCTGAATCCGAATCGACTCCAGAGTTTATATCTACGGAGACACAAAACTTTTGATACTTGTTAATTTTTTTGATAACGGCCTCCATAAATCCAGTAGCGGGTTTGGATAATCCAGTTCCAAAAAGGGCATCAACAATAAGATCTGAATGACGGAGTTTGTGATCAAAGCTATTTATGTTTTCCACTTGTAACTCTTGTATAGGAATCTTGAGATTTTTTGCAGAAAGAGCNTTGGTTTTGGCATCTCCTTTCAAGTCAGCAAGCTTTCCTGCCAGAAGAACCATAGTATTAGTACCTGATTGATGCAGGTGCCNTGCTATTACAAAACCATCTCCTCCATTATTTCCTTTACCACAGAATATAATTACTTTTTTTGAGGCAATATCTGGGAGAATTTCTTGTAGCCTCTTGACGATAGTTTTTCCTGCATTTTCCATTAAAACAATACCCGGAATTCCTATCTCTTCAATGGCCCATTGATCTATGGNCCGCATTTGTTCTGCTGTAACGACAGGGAGCAAAGAGTGTCCTATTATTTAAAGGTATCGGAGAAACAAGTTTTTTTTGAATTAAACATAAATAGAGTAGGGATANTCTTTAGACTCTTTAAACGACATTTCTTCATTCGTCGGAACTAGACCATTGATTACCCCAAATAGATATGGACAATTATATCCTAATTCATGTTTTTGTTTTTGGGTGAGAGAATTGAAGTGTTCCTCTTCTATTGTAAAGTTTNTATCAAAAAAGTAATTACTTAGAAAATTTTCAAAATGGATNGGTTGTGCCTCCAGTTCAGGAAGGTAATTGATTCTTTCTTTATTATTTTCGTGGTTATAGTTGAAAACAAACCGAACCAAAACGTCAAAAAGAAAAGAAAAATGATAGGAGTTCATATGGAGCCAAATAGAAGATTTTTCCAGTCCATCNTCTAAGAGTTGGCAAATTTGATTTATATAATTTAGTGAATTGGTTTTTCCTGCATGTGGATAAAACTGCAAAAGGTCTTCTCGCCAATAGAGTTTTGGTTGTCGATTGATAAAGCAAATGACTTCTTTTTCTTCATACAAGGCGACTTTAATTAAATGGTGTGGGTTAAATCGTTCGTTGTAATCTGTATTCGGAGTGATNACAACATTAGGGTTGTTTGNNCCAAATGTTTCGTAGATATTGTTTTTAAAAACCAGCATTTTTTCTCTTTTGAAAGTTAATCAAAAGTGATTTATTTTAAAAACACATAAAACCAGTTACAATGGTCCTTGNTGAAATAAATAGAGATATAAATTTATCCACAAGGNGTTTGTTGAAATCCTCCCTTTATAACATAAATGTTAAGAGCATTTTTGGCGAAGAGCAAGCACTCTCTAAATTTGAAGGGAAAGTACTACTTATTGTGAATGTAGCCTCCCAATGTGGATTTACTNCGCAGTATTCTGGACTTCAAAAACTTTATGAAAAATATAAGGATAAAGGCTTATGTATTTTGGCATTTCCTAGTAATGATTTTGGTCGTCAGGAACCAGAAGAAAACGAAAAAATAGAAAGTTTTTGTGTGAAAAATTATGGAATTTCCTTTGACTTATTTAGCAAGATAAAAGTTGTTGGTCCGGAAAAGTCGCCTCTGTATCAATACTTAGAAGAATGCAAACTAACTCCAGTTGCCCAGTCAGGAATTAAAACATTTCTGCTTACATTGGTAACCCAATTCCTTCTTAGAATTAGAGGTGATATTGTTCCAAAGGCNCATGAAGTAAGNTGGAATTTTCATAAATTTCTGATAGATAAAAAAGGCTATCCGGTGGCCAGGTACTCAAGTGAAATTGAACCCGATTCCCCTATATTGGTGAAGCAGATTGANGATGAATTAGACAAGTGAATGGCTAAGCTCTATTTTAAATATGGCGTTTCAGTTGTTGTTTGAAGTTTGATTTCTTCTTGTGAGGGAATCAAGTTGTTAATAACACCAAACAAACAAGGNTCGGTTAACTTTAAACTCTTTTTTTCCTCTGAATCCATATTGTTAAATCTTTCTGCATCCATTAAAAACGCGGTACCAAAAAAATAATTTTCAAGAAACACATCAAAATCTATTGCGGCACCCTTTAATTCAGGGAAGATTCCTATGCGTTGTTGAGTATCTGAATAACTATAATCCTCATAGGTTCCATGTAAACTGTCAAAAAGATAGGTTAAATGATAGGCGTTCAAAGAATGCCATATGCTTCTATCAAGGAGGGCTTCAAATATTTTTCGAGAAAANTCATTGAGTANAGAAATACTTCCAAAAAGCGAGGCATGGGAAAATAGGGTTTTTAANCGTTCATTAGCTTCACTTTCTGGTAATTGTTTTAGACCAAAAAATATTTCCCGATCTGTCATGAGGGAATGGAATATGAAGTCATANGGGTTCAATCCGTGATTGGATATGTTTTCAGGATGAGAGGATTGTGAAGGCTCATAGATATTTTTTTTAAGGACCAGCATGAATGAATTTCTTTAAAGTGTTTTTCTCGTCTGAAACAATTTGAGTAAATATTATCACAATAAAAATTTATAGGTAATTAGAGTATTGCCATCTAAAAAAGAAAATATTTTAAATCAATTACTATCCAGTCCGCAGCGTCAACAATTTGAGCAGATGCTTGCACAATTACGAGATAGGCCGGCAAAAATCGAAGATTGGTCATCTATTCATTCTCCTGATAAATCTATGCAGGCTGATTATAATTTTCTAAAAGATTCGTCTAATTGCTCTGAAAACTTTTCCAGGCTCGTGATAGGTAAATTGAATGGTGGACTTGGTACGAGTATGGGCTGCGCTGGGCCAAAAGCCCTTTTAAAAGTTAGGGGGGAAAACACTTTTCTAGATTTGATTTTTAGACAGGTCAAAGAATTAAATGCGAAATGGAGTAGTAATATTCCCTTATTGCTGATGAATAGTTTTTATACGGATAAAGAAACCACTGAATTTATTCATAACTGTGATCTCTCCATTACCAGTTTTAAACAAAACATGTTTCCTCGATTGCATGCCGAAACACTTTTGCCGTTGGATCCTGAGGAATGGGGTGAGCTTTCCTGGTACCCGCCTGGGCACGGGGATTTTTACTCCTGTCTTGA
>NZYH01000021.1 GCA_002697825.1 Nitrospina sp. | reverse complement strand
AACATTTTTCCAGATCGAATAATTAACACTTGGGCCATGGCCTGATCTTTTTCAGAGCAATATGCGATCACATCCTGATCCTCCAAAGAGGTAGAAATTATTTTCTGTTTATCTAGAACCGTTTTTACCGCGGAAATTTTATCGCGGAGAATAGCAGCTTCTTCATATCGCGTTTCATGAGATGCCACAGCCATCTTTGCTTTAAGGTTTTTTAGCAGGGTAGTGTTTTTTCCATTCAGAAATAAGGAAACATCTTGCACAACTTCTGAATAATCCTGAGAGGATATTAAACCTGCACAGGGGGCTAGGCAGCGTCCCATCTGATGATTGAGGCATGGACGACGTAAAGGGCTGCCATCTAATTTGTCTTTGCTCTGGCGTAGTGGAAATATTTTATATATCAGGCGAATGGTTTCACGGACTTCTTTTACCATCGTATAAGGACCAAAGTATGTAGCTTTATCTTTTTTCACAGAGCGTACCACTTCTAACCTCGGAAACTTTTCCTGCGTAGTTAAACGTAAATAAGGATAATTTTTATCATCCTTAAGCAAGACATTATATTTTGGTTGATGTTTTTTTATGAAGTTACTTTCAAGGATCAGCGCTTCGGCTTCTGTTTTTGTGGTCAAAAACTTGATATCATCCACCTTGCTCAAAAAGATTCGAGTTCTGGGGTGAAGACTCCGCGAATTTTGAAAATAAGACCGAACGCGATTTCTAAGAACTTTTGCTTTTCCTATATAAAGAATTTCCGACCGGCTATCCTTCATGATATAAATTCCGGGTAGTTTGGGAATTTTCTCAATCAAGTCTTTGATTTTTTTTTCCAAAGGGAAATCTCCAATATACAAGCAAATAGTTACCCTGAAAATATACTCTCATTTTTATGAAGATCGAAAATAATAATCAACGTGGTTTTTGGGGCAGCCGGCTTGGATTTATCCTTGCTGCATCGGGTTCCGCAATTGGTCTTGGCAATGTTTGGAAGTTTCCTTACATAGTAGGGGAGAATGGCGGAGGCGCATTTGTGCTCATTTATCTCCTCTGCATATTTATAATCGGTACACCTATAATGTTGGCAGAGTTCACTCTAGGACGTAAAACTAATCTCAATCCAGTGGGCGCTTTCAAATCTCTCACACCACAAACTACATTTACCGGAATCGGCTATATGGGTGTGCTGGCTGGATTCCTTATTCTTTCTTTTTATGGCGTCGTGGGTGGCTGGACATTTGCATATGTGGTGAAATCCATAACGGGCAGCGTACTGTCTTTCACCACACCCAAAGAAGCAGGTACCTTTTTTGGGAATTTTATCGGTAATACAGGCGAAACTCTTTTCTACCATGCTTTGTTTATGGGAGTTTGTATTGCGATCGTTATAAGAGGGATCCATGGTGGTATCGAAAAAGCCTGTGATATTTTAATGCCTACTCTGGTATTTTTCCTGTTTCTATTGATGATTCGCTCGCTAACCCTAGAAGGAGCTATGGAAGGCGTTACTTTTTATTTAAGCCCCGACTTCAGCAAGATAAACTCCAACACCATACTCATTGCTCTTGGGCAAGCGTTTTTTTCTCTTAGCTTAGGAATGGGGTGTATGATCACTTACGGCAGTTATTTATCGGACAAAGAAAGNCTAGCTTCTTCTACCGTTTATGTAGTTATGTTTGATACGATGATTGCCTTACTGGTTGGAATGGTTATATTCCCCGCGGTATTCGCAATGGGCCTAGAACCCACTGAAGGGCCAAGTCTTGTATTCAGTGTGTTACCCACCGTTTTTACAAGCATGCCTATGGGCCAGGTGGTATCTGTCATCTTTTTTACACTGTTAGCCATTGCTGCAATCACATCTGGAATTTCCCTACTCGAAGTGGTGGTTGCCTACTTTATTGATGAGCGTGGATGGGAACGAAAAAAAACGGTGATGATTGTAGGTTTTGGAATTTTTATGTTCGGTATTCCTAGTGGTCTTTCTTTTGGAGCGATGTCCGATTTTAAGCTAATGAACATGACTTTTTTTGACCATGTGGATAATNTTGCCTCCAATTACCTGCTGCCATTAGGAGGAATGCTAACAGCGATATTTGTCGGCTGGATATGGGGAACCAAGAATGCTACTGAGGAAATTCAAAAAGAAGAAAACGTGTTCGGTTTTCCATGGGTCCAGTGCTGGGAATTCTTGATCCGTTACATAACCCCTGTCGCTGTTGGTACTGTTTTTCTTGCAAAAGTTCTTCCTTGACATCCAAAACCCAAATTCAATTAACTGTTAAATCCGAATCATGAAAATAAAGTTAAAGCCGTTTGCACTAATNCGAAGTAATGGAGATTCCTGCATTAGCCTATCTAAAATTNAGCCTACAATACTTGCCAGGAATANAATTATTANTTTTTAACTTAAGTTATAATTGTGCTTTTTTCATAAGTTTCTCTACCCATTTTCTATCGCCTAGGGTTTCTCCAATACTTTCAGCGAGGCAGCAAAAATCTAAATTATCTTCGGCTTGAGTCTCGGCTTTTTTATAAATACGATTAGCCGCTTCGCCATTCNCTANCTTTTCTATAAAACATTCTGCCAGNCTAATAAGATCGCAACAATCCTCAGCCTTTTCTTCAGCTTTATGATATAACTCGTCAGCCCATTTCTNATTACCTAGTTTTGCGAAGATATTATCTGCAAGCTCATAAAATTCAGGAAACTCTTTTGCACTTNCTGTGGCTTTTTTATAAATATTTATCTGCCATTTTTCATCATCTAATATCTCTGAAATGCTCTCAGCAAGGTCGCACATCTCACGAATATTTTCGTTTTGAATTTCTGCCTTCTGAAATAAATTTTTAGCCCAGTTCTTATCGCCAAGGCTTTCAAAAATACTGTAAGCCAACCAATTCAAATCCAAACTATTTTCTGCCCTTAATTCAGCTTCTTTGTAGATTTTNATAGCCCAATCATCATCTTTAAGAACCATGAAAATACTGTAGGCAAGCCAATTTAAATCTAAGCTATCTTCCGCTTTGTCTTCAGCTTTTAAATATATATTTCGAGCCCACTCCAAGTCTCCCGCCTCAGCCAAATGGTCAGCCAATAATTTAAGATCACAAGCATCTTGTGCATTGGCTTCGGCCTTTTTAAATTTTAAAGTCAGGTATTCATCGCTACTAATTCCAGATGGATCAATATTTTCATTCTTCTCCTCAATTTTANATTTTAAATCACCCGCCGTTTTTAAAAACTCTAGGTAATGAATTTTATCTTCTGCATAGAGAAAACCTTTTTCATATTTTGTTTTAGGTAAATAAGGTCTTTGATTAAGAATACCCATTTCTCCATTTATATTTTCAAACAAAGAATCGGTTTTAAAAAATTCCAGCATCTCCACAGCGTAGGTTTGACTATCTGTTGCAAGATATACCCTTCCTAAGGGTGCTAGCTTTTTTGAAATTTGCTGAACCAGTTTAGGCTTTACCAATCTTCGTTTGGAATGTCTTTTCTTAGGCCAGGGNTCAGGTAAATTGATATAAATCGAATCTAGTTCTTCATTCTTAAAAAGTGTAGGCAGTTTTTCCCGGATATCTCCGAAAATAACTCGAATATTATGTAATTGAAGAGCTTGAATTTTTTCTAATAATTTTTGGATTCCTGCCTGAGAAAAGTCTATNCCAACAAAATTACAATTCGGTTCCCGGCTGGCAATGGCAACCAAAAAATCACCCATTCCAAAACCAATTTCCAGTTTTANNGGATGATTATTTCCAAANTGTCGTTGCCAATCTGGATTATCCTGAATATCTAGAAAAAAAGGATGATCTAATTTAAAAGGAGTGNAAGATGGTCTGGCTGTCAATAAGCCCATTTTATATACGCGTAAAATTAATTCTCATGAAAATTAAAAAATACTTAATTCAATCTTCCAAAGAAAATTATCCTGGCATTCTCAGATAGTTTTATATGTTTTTTAAGATTGTAATTTAGAGTAGCCAGTATACGTGACTTTTTTGAAGTAACAGGTGTAACCCGATGCAAATAATTATTACCATAAAAAAGAGCTAATGTACCTTCCTCCAATAATATTTCATCTACTAAAATTTTATTTTTTAAAACGGCTTTAATTTTTAAAAAATTGATTTCATTGTTTTCAACACAACGCGCATTCTTTAAATATTGAAATTTTCCTCCTGATTCCGAAGATTGAATCATAAGAGAAATAGCAAAGGAAGCATTGTCAAAATGCCATCCTAATTGCTGTTTGAAATCATAATAATTATAGTTTATGGATGATAAATTATCTGNATAAGGATGAATATCTTCCAGAGATAGTACTATTTTTAGAAATTTTTGAAATAGCTTCGAAGTATAAATAGATCTTAAACAAGAGTTGTCGGGAATCAGATCGTGCGGGACACAACCTTTATTACTAACTACCTCAACATTACAAGGATGGTTATCATCCCATTCTTTATTCTTTTCAGCCAGTAAAACATTGTGTTCTTGAAAACTATAAAATGCTTTTTCCTGTAAAGCCTTAGCTTCAAGCTTCAGTTTTACCAAAGCTTCAGGCTTAAGAAAGTTTTTTAATATAAGAATGGAATTTTCTTGTAACTNTTTCTTACACTGCATTGTGTAAGAATTAAGATCATTAATAGGATGCTGTTTTAAATCAATAATATTTTGTAAATTATCCATTTCCAATGTTTTAACTTGTAATTGAAACAGTATTTACAATTTTTGCTTTCCAAATTAATTACTTATCTTATTTACTANATCCTAACTATTTTTAAATTTTTTCTTCTACCTATTCTGCAAGTTTGTTTATAAGGGTTACTATCTGAAGCGACTTCCTCTTCCGGTAAGTTGTTTTTGTGGGAGAGAAACTTCTTTGCCCTGACATTCCTCCACGTGGCCAATAATCTTGCAAGGAAGATCATACTTTTTACAGATTTTAGTTATAGCCTCTACTTCTTTAGTACTTTCTACAATAAGGCAAAATCCTGTTCCCATATTGAAAACCTCAAACATTTCCGCTTCACTAACACCACCCCTATCCTGAATGAGGTTAAAAATTTCTGGAACTGGCTGTAAACTATCGATGACGAAACGAATATCATCGGATTCCACACGATTTAGATTGCAAAATCCCCCGCTTGTAATATGAACCATTGCCTTTAAATCAATTTTCGAATCGAGCATCTCCATTACTGGCTTTACATAAATGCGAGTTGGTTCCAGTAAGGCTTCTCCCAAAGTNTGCCCCAGGAATTCCTCGTAATCATTTATTCTAGATTTCTGCTCTTCTATGGATTCACCTAGCAAAACACGGCGCGCAAGAGTCAGGCCATTTGAATGCACACCACTCGATGCCAGNCCTAAAATCAGGTTTCCTGGTTTAATATTTTTTCCTGTATTGACTTTATTTAGAGAAACATGGCCGATGCAGGCACCAATTAGATCGATACCAGAAATAATTTCTCGGATCTGTGAAATTTCTCCTCCGGAAATACTGATATTGGATTGCCTTGCCCCTTCTGCCAATCCTTTTCCCAGTTGACCGAAAATTTCAGAGTCCGTATGTGAACAGGCAATATAATCTACCATGCTAACGGGAGATGCGCCTACGCAAATGACATCGTTCACATTCATTGCCACGCAATCAATACCAATGGTGTCATATCGATTGAGCAATTCAGCAACAATAATTTTTGTTCCAACACCATCCGTACCAAAAGCTATACCTTCGCCGTTACCCAAGTCAATGACATTTGCGAAATAACCAATATCTGCAGCAAGCGGATAACGATTACTGAACTTNCGTGTTGGTAAAACATGCTTTAATAATCCGGAAAGTGCTGTCTCTGCACCTGCACTTGAAACGCCACTCTGATCGTATTGAGATTTGTCTGATTCCGACATAATTTAATNTATTTTCTATAATTCTTATTTTCGGCGGCTATCATACCTTGGCAAGAGACAACAAGCAATTGACATTCCTGTCTTACAAAACTTTTTAAGGGGATCTTTCCAGTGGTTTATTCTTTTAGCCGGAAAGTCAACCTGAGAAAGATTTGTCAATTAGTCTGCCTACTATCATTTTTCAAAATTCCAACAAAGCATATTGCTAAATTTGCAATTAGACCAATTATCCCGGAATGAATACCATTAATGGTATTCCAATTGAATGCAACCAAAATTAAAGTGATTGAAAGTCCAACTATCAATCCTATAATTACGGTGCGAGCATCTAACGTTTTGCTATGAACACCTAAATAGATAGCGGGTACACATTGAATCAATAATTCAAATTTTATTTTCAAAAGCTGGATAAGATTTCCATCATATTCCAGTGCTGCCCAAACTATAGGAATCATCAAAAACCATGTTACTTTTTTTCCAATCCAAGTTAAGTGACTCTGATCTGAATCAGGACGAAATACTTCTCTGTAAATATCATGGGTAATCATCGAACTGATACTTAGCAGAGCTGAGTCGGCTGTGGACATAACTGCTGCCAGTAACGAGGCAAAAATAACTACCACCAACCAGTAACCAAAGATTGATTGCCTCATTATTTCCGCACACATTTGGGTCAATACCGTCTCAGAGGGGATGACTTCGCTACCCGAAAATCCTTTTTCTAATTCAGGAAGGTGGGCTGCCATTAACAGCCCGATTACTACTGATACTAAAGCCGTAAAAAGTGGCATGAAGGCCATTGTAGCCAGGGAACGTTTCAATGTAATTGCATTCCTAGCAGCATAAACCCTTTGGATAGCTTGTGGGTAAATTGCTGCTCCGAATCCAACTAGCAGAATAAAACTCATCCAATTACGGATGCCCTCCGCATCTGGACGTTTAATTTTATGGAACGTTTCCGGATTACTTGCCAATTTCTCAAGCGCATTAGGAATACTTCCAAATTGAGAAAAAGCCAGTCCCGTTAGAATTAGAAATCCAACCAACAAAATTCCACCTTGAATGGCATCGGTCCATGCAACACTTCGCATTCCTCCTAATGATTCATAGACAAGCATAACAATTGCAAGCGCTATTACCCCGACCCACATTGGAATACGCCCCTGAGAAATTCCCGCAAATGCTGTTCCCAGTGTCCGCATTTGGGCCAGAGTGAAGTTTGCCAGTGCATAAACCATAATGACTGTAACCATAATTCTTAAAGCCTGACTTTGATACCTATGGTAAATAAAATCCCCTGGAGTCAAAAACTTGTTTTCCCGACTCAACCGAAAAAGTTGAGGAGCGAACAATAAATAACAAACAACAATTGCCGTCATGAAATGTACGCAAACTAGAAAACTTANACCATTTCTATAGGTAGCACCACTGAANCCTAATAGAGTATTTCCACTGTATTGCGTTGCATATAAGGTNAGAAAAAGAATCGTAAAACCCAAATTACGGCCAGCTAGGAAAAAATCATGCATATCATCTGTTTGCCTTTGTCGGTAAGCATAAAAACCAATAAACAAGAGACTTAAAACATAAATGGCTACTATGATTAAAGCATCTGCTCCAAAAGGCAAAGCATCAGACATTGTTCCCTCCGTTATCATCGGGATCCTGCCAAACTTGAAGGATTACATACGCAATAAAAAAACTGGTAAGTATACTGATTAAAAGTGCAAACGCAGCCCACGCTGGTACTCCCAACCAATTTCCAGTAAAGGGCCAAACTGGAATCATTGCCAGAAANAAAATGAAAATGCCAATACCTACCCAAGGGCAATGGATAGGATCTACAAAACTAGTTTTATTTTTCATGGGTATGGGTTGAGAAATAGAGGGAAGGTATATTAAAAAATTTATATCTTTATCTGCTGTTATCAATACCAAAAAAAATTAATTTTTTATGATTCATATATGCTAAGGATAAATACCCATAGTTCGATACGCCGTATAGATTTTTTCTATTGCCAATGCCATTGCAGCTGTTCGGTAGTTGGCAATTTTGTCATCCGACCAATATTTGGTTCGGATTTCTTGAAATGCTTTGCACATTGTATCGTCAAGNCCAGATCGTACGAGATCAATTTCGTTGGCACCACTACTCAATTTTTCTACTAACTCCTGGGGAACCTTATTGCCGGTCTGTTCTATTGCTTGAATAATATGTTGGCTTTGCGCTTCTTCGTATCGCCTCGACATGCGACCAAAGCGGATATGCGATAAGTTTTTGATCCATTCAAAGTAAGAAACCGTAACGCCGCCAGCATTTAAATAAACATCAGGAATGATCACAGTACCTTTTTCTTTTAGCAACGCCTCGGCAGCAAAAGTAACTGGACCATTTGCAGCTTCAGCAATAACTTTTGCCTCGATATTTGCTGCGTTGCTACGGTTTATAACCCCCTCCATTGCTGCTGGAATGAGAATGTCACATTCCTTTTCGAGAAAAACTTTACTNTCTTCAAANTATTGTGCTTTTGTATAACCCTTTACTCCGCCACGATTATTTATTTTGTATTGATATACATCCTTTACNTCAATACCATTGGGATCNNACAAAGCCCCGTCCCATTCCAGGATAGCAATGATTTTTGCCCTGTCTTCATCATGCAAGATACTAGCTGTGTAGTAGCCCACATTTCCTAACCCCTGGATAATAATCGATTTTCCTTCCAAAGAGTTTCCTTCCAGATTGGCATTTTTGACATCCTCCGGGTGCCGGAAAAATTCACGCAAACCAAATACAACACCACGACCGGTTGCTTCAACACGACCCTGAATACCTCCCATGGCTATTGGTTTCCCCGTAACACAACCCAAATGATTGATATCTCCTGGGCTGTGTGAGGCATAGGTACTTACAATCCAACCCATTTCCCGTTGCCCTGTTCCCATATCTGGTGCCGGGACATTAGTCGATGAACTTATATAATCTTTCTGAATCAATTCGTAAGCAAAACGCCGGGTGATGCGCTCCATATCTTCGCGTTCATATTTTTTTGGGTCGATTAGGAGTCCGCCTTTAGAGCCTCCAAAGGGAACATCGACTAAGGCACATTTATAAGACATCAAGGCTGCCAGAGCTTCTACTTCGTCTTGGTTTACATTGGGAGCAAAACGGATTCCACCTTTTGCGGGCAACCTGTGGTCACTGTGAACTGCCCTCCAACCAATAAATGTCTCAACCTGTCCTTTAATTTTTACGGGAAACCGAACTTGATAAACGTTATTTACATTTCGAATGTATTTAGCCATTCCCTCCGGGATATCAAGTGTACCCATTGCGATATCACAACAGAGGTTGACACTTTCTCGAAAACTTACTTCTTTATCAGCGGGTATAGACATAATAGTTTTCCCCAGTTGAGTTTTAGAATCCTCATCCAAATAATTAAAAAATAAAAGAGGCTCCCATTATACGGGCTAATATGGACAAACTAATAGTAATTTTGCTCGACTTAAAACAATCCTTTTTTATTTATCACGGACTGCCTGGTTTGCAACCGCAGCAGCAGCTTTTTTTGCAGCTTCAGGATCACCTAAATAATAGTGTTTAGTGGCTTTTAAATTTTCATCAAGCTCATACACCAAGGGAATTCCTGTAGGAATATTTAATTCTATAATTTCTTCATCACTCACCTGATCTAGATGTTTCACCAGAGCACGCAAACTGTTCCCATGCGCGCAAATTAAAACATTTTTACCAGCCTTAATTGAAGGAACGATTTCTTTCAACCAGTAGGGTATGAAACGATCTACTGTATGTTTCAGGGCCTCGGTTTTAGGTAGAAGATTAATTGGAACCTCGGAATACTTCGGATCTTTTGCAGGAAGTCGTTCGTCATCATCATCTAAGGAGGGAGGTGGGGTTGCATAACTGCGACGCCAGATTTTTACTTGTTCTGCACTATGCTTTTCTGCGGTCTCTGCTTTATCCAAACCTTGTAAAGCGCCGTAATGCCTTTCATTGAGCTGCCAAGTACGAATGACAGGAATCCACATCAAGTCCATTTTATCAAGAACGATCCATAAAGTTCTAATCGCACGCTTTAAAACAGAGGTATATGCGAGATCAAAAGTAAAACCTTCTTTTAGAAAAAGATCCCCTGCAATATTGGCTTCATTTCTTCCTTGGTCAGTTAAGTCAACATCGGTCCAACCCGTAAACCGGTTTTCCAAATTCCATTGACTTTGTCCATGCCTTAATAAAACCAATCTATACATAATTTA
>NZYH01000020.1 GCA_002697825.1 Nitrospina sp. | reverse complement strand
AAGCGATATAATATTCGAATGGCAGGCATTGGTGGACAGGGTGTTGTAACAGCCTCCCACATAGTTAGTAACGGGGTGGTCATCTCAGGTGGCTTCAGTTCCCTGGTTCCTTTCTTTGGATCAGAAAAACGTAATGCGCCTGTTGAGAGTTATGTTCGGATTTCAAACTCAACGATTTATGANATAGGTGAAATTATTTTCCCAAATGTTCTTATGATNTTTCATCCTTCNGTTATTACCCTNGGTAAATCTTACACCATGCCTTTTTATACCGGACTGAAACAAAANGGGATCATCCTGATTAACAGCAGNACCCCGATTCCTTTCAGCCCCGATGAAGAAAGAGAACTGGAAGAAAAAGAAGCGCGGATCTACTACTTACCTGCTACGGAAATGGCAAATGATCTCGCAAAAACAGANCTGGCTACTAACATGGCTATGTGTGGAGCAATTTCGGGTATCTTTGGTCTNCCAGACCCTGAGTCCCTAGCGGCATCTGTTAAGGACCGTTTTATAGGGAAGGGAATCGTGGTNTCTGGTGGTACCGCCGCTTTGGANAGTGCTATCGAGAAAAAGTTTGCTAAAAAGCAAAAGCTGCTTGAAGCAAACCAAAGAGTCCTAGATGGAGCAATCCAATATACNATNGANCAAGGCTGGTCNGAAGCAGAACAACCTGTTAAAAGCACCGCGTAACGTTAAAAACTGGAGAAAACATGTACTACATTGCTGAAGTTGATAAGGACATTTGNGCTTCTAAAAACTGCCATCTATGNACGCAGTATTGTCCTGAATCAAACTGTATAAATTATAGNGAAGAAGATAAATCCGCCTATGTATCGGTTGACAGATGCAAGGCTTGTGAAATATGTGTCTATATTTGCTCGGATATTGCTAAAAATGATGCAATAAAAATGAAATGGATTGATGACCTGAACGAAGGTTTCGTCATTAAAAAATCCGGAGTAGTTTTACGATAATTTTTCTTANTACCAAAAAAGGTATTTGAGCCTAACAGCTCAAATACCTTTTTTTGTTCAATCTAAAAAGAAAGTATTAAAATGGAAAGAACTTTTGCAATTATCAAACCAGATGCGGTCGAANGAAATNTGATTGGAAAAATATTAGAACGAATAGANTCCAATGGTTTCAGAATAGCNGCAATGAAAAAAATCCAACTTTCAAAAGCACAAGCTGAAGGCTTTTATTATGTCCATAAGGAACGACCGTTTTTTGGAAGCTTGACTGAATTCATGTGTTCGGGTCCTGTTGTCCTTCTAGTATTGGAAAAAGAAGGTGCCATTTCAGCATGGCGGGATTTAATGGGGGCAACCAACCCTGAAGAGGCAGGTGCCGGCACCATTCGTAAAGATTTTGCCTTAAATATTGAAAAAAACTCAACCCACGGATCTGACTCAGCGGAAAATGCTGTGTTTGAAATAAGTTATTTTTTCAGTGAAACTGAAATTCTTTCTTAATCTTAATTTTTCTAAAGTCGTTTTGAAAAGTTTGTGTTTTAAATCATTACTATGAAATCTGCATTTACATNNCTCATTTTTATTTTAATTGGAATTACCAGCCCTGCCCTGGCAAATTCGGATTATGATTATCAGCTTTACAAGAACCAAGAAAATTATGGGATCGTAGTGTTCCCTAAAAGCCGTATTTTCAAAGACCTGGATAGCTATTTTACTTTCCTATCATTTGAAACAACAAATTCAGGCAAGGCAGTAATGCGGTATGGATCTAAAAATGAAAATTCCACATATATGATGCCTTTGGATATCCAAAAAAAATATTCCATTGAAAAGTTTATTGTCATTCAGATAATCAGCGAAAAAAACATGCTGGTAGGCGTTTATGACCCGGAATGGGGACTTACGTTGCCATCTACCATCTTTCAAATGGACACGATCAAAAAAAATATCCCTAAAACGCTAAATGTTTTCAGAGGAAGTAATAATCGACAGCGCCAAACGAAGTTTGAAGATGGGAAACCTCTGATAAATCTGAATTTTTCTTCAAAACCAGAATATAATATAATATCAGGTACCAAATAAATTTTTGCTGGGAGGCAATACCATGCCTGTATATGAATATCAGTGTGAAAAATGCAAGGAAGTCGTCGAAGTTTTACAGAAAATCAGTGATGACCCGCTGACGGAATGCGAAAAATGTGGCGGCAAGATAGAAAAACTTTTTAATCAAATGAACTTTCATTTGTATGGCCCTGGATTTTATTCTACTGACAACAAACGAAAATATCTTAAATAAAAAAATACCAGCCAAATGATTTATATTACCCGCCGTCTTGAATTCTGTGCTAGCCACCGTCTTTTTAATCCTGATTTTTCTGATGAAAAAAACGAATCAACTTTTGGTCTTTGCAATAACCCCAACGGTCACGGTCATAATTATGTCCTAGAGGTAACGGTTAAGGGGGAAGTGGATCCTGAAACGGGTATGGTACTGGATTTAAAAGCTCTAAAAAAACTGATTAATGAGGAAATAATTAATAAGGTCGACCATAAAAACCTAAACGTAGATGTTGATTTTTTGAAAGCAGTCATTCCTACCGCAGAAAATATTGCTATCCATATATGGAATATTCTTAAACCAAAAATTAAAAGTGGAGAATTACACGAGGTAAAACTCTTCGAATCTGAACGTAATTTTGTTGTCTACCATGGAGCATCTGTTGAAAGAACTTATTAAAAATTTATTACATGAAATTGGGGAAGACCCTTCCCGGGAAGGGTTACAAAGGACTCCAGATAGAGTAGAAAAATCTCTCAAGTTCTTAACTAGTGGTTATCAGGTTAACATTGAAGAATTGGTTAACGGCGCATTATTTNGTGAAGATTATGATGAAATGGTGATCGTCAAAGATATTGATCTTTTCAGTATGTGTGAACATCATATGTTACCNTTTATTGGAAAATGCCATGTTGCTTATTTGCCCAAAGGCCAAATAATTGGGCTCAGCAAAATCCCCAGGATAGTNGACGTATTCAGCAGAAGACTGCAAGTACAAGAACGATTAACAAACCAAATCGCGCACAATCTGCAAGAAATACTTAAACCAATTGGCGTAGGTGTCGTAATAGANGCCTTGCATTTATGCATGTGCATGCGCGGGGTCTCCAAACAAAACTCTTATACAACAACCAGTTCAATGTTGGGCTCTTTTAAAGAAGATGCCAGAACACGCGGCGAGTTTCTAAGTCTCATACCTCCACAGGGTACAAGAAAGTGATATNATCCANAAACTATATTAANGAGTTATATTTGAGCCNCTCCACCAAACAAATAATTTTAGAGAACAATCAAGTCATTCCTGAAATCTTTGGGAGTCAGGATCTTAATCTAAAACTCATTGAAAAAAAATTTAACGTCCGCATAACAACTCGTGAAAACCAAATAAGTATAAAAGGCGAACCCGAATCTCTCAATTCCGTGGAAAACCTTTTCCATCAGCTTGAGAAGCTACATGAATCGGATCAGTCNGTAGAAAATGGTGATATAAAATTTGCTATTCGTTTGATGGCAGAAAATCCTCAAGCTGATTTAACAACCATTTTTTCAGAGCGCATTTCTGTTTCGCCGAAAAAAGGCTTTATAACTCCCAAAGGTCCTTCCCAGCATAAATTCATTCAATCTATCAAGGCAGCAGATATTGTTCTTTCTATTGGGCCTGCGGGAACCGGAAAAACATTCCTTGCCGTTGCAATGGCTGTTGAAGGATTGTTAAAACGTCGTTTTAAAAAAATCGTACTNGTTCGCCCTGCCGTTGAAGCGGGCGAAAAGTTAGGGTTTTTACCTGGAGATATTGCAGAGAAAATTCATCCATATCTGATGCCTCTTTATGATGCNTTAAATCATATGATGGAAGAAAACCAGGTTCGCCACNTTATCGAAGATGGCNCCATAGAAATCGCTCCTCTTGCTTATATGAGAGGAAGAACTTTGAGCGATGCTTTCATCATCCTAGATGAAGCACAAAACGCAACAAAAGAGCAAATGAAAATGTTTTTAACTCGGCTAGGTTTTCGATCAAAGATGGTTGTTACCGGTGATATAACGCAAATTGATCTCTTTCATAAAAGGGATTCTGGTTTGGTCCAAGTAAAAACCTTATTAAAACAAGTTGAAGGAATTAAATTTATTTATTTTTCGGAAAAAGATGTTGTTCGCCATGAACTAGTAAAAAAAATTATTAAAGCATACGATGANTCTGACTCAGAAAAAGNAACTTCTGCATAACTCAGATTCTCNGTTAATTCTATGGTTTAAATCTTAATGGCTGTATTGCTAAGAAACGAACATCCTAAAATAATAATTGACACCCTTTATATTGATGCGAAGGTTCAAATCATAATGGACTGCCTAGATTGCCTGGACCAAGAAATTAGTATTTTATTTATGGAAGATGCTGATATTCGCCAACTTAATAAAGAGTTCAGAAACGTTGACAATGCAACCGATGTCTTATCATTCCCACAAAATTCAGAGGAAGATNCTTTTATTCCTGAAAAAATAGTATTAGGAGACATTGCGATTTCTTTAGATAAAGCGAAAAGACAGGCAAAAGAACATAGCTTGGCATTTAATGAAGAAATAATTCTATTACTGATTCATGGCATTTTACATCTGTTAGGATATGACCACGAAATATCGGAACAGGAAGAAATAAAAATGCGAGATAAAACTCGGGAATTGTTCAAGAAAATTTTTCCCGAAACAGTATTAATCGATTCCTGCAACTTCTAACCATTGAAAAATAATGAAACAACTATGGGCCCCTTGGAGAATGGAATATATTAAAAGCGACAAAAGCAACGAATGTATCTTTTGTACTCTNCCCGCTTCTAATAATGACGAAAAAAACTACATTCTTTTTAAAGGAACTCATTCATTCGTAATAATGAATACTTTTCCNTATAACTNTGCTCATCTCATGGTTTCACCGTATCGACATATAAACTGTATTACCAAACAAAATGAGACTGAACGAAATGAAAACATTGAATTGACTCATGAATGTATTAAAATTTTGAGAACTGTCATCGAGCCTGATGGTTTTAACACAGGGTATAATATTGGAAAGGCAGCAGGNGCCGGTTATGATGAGCATATCCATTGTCATATAGTTCCTCGNTGGGAAGGCGATACAAATTTTATGCCTGTACTTGGAGACGTAAAAGTTCACCCTGAACATATACGATCGACCTACGAAAAACTACATCCTCACTTTAAAAAACTTTAATATATTCGCTTAAATGATTGTTTCCGCTAAAAGTCTGCGTGTCAAGGAAGAGGAAACTCCTATGATGCAGCAATATTATGGCATTAAAAAGAATCATNCAGATTCCATTTTATTTTTCCGGATGGGAGACTTTTATGAAATGTTCAATGAAGACGCAAAAATCGCCTCTAAAATTCTACAGATTACTCTCACATCGAGAAANAAAAATCAATCCAACCCAGTCCTTATGTGTGGCATCCCCCATCACTCATCAAATTTATANATTACAAAACTTTTAAAAGCGGGGAAAAAAGTAGCAATCTGNGAGCAAACTGAAAACGCAAAATTTGCCAAAGGTCTCGTTAAGAGAGAAGTGGTGCGCATTATAACTCCCGGGACCGTTTTGGATGATAATATGCTGGATCCTAAATCTGATCAGTTTATTATTTCCATTTTTATCGCTAAAAATAAAATTGGATTGGCAGCTTTGGATATATCCACCGGTACTTTTAAGATAACGCAATTCAATGATAATGATAGTAAACTAGCCTTAACGGACGAATTGCAAAAAATAGAACCCAAAGAAATTCTTATTCCTAAAAGTTTAATAGAAGATCCTAAACCCTGGTTATCTAATAAAAAAATTTTTATTCATAGTTGGGAAGACTGGACCTATGTGCACGGTGAAGCTGTTCGAAGTCTTCTAAATCATTTTAAAACACAGTCTCTCGAGGGTTTCGGATGCGAAAGTATGGAATACGCTATTTCGGCAGCCGGCGCATTGATTCACTATCTTCATGAAACACAAAAATCGGCATTAGAGCATATAAACTCAATCAGCCCTTATTATATTCATGACTATATGGCGCTAGATCAAAGTACAATTACAAGTCTCGAGTTGATTCAATCTAGCGAAGGAACCCGGAAAAATTCTCTACTTGGCCTTCTAGATGAATGTTGTACCCCTATGGGTTCCAGGCGAGTTCGGGAATGGATTATTAAACCTCTTATCAACTCAGAAAAAATAAAAACCCGGCTTGAAATTGTATCAAAGTTTAAATCCCTTCCTAGAAATAGGCGAGAAATCCGAGAACATTTAGATAAGATATTTGACCTAGAAAGGTTATTGGGGAAAATCACTCTATCCGTATGCAATGCAAGAGATATGGTTTCTCTTAAAAACTCTATAAAAACTTTTCCAGCTTTAAATAAAACTTTAACGAAATTGGACACGACAGAGCTTTCGAGCTACTTGAAAAACTGGGATAATCTTGAAAATTTATTCAATCTAATTGAAAAAAATATTGTAGATGATCCCCCCGTAAACCTAAAAGAAGGGAATTTATTTAAACCAGGCTGCGATAGTGAATTAGATCGACTTAAGGACATATCTAGAACAGGTAAAAGCTGGATTGCTGGTATGGAATCGAAAGAAAAAGAAAAGACAGGTATTCCTGTATTGAAAATCGGCTTTAATAAAATCTACGGGTACTATATTGAGGTCACTAAAAAACATTTAGACCGAGTGCCTAAGGAATATATAAGAAAACAATCCCTAGTGAATACAGAAAGGTACATATCTCCCAAATTAAAAGAATACGAAGAAAAAGTAACTCAAGCAGAGCAGAAGATTATTGAACTAGAACAAAAACTATTTGATGAAATTCGAAGTAAAATCTCCTCTGTAGGAGCACAAGTCCAAAAAATGGCGAAAATTATAAGTGAAATTGATGCTTTAATTTCGTTCGCAGAGGTTGCACACCAGAAAAACTATTGTCATCCAAAAATCCTTGAGGACTCCTGCCTGGATATTACCAACGGTAGGCATCCATTAATCGAACAAATCGATCCTGGCAACAGATTCATTCCTAATGACACCTTTCTCGATGCTCACGATAGTCAAATTATGATCATTACAGGACCTAATATGGCAGGCAAATCCACCTATCTCAGACAGGTTGCTTTAATTTGCCTAATGGCGCAAATTGGTAGTTTTGTCCCCGCTGAAAAAGTCAAAATGGGAATAACGGATCGTATTTTCTCTCGCGTGGGTGCCCAGGATCACTTATTAAAAGGACAATCAACCTTCATGGTTGAAATGAATGAAACGGCAAACATTCTTAACAATGCGACACCACAGAGCCTGATTATTCTCGATGAGATTGGAAGAGGGACCAGTACTTTTGATGGAATAAGTATTGCGTGGTCTATTGTAGAGTTTTTACATGTGAAAGAACCTCAAGGGGGACCAAAAACTTTATTTGCAACCCATTACCATGAGCTAACAGATTTATCACGAGTTTTATCGGGTGTCATGAACTTTAATATTCAAGTAAAAGAGTGGAACGATGAAATAATTTTTTTAAGAAAGATTATTCCTGGTGGTGCCGATAAGAGCTACGGTATTCATGTTGCTCGGCTTGCCGGTTTACCTAAGAAGGTCCTAGATAGAGCACATGAAGTTCTTTTTAATCTTGAACAGAGTGAGTTTGATGAGGTAGGCCTTCCAAAAATTTCGAGATCGGAGAATAACATAAACAACTCAAGCGCCCCAAGTCAACTGGGTTTATTTAGAGAACCTGAAAATCCGTTGATCCAGAAGATAAGCCAAATCGATCCTAACGATATTTCACCCAAACAAGCACTGGAAATACTTTTCGAATTATCAAAAATATTAAAGGAAAACCATAAATGAAGATTTTGGTAACAGGGGGTGCTGGTTTTATAGGCTCACATGTTGTGAATACATATATTAATTTAGGACATGATGTAATAGTTATTGATGATTTATCCTCTGGAAAAAAGGAGTTTATAAACCCTAAAGCTAATTTTTATCAGTTAAATATCCATTCTCCGGAAGTAAAGACCATACTTGAAAAAGAAAAAATAAATGTGATTAATCACCATGCAGCTCAAATATCCGTTTCAGAATCAGTTTCAGATCCATTATTCGACGCTAACTCCAATATTATAAGTACTTTACAACTTCTACAAAATGCTGTATGTTTAAAAATTGAAAAATTTATATTCGCTTCAACCGGAGGAGCGATGTATGGTGAGCAAGAGATATTCCCGGCTGGCGAAGAGCATCCATGTCAACCTTTGAGTCCCTATGGAATATCAAAGTTAAGCGCGGAAAAATACATCAACTATTTTTGTATGCAGTATGGCTTGAATACCTCCATACTGCGTTATAGCAACGTATATGGTCCTTACCAGAATCCACATGGGGAAGCAGGTGTAGTTGCAATTTTCTGCCAGCGATTAATAGAAGGCTTGCCACCAATTATTTGTGGTGATGGAGAGCAAACAAGAGACTTCATATCTGTTCGAGATATAACTGAGGCTAATGTTATTGCATTAAACCCACAATGCACTGGGGTATTTAATGTAGGAACTGGAAATGAGGTCAGTGTTAATTTTTTAACGGAAAGTCTTTTAAAAATTAGCAAATTAGGTATCTCTGCTGAGCACGGTCCCGCTAGGAAAGGGGAACAGAGAAGAAGTGCAATTGATAGCAAAAATTTTCTAAAAAGTTTTGGTTGGAAACCTTGTGTTTCCTTGGAGGAAGGACTTGTTGAAACATTTAATTACTTCAAAAATAAAACTGATTAACTCTGCTCTAATTTGGGGTTTCTTTGTTTTTATTACGTCTCCCACCACCCCATCATTTGCAGACTCACCAAATATTGTAAACATAGGTGTCGCCACCAAAGGTAAGTATTTGGTAATGAACGCTCGTCTTATTGATGGNTTTACTGANAATATTTTGGAGGCCATTGAAAATGGTGTGCCAATGGGTTTTACCTATGAAATAGAACTAAGAAAAGAAAATGCAGTCTGGGCCGACAGCCTGATAAGTTCAAATACTGTAAGGCATAAAGTCCAATATGAACCTCTTAAAAAAGCATATCGCTTTTCAGAAGTGGGGAAGAATGTTCGCAGAAAAGTAATCACCCGAAAAACGGCAAGGTACCAAAAACTTATGCTCACCTTGAACAATATTCCCATTACTCCNCTTTATCGTCTGGATCCAAAAGAAAATTATTATATACGAGTAAAAGCAGACTTGGAAACAGATAGATTCTGGTTTCCTTTTAACTATATTTTCTTTTTTGTCCCCTTTAATGACTTCCAAACTTCCTGGGCACAGACATCCCCTTTGTCGATTGATCCAGATATAGAACTTTCCAAACAAGCCTCTGGTAATGATTCAAGAACGAGAAAAGGAAAGGTATCGAGAGATGTCATCCGATCGTTTAACAAGTAGCCCCTCTCCTCAAACACCTCAGAATGAAGANCAACTAAAGCAAAAACGTAAGCGCACAACATATACTATTTTTGGTGTGATAATTGCCCTAATTGCATCAACTCTTGTGGAGAGTTACTTTCTTCAAGCGGAAGCAAATACGTCTATCGCGAACAATATCCTAATTTTAGCTGTATTCAATATAATAATTATTTTGCTTTTCGTTTTGATTATTTTAATAACTCGGAATCTTGTAAAAGTATATAACGAGCGCAAAAGTAAAATTATTGGTTCAAAGTTTCAAACAAAACTTATCATCGCATTTTTAATTCTGGCACTNGTTCCNTCTATTTTATTATTTGCGGTTGCAAGCAAACTATTTTCTTTTAGTATTGGGAACTGGTTTAATTTAAGGACTGAACAAACCCTTCAATATTCNATGGATATAGCCCGAGATTATTACTCTGAATTTGAAGANAGAGCTCTTTCAAAAACAAAAAAGATAGAANTTTTCATAAAAGACAGAAAACTATATCTAAAAGCAAACAGAGAAAATTTACACACATTTNTTNAAAATAAAACCNCGGAATATAATCTAGCAGGAATAATTATTTATGACGATAATTTAAAGGAAATAGCCTCCACAATCGACTCTCGCTTATTACCCAATACAAAAAAAATCAATCATGCAAATATGATTCAAAAAAGTATAGATGGAGAAAGGTTTACTGAAATTAAAACAATTNAAGGAAACAATGTAATGGTTGTGGTTGTTCCTCTCACAGAAACAATAAATAATAAAATTTCTATTTGGGGNTATATTCTAACACTTACTCCAGCTTATAAGAATTCACTGGGGAAAGTAGAAGCTATAAAAAATACTTATCAAGACTATAAACAACAAAAGTATCTCCAAATTCCAGTAAGNGCCAATTACCACATCACATTTCTACTAATAACATTATTGATTCTATTTTCNGCAATTTGGCTTGGATTTTATATGGCTCGTGGAATNACCGTTCCAATACAGCAATTAGCNGAAGGAACACGACGTATAGCNGAGGGTGACTTAACNTTTAGAATTGGTGTGCGAGCTACAGATGAAATAGCATTGCTTGTTGATTCTTTTAACACTATGACAAAAGAACTTAATGAAAGTCGCATAGGTATACAACAAGTCAACCAAAATCTAAAACAAACAAATATTGAGTTAGACCGAAGAAGAAATTATATNGAAACAATTTTAGATAATATTGGTGCAGGAGTNATCTCGATCAATAAAAAAGGCCAAATTACTACTTTCAATAAGGCNGCGGAAAATATTCTACAANTAANAGATCAAAATATATTTGGNTCNAATTANAAAGATGCNTTTGAATATTCCTACCATGAGCCAATTCGAAATTTAATTCAAAAAATGAATACTCAGAATCAAAACTCCATTGAGGAACAAATCGATCTGCGCGTTAAAGGCACAAATATTAATCTTCTTATCAACATTCAAGTTTTAGCTGGAGTATCAAAAAAATACAGAGGAATGGTTATTGTTTTTGANGATCTAACTCAGTTAATAAAAGCTCAAAAAATCGCTGCATGGAAAGANGTTGCCCAGGGAATTGCACANGAGATNAAAAATCCTCTGACTCCTATTCAACTTAANACACAACGCTTAAAGAAAAAGTATTATCAAAACCGAGATGATTTTGCNAAGGTTTTTGATGAAAGCATTAATATTATTACTCAAGAAGTCGAAGGNATGAANGACCTTCTAAACGAGTTTCTCAGGTTTTCACGAATGCCNGCTCCAGATCCCAAAATGACTTCTTTGCATAAAATAATTGACGATATTCTAATNTCTTACTCAGAACATGAAAAAAATATTGAAATCAAAAAAANCTTTGATCCNGACTTAGCTNANTTGATCATAGACCCGGANCAAATAAGACGAGTTNTAATTAATCTTTTTGANAANTCTACNGACGCTCTAGATGAGGGCGGGACTATTCAAATTANAACAAAGGTCCTTGANGGAAAAAAATTTGTACGGATTGAGTTTTCTGATAATGGAGTAGGTATNTCATCCNCAGACCGAGAAAAGCTGTTTCTNCCNCATTTTACAACCAAGCGAAGAGGTACAGGGTTAGGATTGGCCATTGTAAATAGAATAATTATTGACCATAATGGGACTATTAATGTGCAAGACAATCATCCAAGAGGAACCAAGTTTATAATCGACCTTCCTTATTCGCACAATACCTTGCAATTCCAAAAGAGCTTAGTATAGATTATTTTCGATTTTACTAAAAGATAAAGCAAACGCTTTCATTCAATTGCCAAATATTTTACAATACAGCACTAAAATATATCTTAAAAGGTTCATATATGAGTCCGGGTTTGAAAATTGAATTAGATGATGAATTATTCCAGCAATTGAAGGAACTCTGTCAGGGTGACGAAAATAAGATGAAAGAATACATAAA
>NZYH01000019.1 GCA_002697825.1 Nitrospina sp. | reverse complement strand
CCTGGCAGAATTTCACCCTTATAAACCCACACCTTCACACCAATAATTCCAAAAGTGGTACTTGAAATAGCCGTTCCATAATCTATATCTGCCCGAAGCGTGTGTAAAGGAACTTGACCTTCGCGATACCATTCACTACGAGCAATTTCTGCGCCACCCAGTCTACCCGAGACTCTAACCTTTATTCCCTTAGCACCAAACCTAAGCGCCGATACGACACTCTTCTTCATGGCTCTACGAAAAGAAACTCGTTTCTCCAACTGCAAAGCAATATTCTGACCGATTAAAGTGGCATTCAACTCAGCCCGTCGCACTTCTTTAATATTGAGGTTCACCTGCTTTCCAGACATAACCTTCTGCAGTTCCTCTTTAAGACGATCAACTTCCAGACCCTTTTTACCAATAATGATCCCTGGACGCGCTGTATGGATATTGATCCGTACACGATTTGCCGAGCGCTCAATCTCTACCTGCGAAATACCCGCATGAGAGAGTGTCTTAAAAATGTATTTTCTCAGATTTATATCTTCGACCAACTGGTCAGAATAATCTTTTCGTGCATACCAGTTAGAGATCCATGTTTTATTGAATCCCAACCTAAACCCATAAGGGTGAACTTTTTGACCCACTTTTTTCTCCTTAAGATTCTTTCTCTTCCAGCACCAAAGTGATGTGGCTGGTCTTTTTTTCAATCTTTGTAGATGTCCCTCGAGCACGTGGCATATGCCGTTTCCAGGTCACACCCTCATCGACCCTTACATTTTTTACAAATAAATCTTCCACGTCGAGAACCTTATGGTTCTCTTCAGCATTTGCAATGGCAGATTTCAATAGTTTTTGAAAAGTATCAGCCGCTCTTTTACGAGTGAATTGCAAAATATTTATGGCATCATTTACATTTTTTCCGCGAATCAAATTTGCGATTAACCTTGCTTTACGAGGTGCCGTTCGCGTATGCCTGAGCAGGGCTTTTACTTCCATGTTTTTTAAATCTCTCTGATTTCACAAGCGAGGCCAACCCTCACAACTTGTTCATTTTAAAAATTCTTTTTCAGTAAACCCATAAGGGCTTATCCTGTCTATTTGGTAACAGCTTTTTTGGTTTTTCCACCGTGCGACCTAAAGGTTCGCGTAGGAGAAAACTCGCCAAGCTTATGCCCAACCATATTTTCAGTTATAAAAACAGGGAAAAACCTTTTCCCATTATGAACTGATATTGTATGACCGACAAAATCTGGCGTGATGGTAGACCGCCGCGACCATGTCTGAAAAATTTTCTTTTCATTTTTGCGATTCATCTCTTCAATACGGTCCAACAAATATGAATCAACAAAAGGCCCTTTTTTTAACGATCGTGCCATTCATAACCCCTTAAATTCGAAAAACTATTTTCTCTTCTTGCGGCTGAGAATAAATTTATTCGATGGTTTATTTATTTTCCTCGTTTTTAATCCTTTAGCAATTTGACCCCAGGGACTACATGGGTGACGCCCGCCTGATGAACGACCCTCACCACCCCCCATAGGATGGTCCACCGGATTCATGGCTACAGCTCGAACTCTAGGTCGCCGACCCATCCAACGCTTACGCCCAGCTTTACCTATAGATATATTTTCATGATCCGAATTCCCAATCACTCCAATAGTTGCTCGACAATTTTTGTGAATCAGACGGACTTCGCCGGATTTTAATTTTAGCGTGACATACTGCCCTTCTTTTGCCATCAACTGAGCACTGTTTCCAGCACTGCGAGCAATTTGCGCTCCTTTTCCCGGTCGCATCTCAATATTATGAATAAGAGTTCCCTCAGGAATATTTTTTAGTGGCAGACAATTACCCAACTTGATTTCAGCATTTTCGCCTGACATCAAAATATCACCTACACCCAATTTTGCCGGAGAGATTATATATCGCTTTTCTCCATCTGAATAAACTAGCAAAGCGATTCGGGCCGAACGATTTGGGTCATACTCTATTCCAGCAACCTTGGCGGCAACCCCGTCCTTACTGCGATTAAAATCAACAATTCGATATTTCCTACGATGTCCACCACCTCGCCTCTTACTGGTTACTCGACCATGGTTATTTCGTCCACCCGTTTTGGAAATAGAAACAAGAAGGCTTTTTTCTGGTTCTGACTTAGTTATTTCATCAAATCCAGAAATAGTCTGAAACCGAACACCGGGAGACCTTGGCTTAAGCTTCCTAATAGGCATTAATCCCTAAACTCCTTCAAATATTTCAATTTTGTCACCCTCTTTTAACCGCACCATTGCCTTTTTCCAAGCTTTCGATTGGCCCATCGTTTTTCCAAACCTTCTCCGCTTGCCACGCACTATCTGGGTATTGACCTGCAAAACAGACACAGTAAATATTCTCTGTATAGCATCACGAATCTCAATTTTATTAGCATCCATATGAACCTTAAATGTCAACCAGTTACCCTCACTTAGCATCGTTGTGCCTTTTTCTGTTACTAATGGCTTAATTACTATTTGATACATATCCATTAGTTTAATCGCTCCTCTATTCTCTGAAGCGCGTCTTTAGTGCACACAATCTTTTCATGTTTCAAAAGATCGAAGACATTCAAACCATCGACTAGCAAAACATTCACATGCGGTAAATTCCTAACTGCCAATTGAAAGTTCCGATTTTTTTCGGAGATAATAAACAATGTCTTATTAGGAAGACTTAATTTCTTTAACATCACAGCAGCATCTTTAGTCTTTGGCTTATCCAAAAGTATGGAGTCTATAACAGCGATATTTTTATTTTTAAATCTATCTGTGAGAACGGATTTTATGGCTAGCTTCTTTGATTTCTTGGAAAGATTAAATGCGTAGNTCCTTGGGCTGGGTCCAAANACCGTCATACCACCACGCCAAATTGGGGAACGCGTGTTACCCGATCGCGCGCGACCAGTACCCTTCTGCCGCCATGGCTTGGCATTACTACCATGAAGATCACCCTTATTTTGTTTGGTAGCGGCATTGCCGCCACGCCGCGATGCCAGTTGCATGGTTACATAACGCTGTACCAACTGATCGCGAACTCTCGCCTCAAATACATCAGCCGAGGCTTCTACCGTTCCCACTTTCTTATTATCTATATCTACTATATCTATTTCAGGCATGAAAAAAATTTATCCATTACTATTTAAAAATTTGAAGCAGACCACCATTCGCACCGGGCACCGCACCCTTAAGAAAAAGCACATTGTTATCCACATCGACTCGTACGATTTCAAGGTTTTTCAAGTGTTTTGTCTTACCACCCATCCTACCNGGCATACCCATTCCCTTAATAACACGACCTGGATACGTATGCATACCAATCGAACCGGTTCCTCGATAACTCTCATGATGACCATGAGACGCAGGCGCGCCACCGTAATTAAAACGCTTAAAAACTCCNGCAAAACCCCTACCCTTTGTCGTACCCACCACTTCTACTNCCTCTCCNACATTGAAAATATCCACCTTTATGGGTTTACCTATAGCATCATCATCAACATCATGATTTCGAAATTCTTTTAAAATTCGGGCGGGATCGGCCTTGTACTTGTCATAAAATCCCTTCAACGGTTTATTNGTGTGCTTTAGTTTTCTTTCACCATAAGCCAGTATTACTGCTTTATAACCGTCCTTTTCAACAGTCCGCTTCCCAATAGGCACACACTTCTCTACTTTCACCACAGTGACAGGCACACAATCGCCCNTGTCATTAAAAATCTGGGTCATACCCACTTTTTTTCCTAATAATGCGCTCATTGCAACTCTATTTTAAAGCTTGATCTCAATATCCACACCGCCGGAAAGGTCCAACTTCATCAACGCATCCACAGTCTGCGGCGTGGGTTCAAGAATTTCCATGATTCGCTTATGGGTCCGAATCTCAAATTGCTCTCGAGATTTCTTATCCACATGCGGCGACCTCAATACTGTCCATCTGTTCCTNACTGTTGGCANGGGAACAGGNCCTACAANNTTAGCCCCAGTACGTCTGGTGGTTTCGACTATCTCCGCCACCGACCAATCCAATAGCTTATGGTCATAAGCCTTNAGTTTAATACGTATTTTTTGATCACTCATTATTCTACGATCTCACCAACAACTCCGGCGCCTACAGTACGACCACCTTCACGAATTGCAAATCGAAGNTCTTTTGCCATNGCAACAGGCGTNATGAGAGTAATCTCCATCGCAACATTATCGCCAGGCATAACCATTTCAACACCAGCGGGCAATGTGGCAACACCAGTAACATCAGTAGTTCTGAAATAGAACTGTGGTCGGTATCCATTAAAAAATGGGGTGTGCCGGCCACCCTCCTCTTTAGTGAGGATATAAACTTCAGCCTTAAACTTAGTATGTGGCGTGATCGAACCCGGCTTAGCAAGAACCTGACCACGTTCAATTTCTTCACGCTTGGTACCTCGAAGGAGAACCCCNACGTTCTCACCNGCCCTGCCNTCATCAAGAAGTTTGCGAAACATTTCGACACCGGTTGCCGTGGTTTTAGTGGTATCCCGGAAACCCACAATTTCTANTTCNTCACCCACTTTAATCACTCCNGTTTCAACNCGNCCNGTNGCAACNGTTCCNCGACCTGAAATNCTAAAAATATCNTCAATAGGCATNAAGAAAGGCTTNTCAACAGGGCGATCTGGNANCGGAAAATANGTATCCAAAGCTTCCATTAATTCCCAAATGCATTTNGTTTTTTCTTCATCTTCCGGATTTTCNAGAGCCTGCAAAGCACTTCCACGGATAACCGGAACATCATCCCCAGGAAACTCATATTTGCTCAACAGCTCACGCACTTCCAACTCGACNAGATCAAGCAATTCNGGATCATCAACCATGTCACACTTATTCATGAAAACTGTGATCTTNGGNACACCCACCTGACGCGCCAGAAGAATATGCTCCCGAGTCTGAGGCATAGGCCCATCATTAGCAGAAATAACAAGCACCGCGCCATCCATCTGCGCCGCTCCCGTGATCATGTTTTTTACATAGTCCGCATGCCCAGGNCAATCTACATGAGCNTAATGCCGATTTTCGGTATTGTATTCCACATGNGCGATAGCAATGGTNATTCCCCGCTCTTTTTCCTCGGGCGCTTTATCGATCTGATCAAAAGCAATTGTTTCAGCAAAACCCTTTTTTGATAAAACTTCAGTGATAGCTGCTGTGAGGGTAGTTTTACCGTGGTCAACGTGACCCACAGTTCCTACATTTAAATGAGGTTTATCTCGAATAAATTTTTCTTTAGCCATGCTGATTCACTCCAATATATGTATTATTTTTATTTATTAAACTGCTAATTTTTCACTTGAACCGGTAGATTTTGCTATCAATTCCTCCGCNANAGAAGCCGGAACCGCATCATATTTAGCAAATTCCATAGAATAACTGGCTCGCCCCTGCGTTGAGGATCGAAGATCGGTAGAGTACCCAAACATACCCGATAAAGGGACTTCAGCCCGCACTACTTTTGCGCCAGCCCGATCTGCTAAATCTTTGATCTTGCCACGCTTCGAATTGAGCCGACCGATCACATCACCCATAAAGTCTTCAGGAGTGACCACTTCCACATCCATTACCGGCTCCAGCATCTGCGGTGCTCCTTTTTTACAAGCATCTTGAAACGCCATCGATGCACAAATCTTAAACGCCATCTCAGAAGAATCCACATCATGAAAAGACCCNTCGAGCAGCGTCACNGAAATATCAACCGCAGGGTATCCACAAAGAATCCCCCGNGCCATCGACTCCACAACCCCTTTTTGNACTGCCGGAATAAATTCCCTGGGAATTGCACCGCCCACAATTTTATTTATAAATTCGAANCCTGTNCCCGCTTCTCTCGGCTCCACTTTTATCACAACATGACCGTACTGACCTCGGCCTCCAGANTGNTTAACATATTTATTTTCATGCTCAACCGCTTTGGTAATCGTCTCCTTAAATGCAACCTGCGGTTTCGAAACATCAACGTCGAGCGAAAATTCTCTGCGCATTCGATCTACCAGAACTTCAAGATGCAGCTCTCCCATTCCGGAGATAACNGTTTGATTGGTATCAGGATCAACACGAACNTGAAAAGTAGGATCTTCCTGCAGAAGCTTTACCAGGCAATCAGAAAGCTTATCCTGCTCAGCCTTGGTTTTAGGCTCAATTGCNACNGAAATAACAGGCTCCGGAAATTGGATGGCTTCTAAAATAATCGGGCGGTCTTTATCNCANAGCGTGTCACCCGTGTAGGATTTTTTCAANCCAATCACCGCAGCAATATCACCCGCTTTGACCGAATCAACCTCCTCCCTCTTATTCGCATGCATCCTTAAAATTCGACCCACTCNNTCTTTTGCATTTTTTGTTGAATTATAAACATAAGAACCACTNGTCAATTCTCCAGAATAAACCCTCACAAACGCCAACTGACCCACGAACGGATCCGTCATAATTTTAAACGCCAAAGCAGAAAAAGGNTCACCNACATCTAACTTTCGACTCTCTTCAGCCTGTGTATTNGGATTGGTTCCNGTAATTGTTTTTAATTCTTGAGGAGAAGGAAGGTAGGCTACGACNGAGTCAAGTAGTTGTTGCACNCCTTTATTCTTAAAGGCAGCGCCGCATAATACCGGAGTAAAACTAGACTCAAGNGTGCCCACTCTTAATGCGGAATTAATTTCTTCCACCGAAATCTCTTCGCCGCCAAGAAATTTTTCCATAATTGCGTCATCTATATCCGAGATCGATTCAATGAGCTTTTCGCGATACTCTTCCGCTTGATCCCTGTACTCATCTGGAATATCTATTACCTCAAAAGTCTCACCCTTATCTTTATCATCTGAATAAGTATTCGCTTTCATTCTAATAAGATCGATCACACCTAAAAATTCAGATTCAGCACCCAAGGGAAGCTGTATAGGCACTGGNTTNGCGTTCAATTTTTCTTTCATCTGCTCGACACATCCCACAAAATTAGCCCCAGCACGGTCCATCTTATTNACAAAACAAATTCTTGGCACATTGTACTTNCTGGCTTGACGCCAAACTGTTTCGGACTGTGGCTCNACACCGCTCACCGCATCGAAGACACCAACCGCACCATCTAACACTCGCAAGGACCGCTCAACTTCTGCAGTNAAATCCACATGGCCCGGTGTATCAATGATATTAATTTTATGATCCAACCACGAACAAGTTGTCGCCGCTGAGGTAATGGTAATTCCGCGTTCCTGTTCCTGCTCCATCCAATCCATGGTGGCATTACCGTCATGCACCTCGCCAATCTTATGGCTTTTTCCAGTGTAATACAGGACTCTTTCAGTCGTAGTTGTTTTGCCCGCATCAATATGCGCAATGATTCCTATATTACGNGTCTTTTCAAGGTCNGTTTGTTTACTCATTCTATTGAAATATCTCCNGTCACCATCGNTAATGCGCAAATGCCTTATTAGCCTCTGCCATACGGTGAACCTCTTCCTTTTTCTTTATTGCNCCACCAGAATTATTGAATGCATCCATAATTTCTGCGGTTAATTTTTCGGACATGGTCCGACCCGATCTAGCTCTTGCATTCTGAATTACCCAGCGCATACTCAGAGCCTGCCTTCGNTTCTCCCTNACCTCCACTGGCACCTGATAGGTAGCACCACCTACTCGACGAGANCGCACNTCCAACAAGGGTGNNGCATTTTCAATAGCTTTGCGAAACACACGTAANGGCTCTTCTTTTGCCTTTGATTCTATATTTTCGAGCGCCTTATAAAAAATAGTCTCCGCCAANCCTTTTTTACCCTTATTCAAAATGCAATTGATGAACCTNGCCACCAAAATATCGTTAAANTTTGGATCAGGTATAATTTTTCGTTTTTGAGCTTCTCTTCTTCTGGCCATAGTATTTTTATTCTATTTTTTAGGCTTCTTAGCGCCATATTTTGAACGGCTTTGCATGCGACCCTCAACCCCCAATGTATCNAGACTACCGCGAACCACGTGATANCGAACACCAGGCAAATCTTTAATTCGCCCTCCTCGGATCATAACAATTGAATGCTCCTGCAAATTATGACCAACCCCAGGAATATAAGTTGTTACTTCCATCCCATTGGTCAAACGCACACGAGCTACTTTTCTTAGCGCCGAATTAGGCTTTTTAGGCGTTGAAGTATAAACCCTGACACAAACACCTCGTTTTTGAGGACAGGATTTCAGCGCCGGACTGTCGCTTTTCTTCACCGGTTTTGACCTNCCGGCTTTGACTAATTGATTAATTGTTGGCAAAAAAACTTCCCCCCAAATTAAATACNCGCATGNGCATCAAAAAAAACTGAGCTNATCCCATCAAATAAAACTGAAAGCACCCAACGAAGNCAATAAAAACAAAGGGTTAAATCAGGTAGAATGTGGTGTGAAAAAGGTGCAATTGTACCACTGAAAATCCCGGAGTCAAGCTAAAAAANAGGGGTATTCTACTCCACCGCTACAGGCGTTTCTTCTTCCTCTTTTTGGCCGCTGTTATCCATTTCTGGCTCTTCAATACGAATTCCGCTGTAAGCTCGGCACCCTGTCCCAGCAGGAATCAAACGGCCCATCGTCACATTCTCTTTTAAACCAACCAAATTATCTCGNCTNCCGCTCACGCTTACCTCTGTCAGAACACGAGTGGTTTCCTGAAAGGATGCTGCCGATATAAAACTCTCGGTGCTCAACGATGACTTAGTTATTCCCAATAGAACCGGGGCACCTTTAGCTGGTTTTTTCTTATTTTTTATTGCTTCCTGATTCATCTCATTAAATACTTTTTTAGTAACTTGCTCACCTATNAGAAANTCGGTGTCTCCNGATTCTTCGATCACTAAGTGACGTAGCATTTGACGCACAATAACCTCAATATGCTTATCGTTAATAGCAACACCNTGNANTCGGTATACNTCNTGNACTTCATTCACCAGATATTTTCTTAATTCATCTTCACCCAAAACCCGGAGAATATCGTGCGGATTGGAAGCCCCATCCATCAAAGACTCACCAGCAATGACCTCATCCCCCTCATGAACATTAATATGTTTACCGCGTGGAATCAGGTATTCGCATTCATCCCCCGATTCACTTTCAACAATCACCTTACGCATGCCTTTTACAAAACCACCAAATTTAACTTTGCCAGTGATTTCAGTAATAGTTGCCTGCTCATGAGGCTTTCTCGCTTCAAAAAGCTCTGCAACCCTTGGCAAACCACCAGTTATATCTTTTGTTTTTGCAGACTCGCGTGGAATCTTGACAATTAAATCTCCCGCGTTCACATGATCGCCTTCACTTACATTTATATTTGCGCCCGCAGGAAGAATATATCGCCGAACAGTTTCACCCTTAACATCTTTTAGTGAAATTCTCGGCTGCTTCTTTTCATCACGATGACTAATAATTACCTTCGTTGANAATCCTGTGATTTCATCAAAGTCCTCCTTCATGGTCANACCTTCAACAATATCGCCAAATGCAATGGTGCCCTCCACTTCAGTGAGAATTGCATTAGTGTAAGGGTCCCATTCAATCAAGGTTTGCCCTTCCTGAACCTCCTGGCCATCATTGACTTTAAGTTTCGCNGCATATACGACCGCAAACCGTTCTTTTTCCCTACCTGTTTCATCCTGCACCACCAGGCTCCCATTACGATTCATTACTATGATTTCGCCTGCCTGATTTTTGAGAGTGCGAAGGCCCATATACTTAACAATACCTCCTCGCTTGGTATTCAAAGTTGTCTGCTCCACCACCCTACTCGCTGTTCCNCCTATATGGAAAGTACGCATAGTCAACTGTGTACCTGGCTCACCAATAGACTGCGCTGCAATAACNCCGACAGGNTCACCCACCTCCACCCATTTCAAAGTGGCCATNTTGCGNCCATAGCATTTAATACAAACCCCCTGNCTGGANTCACAAGTNAAGCAGGANCGCATTTTAACCCTTTCTATNCCAGCGTTCTCAATGGCNTTAACCGTATCCTCTTCAATCAGGCTATCGGCNTCTGCCAAAATGTTTCCAGTAAAGGGATCAACCACATCTTCAAGAACGGTTCGCCCTAGAATTCTTTCACCCAAAGGTTGAATAATTTCNCCCGCCTCNACNAGAGAAATTGCATCTATACCTTTCAAAGTTCCACAATCGTCTTCTTGAACAATCATGTCTTGAGCAACATCGACTAAACGCCGTGTAAGGTAACCAGAGTTTGCGGTTTTAAGTGCCGTATCAGCCAAACCTTTTCTAGCCCCGTGGGTTGAAATGAAATATTGAATCACTGACAATCCTTCTCGGAAATTTGCNGTGATTGGTGTTTCAATAATTTCCCCTGAAGGCTTGGCCATCAGCCCCCTCATTCCTGCCAACTGCCTTAACTGCTGAGCACTGCCCCTTGCNCCTGAATCAGCCATGATGAAAATTGAATTAAAGTCCTTATCCGTTTTTCCATTTACGGTTGCTTCATCTTCACTTTCCAATTCTTTAAACATCTCTTCAGAAACTTTTTCTGTGACATGCGCCCAAATATCGATAACCTTATTATAGCGTTCGCCATTAGTAATAAGTCCGTCGCGATACTGCTTNTGAACCTTAAGAACTTCATCGTTGGTTTTATCAACCAATTTAACTTTTGTCTTTGGTATTCGCATTTGTTCGATAGAAATTGTCAGACCAGCTTCTGTTGCATATTTGAAGCCAAGCCTTTTCACNTCATCAAGCAAGGTCACTGTTTTTTCACGTCCCACCATTAAGAAAGCTTGAAAAATAAGATCAGACAAGGATTTTTTATCCATCAACCTNTTTACCAACTCAAACGGAAGCCCGCTGGGAAGAATTTCCCCCAAAAGAATTCTTCCAGTTGTGGTTTGCGTCAGAACATTTTCGATGCGCACCATNATCAAGGCCTGCAAATCCAGCTCCTCTGCATTATAAGCAGCGATCACTTCTTTTTGATCNGCGAAAACCTTTCCACCACCTTTAACATCTCCACGGATTTTAGTCATGTAATAAGAGCCCAAAACAATATCTTGGGTTGGAACAGCGATAGGCCTGCCATTTGCTGGGGACAGCACGTTGTTGGAAGACATCATCAACAACTTACACTCTGTTCGCGCTTCCATGGAAAGAGGAACATGGACGGCCATCTGGTCACCATCAAAATCCGCATTGAATGCGGTACAAACCATAGGATGAACCTGAATTGCTTTCCCCTCTATCAATAAAGGNTCGAAAGCTTGTATACCCAATCGATGAAGGGTAGGNGCCCGNTTAAGCAGCACCGGATGGTTTTTAACGACTTCNTCAAGAACTTCCCAAACTTCNGACCGCTCCTGCTCAACCATTTTCTTTGCTGTTTTTATTGTGGTTGCATAACCTTTTTCTTCCAATCTATTAAACACAAACGGCTTGAATAATTCCAGAGCCATTTTTTTCGGCAANCCGCATTGATGAAATTTTAAGTGNGGGCCAACTACGATGACAGATCGACCAGAGTAGTCAACTCGNTTACCCAACAAGTTTTGACGAAACCGACCNTGCTTGCCTTTAAGCATATCGCTCAAAGATTTAAGAGGGCGTTTATTGGTCCCACGCAGGGTGCGCCCTCGCCGACCATTGTCAAATAAGGCAGATACGGCTTCCTGTAACATACGTTTTTCATTGCGAATAATTATTTGCGGCGCCTTCAATTCCTGCAAACGTTTGAGACGGTTATTCCTATTGATCACACGTCTATATAGATCATTCAAATCAGATGTAGCAAAACGCNCGCCATCAAGCGGAACGAGAGGCCGCAACTCAGGCGGAATAACTGGAACCACCTGAAGAATCATCCATTCAGGNTTGTTGCCTGATTTTCGGAACGCNTCAACTATTTTCAANCGCTTGGCAAGCTTCCGCCTATTCATAACCGATTTAGTGGTGGTCATTTCCTCTTTTAATTGCACAGAAAGCTCATCCAGGTTCATTGGTCGGAGAAGCTCTGCTACCCCTTCTGCGCCAATCATAGCTCGAAAGGTATCAGGAAACTCCATCTCCAATTCACGATACTCCTCTTCCGTCAGAATCTGACCAACTTCCAAATCTGAGTCACCGGGATCAGTCACCACATAATTTTCAAAATAAATAATTCGCTCAAGGTCTTTAAGAGGAATATCCAAAAGATGCCCAAGTCGACTGGGGAGCCCTTTGAAATACCAAATATGCGCAACAGGAGTTGCCAACTCAATGT
>NZYH01000018.1 GCA_002697825.1 Nitrospina sp. | reverse complement strand
AAAATCGAGAATTGTGATGAAAATAGCATAAATGAATTCAACGAGGCTTTAAAAAGCGAAATACAACAAGTCATCAGCAAAGATATAGAAGCCTGCATTGAAGAAATTAAATGACTTATCACTTTTGAGAATCATCTTTCCTCTTCTGCATAGTGAAGGCTAAGCATGATAAGCAAAATTTTTGAATACCATCGTTCGTCGAAACATAATCAGCATGCATTTGCACCCGGCCCCGGACATTTAGATTGGGCCAGTCAACCCGATCCTTTTCGCAGATACGAAGGAACTGAAACACTACCACTGATAAAAATTTCTCCAACCGAGAAACCTTCTTTCTCCGAATCTCTAATTCCAAACAGAGTTACCGCAAGACCATTAAATATTGAATCTCTCTCGCAACTATTTTTCGATAGTCTTGCTTTATCTGCGTGGAAGTCTTTTCAAGGGACGAAGTGGGCTCTTAGAGTCAATCCCTCAAGTGGGAACCTGCATCCTACCGAAGGCTATCTAGTTTGCGGTCCTTTGCAGGGACTGATCGATAAACCTTCCGTTTTTCATTACAACCCAAAAACTCATGGCTTGGAAATAAGAACCCATTTCTCAATGGAGACGTGGAAAAAAATGGAATTACTTCAGGACACTATCTTTGTAGGCTTGAGCTCCATTCACTGGCGGGAAGCCTGGAAATATGGTCATAGAGCTTATCGCTACTGCCACCATGATCTTGGCCATGCGTTGGCGGCAATAAACATTTCATGTTCGGGTTTGGGTTGGCGAACTCATTTAATGGATCATTTGACTCACAGCGATTTAGAAACTATTTTAGGTTTGCCCTCAAAAAAAGATGTGGAAATAGAAGTACCTGATTGCCTAATTGCAATCGTAACTACCGGTGAAAAAGAAAATACTTTCTTGAGCAAGCGGGATTTTGTACAAGGATTCACTGGTCTAACTTGGCAAGGTACACCTAATATTCTAAGCAAAAGTCATATGGATTGGTCTGGAATAGATGAGGTCGCAGAATCGGCCAGGAAAACCGAGAGTTCTTTTCCCAATAAAATTCGAAGAGAATTTTTTTCTAATCTCATAAAAGACGATAACTTTCCATTAAGAAAGGCTATTCATCAGCGACGAAGTGCAGTTGCTATGGACAAAAAAACCCGAATAGATCGGGATGTCTTTTACCAATTTTTAATAAAAACAATCCCGAACGCCTGCCCGTTGCCTTTCCAAACATTTTCGTGGGAAAGTCAGGTTCATTTAGGCCTGTTCGTCCACCGGGTAAGTGATTTGCCCCGCGGCTTATACTTTCTTGTACGCAACCCAAATCATATGGAAGAATTAAAAAAAACATTTAATCAACATTTTAAATGGAGTAAACCTGAAGGCTGCCCCACCGAATTGGATTTATTTTTACTAGAGGAATATGATTGTAGGNGCATGGCCGCNGGAGTATCTTGCGGACAAGACATCGCGGGNGATGGTTGCTTTAGTCTGGGTATGATCAGTGCTTTTGAGTCACCCTTAAAAATTTTTGGACCCTGGTTTTATCCACGTCTTTATTGGGAATGTGGTGCCATTGGTCAGATTCTTTACCTCCAAGCAGAAGTCAGTGGTATTCGCAGCACCGGAATCGGATGTTTTTTTGATGATCCTGTACATCATATTTTTGGCATTAAAGATTTAAACTATCAAAGCTTATATCATTTTACTGTTGGAGGANCTGTTGATGACAATAGACTCACCACATTACCACCTTATTAAAAACACATAAATGGGTTTAGCTATGNATGAATTAAAATCCAGATCGATTTCCTTCTGAATATCAATCGTCATGGCATCAGCAGTGAAGGCGATGACAAGGTTATTTTCTGTTTTATAGCTTTGTAATTTTTTAAAAACCATCAAGTCATCCAGTTCGGGCTAGACCAAAAAGGTATTTCTGATATACTTAAATATTAAGAGCTTTAATGATAGTGCGGGTACCCTCCAAAATCAGGCCTCGTTCTCTTTCTTCTTTTATTTAATATCACGCATTCTTATTTATTCCTAAGCAATCATGATCATAGCTAGTAATCTTGAAAAATCTTTTGGACCACAAGTTTTATTTGATGGAGTTTCCTTTCTCATCAACCAAGGNGAACGAGTTGGTTTGGTAGGAAAAAATGGNACAGGNAAATCAACATTATTTAAAATGATTCTGGGAAAGGAAAAATATGATGCAGGAACCCTTTCCACTCCCAAAGGTTATAGAATAGGGACTCTGGAGCAACATATTCACTTCACACAACCCACCGTTCTTAGGGAATGTGTTGAAGCTTTGCCAGTGGAAAAACAATGGGACCATTATAAGGCAGAGATAATTCTTTCCGGTCTAGGTTTTTCAGAACAGGATTTCCATAAAGACCCTACTACCTTCAGTGGTGGCTTCCAGGTTCGGATCAATCTGTGCAAAGCTCTACTTGCTGATCCTAATATGCTTTTATTAGATGAACCAACGAATTACCTCGATATCCTGTCTCTTCGTTGGCTTAAAGAATATCTCAACAAATGGCCGGGTGAAATGATTCTCATNACACATGATCGAGATTTTATGGATAAGGTCACTACCCATACATTGGGTCTGCATCGAAAAAAAACAAAAAAGGTCAAGGGTGACACCATAAAATTTTACGAAATGATTATTCAGGAAGAAGAAACCTACGAACAAACCCGTGTCAATCTCGAAAACAAACGCAAGGAAATGCAAAACCTAGTAGACCGGTTTAGGGCCAAAGCTTCTAAAGCGAGTATGGCTCAATCACGACTCAAGATGATGGAAAAAATGGGGGCAATGGAAAAACTAAGTATGGAAAAAAATTTAGGTTTCCGATTCAATCATTTAGCCTGCCCCGGAAAAACCATCATGAATATTAAAAATCTTTCTTTNTCCTATAGTGAAAAAACAGAAGACAATATTTTTTCAGATATTTCATTTTCAATTGGTAAAAATGACCGCATAGGAATTATAGGAGCTAATGGCAAGGGCAAGTCAACCTTATTAAACTGCCTAGCTGGAGAATTGACTGCTACGGCTGGGGAAATTATCCCTCACCCTTCTGCTAGTATCGGCCATTTTGGNCAAACCAATATTGATCGACTCGAACCCCAGAATCAGGTTCTACATGAAATACTGCGCTCCAATCCTAGCCTATCTCTTCAAGCAGCTCACAGTATTTGTGGTGCCATGATGTTTGAGGGTGATATGGCAAAGAAAAAAGTAAGTGTTTTGTCAGGAGGCGAAAGAAGCCGAGTCCTGCTCGGGAAAATTATTTCCCATCCTACAAACCTTTTACTTCTGGATGAACCTTCGCATCATCTGGATGTTGAGTCGATTGAAAGCCTAATAGAAGAGCTGAATAATTATGCTGGTGCCTTGGTCATCGTTACCCACTCTGAACTCATCCTTAAAACCCTGGCAAAAAACTTAATTATNTTTCATAGAGATCGTGCAGAATATTTTCATGGAGGTTATCAAGACTTCCTAGAGAAAGTCGGTTGGGAAGGAGAACCGGTCGCAGAAAAAAAAGTAAAATCTAAAATGAATAAAAAAGAAGTTCGAAGACTGCGAGCGTTGGAACGCCAAAAAACACAAACCAGCCACTAATTATTTAAAAGTATTTCTAGTAGTAATCGTTAACCAAATTAAATCCAACACAACTGTACGCATGCATTGGAATTTCAGAACAGATTTCACATTTAAGTTTTAAAGATCGGAAATACTTGTCCATTTAAAATTTTGTGTTGGGTAAACAGGGTAAACGGTAAAAAGGGGAGTNTTATAAGGAATCAATGCGGACTCCGTATTTGGCCCCAAAGTNAGATGGATATTTACAAAGTTAAAACTTAACCCTTCCTGCCAAGGTTGTGACGTATTCTCAGCATAGGCAGGCACCTTATCTGAGGCATGGCTGCGGACCATCATGCCTGCCCCCCCCTGCAATCCATATTCATACAAATCGGGAGCCCCCTGAATTAAAATGGAGACCTGAGAGGCATCGAACCAAACCTTAAAATTAGAAACCAGTTGCACATAGGGACCCAAAGTCCCAGTNCGCTCCAATACCGCACGCGGATAGGCATATTCGAATGGCACCTCGGGTGTTCCCGGGTAGTCTGAAGCACGAAATTCTTTTTCTTTTATTCTTGAGACAGATAAGAACAAAAGATTGGGATCATCCAATGCAATATCTAATATTTCTCCATCCTGAAAACTACAAATCTTCCCCATTTCAAATCCAAGCGGAAAAGAATAACCCATTTTTGAATAATAGGCACGCATACCTGCGTCAAGTGGATCATCAGGCGTTTTACTNATTTTTAAATCGAATGGCATCATCAGGTGAAANGCGTTAGTACGCGCATTCATAAAGGGTGCGCAAGCTCCGGGAAANTCCTTTTGCACATCTTTATTATNCGGATCAAATTTTCTTGCACCACCGCCAAAATGTTGGGCGGTTTTAGATTCTTTACTCAANCCGAATTTATTCTGATAGTAAGAGGTAGCACGCTTTTGAGCAATATCGAGAAAATATTCTGGNGCATCACATTGCACAATCAATTTTTGCTTTTCTTGTGTAACATTTTTGGCCGGACGCATGGCTTCATTATAGATTGTCAGTTCCGCTTCTGTTTTCTTTATGTCCTGATCAATTTGACGAACCAANTGCGGATCATGAAAAGAGGTTTTTTCTAAAAGCCCTGCAGCTCGTTTTAACATATCCAATTTTATGTTATACCGTTTAGGCTCCTCAGCCAGAGCCTGAACCGTTGCCATGATGAGGCTAAATTGTTCTTCTGGCAAAAGTCCGCCATTTTCAAAATTCTTTTCCTTAATAAAATTAAGTGCCATAGGACCAAACGCCTCTTCACGGCGCAGCCCCAGCGTTAACAAATAGTTCAAATGCGCTCGCGTCTCACTGGTATCCACATGAGTCTCCAAAACNACAGATTGTTAAAAAGAGGTTCCTATCTTGCCTCGAATNCCTAAGCTTAACAAGAAAAATCCTTACCACGNATTCTATAAATAGTGAGGGGTTGCAAAAAAACAGGAAATGCTATAAAACAGCCCATAAATTAAGGTGGGTGGCATTTGCTCAAAAACTGATTTTGTAGAACTTTGGTATGGAATTCGCGATAAATTTTGATGACATGAACTGGGTAGCCATCGGGCCTGAGATTATAATCCTTGGCACTGCCTTTTTCCTTCTTTTGGTAGGGCTTAAAAAAGATTTAAACCGCAATTCTTTCTTGTCCATGGTCACTGTGGCCGGAGTTGGCTTAGCTTTTGTCCTGACTCTTATTCTCTGGGGCGATGCCCCAACATCGGCAAATGGCAACAACCCGGAAATGTTCAGCAAATCCCTTATANATGACCGCTTTTCCCTGATATTTAATATTATTATACTAGCAATGACCTTGTTTCCAGTATTCGGATCAGTTCGATACCCGCAAAGTGATCATGAAAATAAAGCGGAATATTTTACCCTTCTGCTNATGTCGGTTGCAGGCATGATGTTNCTTGCCAAATCCGGNAATTTAATNACTGTNTTNTTATCTTTNGANNTGTTCTCTATTTCCCTNTATATNCTTTGTGGNTTTTCTGCTAAACACGGNACNGGCAAAGAGGGCCCAGGAAGTGCACCGGAACTAAGTTGGGCAACCTTATCTTCCCAAGAGGCTTCAGTCAAATATATGCTAACCGGGGCATTCGCATCAGCCATTCTCGTATATGGAATGGCCTTGGTTTATGCTGGTAGCGGAACCACCGAGTTAAGGCTCATTGGCCAATTGGCTCAGGAAAATCCCTATACAAAAAATACGTTGGTTTATATTGGAATGGGTTTGATGTTCTGTGGTTTTGCCTTTAAAGTTTCATTGGTACCATTTCATTCTTGGACTCCGGATGTCTATCAGGGAGCGCCTACACCGATCACCGGGTTCATGGCTGTCGCAACCAAAGCAGCGGTCTTTGCGGTGATCGTAAGGATTTTCTTTACCTCCTTTCCGGATCTGGAGACCATCTGGATGCCAATACTGTTCGGAGCATCTGTATTGACCATGCTGGTAGGCAACACAGCGGCTATTTTTCAAGATGACCTCAAGCGAATGCTAGCTTATTCCGGTGTGGCACATGCTGGCTATCTTTTGATAGGAATTGTTACCAACACACAAGAAGGTATGGCGAGTATCTTATTTTATCTTGCTGTTTATTTATTTATGAATATTGGTGCGTTTGCAGTGGTATTTATGATGGAAGGAGAGGGGTTGGAGGGCAATTCCATAAACCGGTTTAAGGGGCTTGCAAAACGCAGTCCTTTTATAGCAGCGGCCATGAGCCTGTTTATGGTCTCTTTAGCCGGGTTTCCGCCAACGGCTGGTTTTTTCGGTAAATTATTTTTGTTTTATGCTGCTATAAAAAAAGGTTATATACTGATCACTGTTTTAGCAGTAGTTGCAAGCATTGTTTCCGTTTATTTTTATCTGCGGGTCATTGTCATGATGTACTTTCATGAAGATGAATCCGCCCCGCAACCTGCTATGCATAAAGGCATGCGGGCTTTGGTAACAGTGAGTTCCATTGCAGTTTTAGCCATTGGCCTCTTCCCCTCTTTTCTCATGGAACTTGCGCGCGGAGCTATTCCCTTCTAAAGTTCATATTTTAAAGCAGAAGGCCATTCAAGATTAAACTTCCCCTTCTTTTATCCCGTTATATATTGATAATGATTATTTAACCTCCAGGGGGGGGAATGCCTTTAATTCTAGTTACTCTTTTCTGTTTAATACTTGTAGCTTGTGGCCCACCAAGCGATTCTTTTGAATACAAAATTAATGAGCTAGCCCTCAATATTCAAGACGAACCAAATAATCCGACTCTGCACTACGAATTGGGAAGAGTATATATTGAAAATGAACAGTACAGTTCAGCATACAATGAATTGGTGAAAGCAATTCGTCTTAAAAAAGATTACGCTGAAGCCTACCGTGAAAAAGGCATTGCCCTATTTTATTTAAAAAAATATTTTGATGCGGAAAAAGCTCTCAAAAAATCTTTTAAACTTAATTCCGACCAGAAAGATATTGCAACCGACCTTGCTTCTATTTCCATTACAACAGGGAAAATAAAAAAATCGCTACAACTTCTAAAAATTGCAAAAATCCGCAACAGCAATATGCATGTGGTTTTTAATAATATGGGAGCTGCCCATGCCGAAATTGGCCAAAATAAGAAAGCCTTAGATTATTGGGGAAAAGCCCTCAAACTTCATCCATTAATGACCGAGGTGCATATAAATAAGGGTGTCGTTTATGAAAGAATGGGTGAAAAGCAAAAAGCAATGACTTCTTATCAAAAAGCTTTAAAGCAGGATAATAGAAATGCTATAGCGCATTACAACTTAGGTGTCCTCCATGCAAAAAATAATGATATAGCAAAAGCTGTGGAATCCTGGGAAAAAGCTTACAAAATAGATTCAAGGGATGAAAAAACATTAATTAATTTGGGGTGGGCTTACGAAAAATTAGGAAAAAAAGAAAAAGCACTGGATAAGATTTTAAAATCTATACAAATTGAACCCTTTAATAGTGAAAATTATTATGCCGCTGGTAGAATTCAATCAGACCTTGAAAATTTTGAAAATGCAATAGAATCACTAGAGCAATCTATAAAACTAGATCCAGAGTTTGGGGATGCTTATTACAGACTGGGAATTGTTTATGACAATCTCAACCAAGGTAGTGATGCAATTTCAAATATTCTAATTGCAGAAATTATTTACCATAAGGCAAAGAAAATGGATCTATTTAAGAAAATGGGAAAAAATTTGGAACCCTTATTCCAAAAATATCAGCTAGGACGGAAAAACTTTACCAAGCTACAATTACCAGATACGTTAAAAAACTATGACATGAACAAAAAACCCAAAAGAATCCGTACATCTGGTGAGAAATAAGAATAATCTTGATAGCTAACGGTCCAAAATAAAAGTAACTGGACCATCATTGATCAATTCTACCTGCATATCTGCTCCAAATTCACCCTCAGCAACTTTAAGGCCAGACATTGAAATTTTATCAACAAAATTTTGATATAGAACCTGCGCCTCAGCTGTTAATGCAGCATTATCAAATCCTGGTCGCCGACCTTTTTTGCAATCTGCCGCTAAAGTGAATTGAGATACTATCAAAACCTCGCCGCAAATATCTAAACACGACAGGTTCATTTTCCCATTTTCATCAGGAAAAATTCTCAAGTTCAATGTCTTTTCTGCAAGAAAATCAATTTTGTCATCACTATCAACTTTTTCCGCACCAAATAGAATAAGGAGTCCTTTATTAATTGTAGCAATGACCTTGCCCTCAACTGAAACAGAAGCTCTTGTCACTCTTTGCAGTACAATTTTCATGGGTTAGATTTTGCGAGGAAAGTTATTCTTAACAAAACAATCTTGAGGCTAACGTGCACGGAATATTCTTTTTTCTGAACCACCAGGGCCGATGATAATTTTTATCTCACTAAAACATTTTGGGCATCTACCTTCATAAGCGTTGCCGTCCTTATTAATATAAATCCGGCGGTAGATGTTACAGCACTCAAACATAATGCCTAAAAACTTTTTGTCTGGCTGCATTTTAATTAAAATTAGTATTAATTATTTTATTTGATGGCTTTTTTTGCACGCACCTTTGCCTTAATAAAAATATCATGAGAAATTCGCATAGCTTTCGTAACTTTTCTGATTTCCTCTGCTTCGTCATGAGAGATTTCACCATCTGCAGCCGCCACTGCAAAAAGACATTCCATGAAATGCAACCGATCATTATACGAAGTCAACTGATTAATTTCAGAAATCACCTCATGAAAATCAAAGCCTTTTCGTCCCTGTTCCTCCACCACATCAAAAAGCAGGGTCAATTCCTTCCCCTTAAGAGAAAATTGCTCAGAAAGGCAGGCTTTTAAAGCTTTTTTCTCTGCCGGATCCAAGTGGTTATCCACATGGGCAATGGAGGCCATTAACGTGCCCACCAGGCAGAGAAAATAAAGCTTGTCTTCTGGTAGTTTAGAAATAACTCCTGAATTCGAGGTTTTCAGCTCTATCTTTTTTAATACCCGTCTTTTAAAATACTTTTCCATATCCGGGTTTGGATCACGAGCATGCTCAAATATAGTTTTCTGGAAAAAATTTCTAAATCGACCAAAAGATCTTTTTGTAAAAGAAGATTTTTCAAGCCATTCTGAGAACTGTTCAACTAGTTGCCTTTCCTCTCCCTTCATTCTTTTATGTACCTGCATCATATTTTCTAAAGCATTCATAATTTCTTTTTTTTCAGCTGGGGTAGAAAGTTCAGCAATCATCTGGCGATACAATAAATCCTTTTCTTTATTTGAAATGGGCGCATGAAGATAAGGCTTCAATTCATCAAGCTCATTTTTTTCTAAATCAAATTTTCTATAAAAGGACTTCAAAATATTAAGCTCAGACTGAGTCACCTCGCCATCTGCCCAAGCCACAGTGGTTAACACCTTAAGAAAGGTCAATTTTTTAAATTTTGACATATAGTTTCTCGTTAAATACTAATTAAAAAAAATTTAAATAAACTTTTCCACAACTAATTAAAACGGTTCAACCACAATCGACTCGAATTTTTAGACCACCCAAACAGGTCAAGGAATTGATCCTTATTAATATTACCAAAAGTCATTTGATTAAACTGCCTAAAGCGAGGCAAACGTTTTTCTGTTTCATCTGAAAATTTCCATTTACCTCGTCGCCCCTGAAAATAATAAACCCCTCTTTTAGTCAAGATCAAGGCATCTGGCCTAGTATCCCCATTTCCATCTAACAGATATGCTTTTATAGAAGGTAAACGAGGAAGTATTTTATGTGACCGTTTTTTGAAGTTTCCCCCTCCCATATTTTCGAGAAAGTAACTAGTTTCCTCAGGGTATCCGCGAAATATTTTTTGAATGGACCGATTGACAACAAGAAGGTCATTGTCTCCATCCTGATCAAAGTCTGCCCAATCGGCATGCATACTGTCATCTAAAATTCTAGGTAGTCTTGATGAAGTGTAATCAGAAAATTTCCCTAGCCCATTATTTAATAAAATTCTATTTTGCCCTTTTTCATAAACTAAAAANATATCTACNACCCCATCATTATCATAATCGGCAAATGAGGCATCCCNNATACCGNTTGGAAGTTTAGGCATTAATAANGCTGTTAAATTTTCCAANCTACCATCNCCCTTGTTTATCCATATCATGGTTTGATAGGAGTTTTTATTAGATTTTTTAATATTACTACCAAAATAAAAGAGGTCTTTATCGCCGTCTCCATCGATATCAATTGGTATAACTTTCTCTATCCCTGAATAAAGTGAATGGTTTCCTCGGTNTTTTTTAGGATAAAAGTACCCTTTCTTATTATTAAATAGGATTCGAGTTTTTAGATTTCTCCTATCACCAAGAATTAATATTAGATCGTCTCCACCATCCCTATCTAAATCAGCTGAAACAAAAAAGTTTATNCTTTCTTTATTTTNCTGAANCCACTTACCANCATTNTTTTTNAAAAAACCTTTTNCACCNCGATTNANAAGAATATAAAGCTCATTTTTGATTTGGTTTAATACTACCAGNTCCGATAGAGCATCTTGATTGCCNCGGAGAAAACCNGCCTGAGTGACAAAAAGGTTTTCTNGAGGAAGAAAANGGGTAANATTGCGAAACCTTTGACTTGAAGGTTTGTCTGCAACATGAGGTTTGGGNCCACTNCANGCTGANAGCAGTAAAAGAATAAACAGACNAGAAATAAGGGAATTAATCAAACACCGAACTGGGNAACCNTTCTTTTGATAGATCGATTTTAAGGCCTTCATAAGCTGCTATGCTTTGGGGAAAAAGTTGGCGGGCTTCTTCTTCAATTTTTTGAACAACTTTATCATTATGACTAGGATCATGGTGAAACAAAACAAATTTGTTTGCATTTGCAGCTTGGGCAACTTTAATACCCTCGCGCACGGTACTATGCCCATGACCTTTTCTTGGGAATTCACCATTTAAACCATAGTATTCATCGTCAGTGTACTGGCAATCATAAATCAAAACATCTGTATTGTGACTAAGATCAATTAAGTTCTTATTAGGCTTGTCTTCATAATGCTCGCAATCAGTTGCAAAAACAAGAGACTGATCCTTATGATCTATCCTATAGGCATAACATCCATTAGGGTGATTAAGAGAAGTAAGAGTTATTTTATAATTTTCACCTTCTATCACCTCACCCGGCCTCACATCGTGATAGGAAATTTTAGCATCAAATATATCTGCTTTCACAGGAAAGCAAGGAGGATTCATTTGCTGCTTTATAATTTCTTCCACCGATATTGGAAGGCTGGTTCCACCAAACACTCTAAACTCGTTTCCAGCAGTAAAAAATGGAATAAAATGTGGGAACCCTTGGATATGATCCCAGTGAACATGACTAAACAAGATAGTTCCCTTGATGGGTAACTCCTTCATCAAAGCCATTCCTAGATTATGGAATCCGGAACCTGTATCAATAATAATTAATTCTTGGTCGCAACGAATTTCGACGCAAGTAGTATTACCGCCAACTCTGGCTGTATCTAAGCTTCCTGAAGCAACACTGCCACGAACCCCCCAAAATTTTATATGCACAGTTAAACCCTTAAGTTGTTTCTGAAAAGTATAAGACCAAAAGATTACAAGGGTACTTACAAAGAAAAAATCAACTTAATATTGTAAACAATCTTTTTTTAGGTAACAACCGTTTCTCTTAAATTCTCAAACGCTTGGGCATTCTCAATTAAACTTAACTCTTGCCTGCTCAACTTTCCTTTTATCCAATTACCTGGCAGTGATTTTTGAAATCCTTCAATAAACCACTTAGCAATCTCATTATAATCTGGTTCCCTTTGTAGGATTTTCTTTAGGGTAGTAGTATTTGAAATTAGTGACTCCAGCACTAAATGGCTTTCCCTTTCTGATGAATATTTCAAAACACCATGAGTTAGTTGTGGATTTGCATCTAAAATCACAGAACCATGCTGCAAAAATGCTGAGCGAAGCCTTCGTTGAGCACTTCCAACAAGCTTTTTACCTTGGAAAATAATTTCGCAATGATTGGAAACCGAAAAACAGGCAGAGGACATTTTGGACTCAGTACTTTCTTTCCTGCTCTTTCTTCCAGAGACCTGCTCGGCCTCAATTCCACCTATTTTGAGAGATTCCAAAATAGCCTGCGAGATCCTTCCAAATGAACCCTTTAAATTATCTGGGAAAGCGTGATGTGGTATGGGAGCAATTAAACTATAAGTCAACTCGTATTGATGTAACAAAGCTCGCCCACCTGTAAAGCGGCGTACTAGAGGAATATTGTTTTTCCGGCAAGATTCTAGGTCAATGTGCTTCGATATATCCTGAGAATAACCGATAGAAAGTGTGGGTCTCTTCCAACCATAGAGCCGCAATGTGGCAGGAGATTTACCAGCATTACACGCAAGAAGAATTGCATGGTCTGTTAACATATTAAGGTTTCCATCACACGGAGAATCTTGGATGATTCTCCAGCTATTCGCATTCATTAAAATAGTTTTCTCCATAGAAAAATTTTTTTGACTCAATCGCAATCATTCTATAAATAATAGGTATGACAAAAATAATCCAGCACAAATCTATATTAATTATAAACCTAGTTACTCTTTTAATACTGAGCCTTTTGCACACTGCCTTTGCTTTTGAAACATTTGGCGAATTTAAGAAGGAATGTAAATCAGTCTGCCATGAGGCCGAACACATTAAAAAGTCTAAACAGGATAAAATTTTTAAGCCTGAATGTAAAAGTTGCCATATTGGCATAAAAAATATATCGCCTTTTTCTTCTACCACTAAATATAGGCTGCCAAGGGGGAGTGGGCTGCTCTTAAAATCTTTAGTACAAAATATGCCGGCAAAAAATAAACAGCCAACTGAAAACAAAAATCCTTCACGTGGGATGACTCTTATTCCGTCAGGTGATTTTATCATGGGCTCTAATGAGCGATGGGACGACGAAGCGCCCGAGCATATTTCATCTACTCAGAAATTTTATATAGATTTAAACGAAGTAACTAACATCGAATATAAAAAATTTACTGATGATACCAAACGCGAAACCCCCTATCACTGGCCCGAAGGAAATCTTCCAAAATCTAAAGAACAGCACCCTGTTATTTATGTAAGTTGGTTTGACGCAGATAAATATTGCAAATGGACTGGAAAAAGGCTCCCAACGGAACAGGAGTGGGAAAAAGCAGCCCGAGGATCCGATGGCTTTATTTATCCATGGGGCAACCAATGGTCTCTAGACAAATCCAACAATCCTTATAAAAATTCGACCGGGACTGTACCCATCGGGTCTTTTCCTGAAGGAAAAAGTCCTTATGGCCTGAACGACATGTCTGGAAATGTTTGGGAGTGGGTAGATAGTTACTATCTTCCTCATCCTGGAAACCCAGTAACCCGAGCTGAGTACGGGAAAGATAAAAGAGTTCTGAAAGGAGGATCCTGGTTTGACTGCCTCTCTTACGGTTGTGGTTTGAGTGCACCTACATTTAATAGAAGTTTTTTTACACCTGAAGTAAAAAATAATAGTTTTGGTTTTCGTTGCGCCAAAGATGCAAGGTAAATTTTGCTCTCATGAAACAAAATAATATAAAACTTAAGGTGTCTATCAGGAATTATAAATGGAAACGCCTAACAAAGAAGAAAAGCTGAAATCTGAAACACCACCTGCACCTAAGCATGAAAGCACTCCCAATATCAGCCTGCCGCGAAAAATTCTAATAGGATTATTTATTGTGGGTTTTTGGGTTTTCTTCTATTGGTTTCGGGAACCTTAAAATCCTTGATCGAAACACCATTATATTGGATAAAGTTCATATTTCTAGCTCCTTTTAGGGGGGGGCTTTTTTCTTTATAAACTATAAACAGTAAGAGATTTATTCACTAAAATTTTCTCTCATATTAGGACACTGTTTATTCAGAGCGAAAACGTTTTTTATTTAGAGTTTCACTGCCTGTCAATAAGTCCAAGGGTTTTTTATCTCTTGAAACTACGGCAATGCTTTCTCCAAATGGTGGTAAAACAAGGAGTGAATTAGGATTTTTTTCTACCGGTATTGACACTTTTGCCTGAGATTCAACAGCATTTGGTTTAGCAAGAGTTGGTGGCATCTTACCAAAAGCTGCTCGGGTTTCACCATAGATCAAATCTTTTGTATGTTTAGAGTATTCTTCAGCAAGATCGAGATGATCCTCAGGGCCAATATTTGGGATATATTTAGCTTGTTCTTGTAGATGCGATGTATAACCCATATCCGGGGATAGATCGGCGGCCTCATCAAAAACCTGAATATTGAAGCCACGTCCACCCAAAATCAAAGATTTGTCCTGTAATTTAACGGTGTTCCTGATCGTCTTTTTTGATGGCATTGGTCTCTTCTCAACACCGGTTTCAAATGTCTCGGTATAAACTCCCTCAAATCGTTCAATGGACTGATAACCTTCATCTGTTTTAAAAGTAGATAGCGTAGGTTGCTTTCGATCTTCAATACCTATTTTATTTTCCCCAAACAATTGAACTTTTTCATCTGACCTATTTATTTGCGGATCAGGCTCAAGGGGCTGTTCAAAAATAAAATCTGACCGTAAGGTAATAGTTATCTGAGGAGGAGAATCAGGGATTTTTATTTCTTCTTCTTGCGCCTCACTTATCCCACAACCAAAATTTATAGATAAATATAGAACCGCTAGAGCAAAAGGCAGTTTTGGATAGAAAGAGTCCATATTTTATAATCGTCCAAAAACACTAACATCTTGAAGAGTAACAAAATTTAATCCAGATTTGGGCATAAAAANTNAATCTTTANAACAACATTACCCNATAAAATTCAATGCTTTACAATTTATGCTGGAGATGATAATCTTCCGTATCTCAATCAACTTGTTTGTTTACAAGAAAGGCTATGGCATGAATACCGGTTTGCGATCACTTTTGGAGCCAAAGAAGGTACAGTTTCTTAAAAAGAAATTAGAGTTAGGAGAGATATCCCAAAAAGAGTGTAAAGAAATTATGAAAAGGCTGATTTTGCAGAAGTATGACAGTATTCAAAATAGGAGTTTTCGCGCCACTATTCTAGGTTTCGGCCGTTCCCCGGAATCAAAATTAACAACTTAATACATCTCATCGCCTCGCTTCGAACTCTTTAATTATATTATTTTTAGATCCCTCCACCTCTTTCTTTCACTTTTCCTCATTGTTTGGGTTTTGTGGTTCTTGCTATCCAAGGTATAATCCATTATGAATGAATTATTTTATGATCCTAGACATAATAAATAGCAAGGGGGAATGATGGGCGAGAGGGATAAAGCACTGGAATTGGCACTCACACAAATCGAAAAACAATTCGGCAAAGGCTCTATTATGAAACTAGGGCAAGCTGGAAGTCAAAAAGGAGTGGATGTCATTTCTACCGGTTCTATATCGCTGGATAGTGCTTTAGGAGTTGGGGGAGTTCCAAAGGGAAGAATAGTCGAAATTTATGGCCCTGAAGCATCAGGAAAAACTAGTTTAACTTTACACATCATCGCAGAAGCTCAGAAATCTGGTGGTGTTGCAGCCTTCATTGACGCAGAGCATGCTCTCGATCCGGAGTATGCCAGAAACCTGGGAGTCAACCTAGAGGATCTCCTTCTCTCTCAACCTGATACGGGTGAACAGACTCTGGAAATCGCAGAGGTGCTCATCCGAAGTGGTGCAGTAGACGTCATCATTGTAGATTCTGTTGCTGCACTAGTTCCAAAAGCTGAACTCGATGGAGATATGGGTGATTCGCACATGGGTCTTCAAGCAAGGCTTATGTCTCAGGCCATGCGTAAATTGGCTGGAGTAATCAATAAATCAAATACGTGCCTAATCTTTATTAATCAAATTCGTATGAAAATTGGTGTTATGTTTGGAAACCCTGAAACAACGACGGGCGGAAATGCCCTCAAATTTTATTCTTCTGTTCGAATAGATATTCGTCGTATCGCTGCTCTAAAAGATGGGGAAGAAGTCATTGGTAATCGTACCCGCGCAAAAGTGGTAAAAAATAAAGTAGCTCCACCTTTCCGTAATTGCGAATTTGATATTATTTATGGAAAAGGAATATCCAAAATGGGAGACCTTCTTGACCTAGGAGTAGCCAATGAAATCATCGTAAAAAGTGGTACCTGGTTTTCATATAAAGAGAACCGAATAGGACAAGGACGAGAAAACTCTAAACGTTTTCTTGGAGAAAACCTGGAAATTGCCAATGAAATTGAAAGCCAACTGCGCCAAAAGTTGGGCCTTTTGGGACAGTCTGGAAGCACACCAGAAAAAAACTCTCCTGAGCAAGATGAAGCTTCTACCAAAATTAAGAAGGCAGGGAAAAACGGATAATTGGCAATATGTTTGACCCTGTAGCATTGAAAAAAGCCAAAAACCAGGCGTTAAAATATCTTTCTTATAGAGAACGCAGCAAAAGGGAGATCACTCAATATCTTGAGAAAAAAAATCATTCCCACCTTGTGATTCAGCAGACCCTTGAGTATCTAGAAAATCTTGATTACATTGATGACAAACGATTTGCATTACAATGGGGCCAGTTCAAAATTAATCAGAAAAAACTGGGTAGAAATCGTTTATATCTGGAGCTTTTAAATAAAGGTATTGACCAAAAAATACTCGAAAATATTTTGAGCACTCTTTATGAAAATAACTCAGAAATACAACTTGCTAGAGAATGCGCACATAAAAAATGGGGGACCTTAAAAGGTATTGAAAGCGAAAAAAAGAAACACAGATTAATTCAATACTTAAAAAGAAAAGGTTTTTCAGCAGATATTATTTATAAGTTATTATTAAAATTCGATATGGAAATTAACTATGCGCAAACACCTTCCATCCTAAGCAAGGATTAATACGGAATGGAGAATATCGACATAATTCCTTACCCAACGATAGCGATAGCCATATTTATTTTTGGATTAGTAGTAGGTAGCTTCGCGAATGTTTGTATACATCGATTACCGAAAAAAGAATCAATTGTTTTTCCCGTCTCCCATTGTATTTCCTGCTCCGCACCTGTCCGTCCTTTCGACAACATTCCTGTTATAAGCTATTTGATTCTCGGTGGTAAATGTAGGAATTGTAAAGAGAATATATCCGCAATGTATCCTATCATTGAAGTAATCACCGGCCTGCTTCTGCTTGCAGGATTGTTCAAATTTGGACTAACCTTTGATTTCCTGATTTATACGATTGTTGCTCCGACCCTAGTAATAATATCCACCATAGATATTGAACATCAGATTATCCCTGATGTCATCATACTCCCAGGTATTGTCTTGGGGCTTGCAGCCGGCAGTTACTCCATAGGTTATGTAGACTCTATCCTGGGGTTTTTTTTAGGCGGTGGACTATTCTATTTCCTTGCAGCTTTGAGTAAGGGTGGTATGGGGGGTGGAGATATTAAATATATTGCTGCAGCAGGCGCTTTAGTGGGGTGGGCAAAGGTACTATTGATAATCTTTATAGCTGCTTTTTTAGGCTCTATCGTTAGTATATTTCAAATAGCTCTCCGGAAAAAATCCAGAAAAAGCCTAATTCCATTTGCTCCATTTTTGTCGGTCGCCACTTTGATCACATTGTTTTATGGAAATCTTCTGATAAAATTGTACTTAGAGGGTCTGGTAAGGTAAATCAAAAAGTAAATTTAAAGGTAAATTAACAGGAAAATAATTATGGATCAGGAAGAAACAAGGCGGGAGATTTCAAAGGAAAGCAGCTCACAAAAAGAAATAGAAAGGCTGGATGAATCTTTAAGGCAAATTTCCAGTGAATTGAGCGCCATTAAAGCCAATGTCAAAAAAAGAAAAAGCGAAATAACTACGCTTAAAATTCTTTTTTATACAGCACTTTTTGTACTTCTTTTCGGCTTCATTTATACCAATCAGACTCTTCAACGTGCTCAATATGCTAACTTAGAAACCAACATATCTGCTCTTCAAAGTCATGTAAACCAAACCTTAAGATCTCTTGAAAAAAAAGTGGATGAAGAAATTATTGAAATGGAAAGCAAGATGTATGGAAACCCAAAATATAATTTTAAAAAATCAATTGAGGATATGAATCAAGCCTTAAACGCATTACAACCTGAAACTCAGACAATGAATAAACTGATTAAGAGGTTACAAAAAGATTCTCAGGAGCTAACTAATATGGTCCTTGGCCAGCAGAGCAATAAAAATATTTCTTCTAGTCCTATACCTTAGAAATTTTTCCTGAGACAGGTAGCGCAAAAATTTCTTCTATTTTTTTGCAATTCTCTTTGGATGGTTGCCACCCTATTGCTTTTATATTTTCTTCCATTTGGCTTGAATTTTTAACTCCGACAAGCGCTGTTACAAGACCCGGTTGCCGTAACACCCAATTTATAGCAGTCTGGCCACAAGTTTTTCCCTCTTCACGAGCAATTTCTCTTAACCGATCCACTTTGCTTATGTTGTCAACAAAACCTTCGCCTGTAAAAGTACCAATTATTCCCTTGCTTCGCCAATCTTTAAACTTTGTTTTTTTGTGGTATTTACCGGTAAGCACTCCAGAAGCGAGAGGGCTATAAGCTATGATCCCGATTTTCTTTTCCAGACAAAGAGGAACTGTATCTTTTTCAATTTCCCGAGCTAGCAAACTAAACTCCGGTTGTAATGAAATGATTTTCCCATACTGTAGACTTTCCTTTATCTGTTCTGCTGAATAATTACTCAAACCAATGTAGCGAATTTTCCCCTGGTTTTGAATTTCAAGTAGAGTCTCCATGGTTTCATTATGTGAAGTTTCCAGATCTGGCCAATGCACTTGATAAAGATCAATCCTATCTGTATCTAACCGCCTAAGACTTTGGTCAATCTCCTCCAGTATGGATTTCCGACTGGCATCTTTTCGTAATGAGCTCAGTGACTCCTTACCCCATCTAAGACCGCACTTTGTAGCTATAACAACCTTATCACGGACTTCCTTTAGTGCTTTACCAATTAATTTTTCTGAGTGCCCAAAACCATAAACAGGTGCTGTATCAAAAAAATTAATACCATTTTCATAAGATATTTTAATAGACTCAATGGATTTATTATCACCTTCGTTGTTCCAGAAGGGCGCTCCTCCAATGCCCCAGGCACCATAACCTATGACAGAAACTTTTAAATCATCCAGTTTTCTATATTCCATAATGAAAGTTCATTAAATTTGTATTTTTTAGTTTCTTCTTCGATAAAGAAGGATAATACTATAAACTTTAATGCTACATATCTAAATTGTAATTTTTGAAATCTATGAATTCTCTATTAAGAGTATTAAGCTATTTAAAGCCTTATCGAAGAAAGGTTATTCTAACTCTTTTCCTTGCGATTTTCACCACACTACTGGATCTCGTGCCACCTTGGCTTACAAAGGTAATTGTGGATAACCTTGTTGAAAGTTCAGAAATGGTTGCGGTTTACTGGGCAATCGCCGGGCTTGCGGGTGTTTATCTTGCTCGTAATTTTACCAACCATAAGCGTATTGTTGTCAATAACCAGGTAGAGCAGAATGTAGTATTTGATTTGCGCTCAGATGTTTATCGTTCTCTTCAAAGTTTGTCTTTAAAATATTTTGAAAATGGGTCAACTGGAGAGCTCATGTCACGTGTAAATGATGATGTGAATTACGTTGAGAGAATTTTTATAGATGGTGTGGAGCAAGTTGTTACAGCAGTTCTAACCCTTATCGGTATTTCAGTAATACTATTTTACATGCATTGGAAATTGGCCCTTCTAGCACTGCTACCGATCCCTTTCCTTATATACGGGGCATGGGTTTACACGGAAAAAGCACACAGTCAATATCATGTTGTGCGAAAACGTGCGGCTTCTATGAATTCCAAATTGCAGGACTCCATTTCAGGTATCCGTGAAACACTTTCCTTTAATCGGCAACTCCATGAAATAAAGCAGTTCGATAAAAAAAGTCGCGAATATTGCAATGGAACCCTGGAGGTCATGCGCTTATGGGCAATTTATTCACCCACCATGATGTTTTTAGGGTCACTTGGAACGGTATTTATCTTGCTATTCGGTGCTGGCCTAGTGCAATCCAATCAAATCACAGTAGGCTCTCTTGTTGCTTTTGTCGGATATTTGGCACTTTTTTATACTCCAATCAACCAATTGCATTCAGTTAATCACATGCTGCAGCATGCACTGGCTTCTGGGGATAGATTGTTTGAGATAATAAATACCGTTCCTGAAGTAAAGGAAAGCCCTAACGCTGTTCTTCCTTCTACCAATGTTCGAGGGTTGATTGAATTTGACCAAGTACACTTTTCGTATATTGAGGGAAAACCAGTAGTCAAGGGTGTCAAATTTTCAATAACAGCAGGAGAAAAAATCGCTTTGGTTGGGCATACCGGGAGTGGGAAGTCAACGCTCGTTAAATTAATCATGCGTTTTTACGATGTAGATTCAGGGCAGGTCTGTATTGACGGATATCCAATTAAAGATTTAAAATTATCCTATTTAAGAGAACAAATCGGGCTAGTTTCTCAGGATCCTTTTTTGTTTAACGGAACCGTAGCTGAAAATATTCTTTATGGGAATATTAAAGCAAACCGGCAGCAAGTCATTGAGGCTGCTATCGCTTCGCATGCAGATACATTTATAAATAATTTACCAGAAGGTTATGATACGCAGGTAGGGGAACGGGGTGTAAAACTTTCTGGAGGGGAAAAACATCGAATCGCTATAGCCCGGACTTTTTTAAAAGACCCACCCATTCTGATATTGGATGAAGCAACCTCGACTGTGGACACACGAACTGAACGCCATATCAAAGAAGCGTTGAGCAAACTAATGGTAGGAAAAACCACTCTGTCTATTGCTCATCGATTATCTACGCTTGAAGGAGCCGACAGAATTCTTGTTATGAGGAATGGTGAATTGGTTGAAACAGGAGCCCACGATAATTTAATCAGTATTAAATCAGAATACTCGAATCTATTCCAGCATCAGATGCATTTATAAAAAAATTTGGATCTTAAGCTCCTTCTTCAATCACTTTACCCATTTTTCGAAATTTTTCTTCGCGCAACTTAACTAATTCGTCAGGGTTTATTTCTTTAAGCTCTAAAAGGTTTTTACGAAGTGTTTTTTTCAAACCGATGGCTGCCCGTTTATGGTTGCGGTGCGCACCCCCCAATGGCTCACGAACAATTTGATCAATAATTTCAAATTTTAATAAATGGTTTGCAGTTAAACATAAAGCATCAGCGGCTTGTTTGTTTTTATTCTTATCTTCCCAAAGTATTGACGCGCAACCCTCTGGAGAGATTACCGAATAAACTGAATGCTCCAACATCAAAATTCGATCACCAACTCCTATAGCCAAAGCTCCCCCCGAACCGCCTTCACCAATCACCACACATATAATGGGAACCCTTAACGGGACCATACCGAACATATTTCTAGCGATTGCTTCAGACTGACCTTTTTCTTCTGCATCGACACCAGGATAGGCTCCTGGTGTATCAATAAAAGTAATAATTGGCATACTAAATTTTTCCGCCATCTGCATCACTCTAAGCGCCTTGCGATATCCTGAGGGTTGTGACATACCAAAATTTCTTGCAATTTTCTCCTCCATTTCCCTACCTTTTTGATGTCCTACAACCATCACCGAGAAATCATCAAACTTCGCAGGCCCTGAAACAATCGATGGGCCATATCCTCCGTGGCGATCCCCGTGCAATTCAAAAAAGTCTGTAAAAATATGATCAACATAGTCGAGCATATGAGGCCTATCCCGGTGCCTAGCTACCATAGTTTTATCCCAACCTTTCAAATTGGAATAAACATCATGTTTCATCCGACGAAGTTTCTTTTTGAGTTTTGAAATCTCATCGGTAATATCCCCAACACTGTCATACATATGCGAAAGAGAAACCAGGTCATGTATCTGTGTTTCCAATGCAAAAATTTCTCTTTCAAAATCGAGTATCTGTACCATGGTTAAATATGATTTCTAAGAATAGGAGTCTTCTGATATTAATACAAGCCAAGCTTTCTGACTCATGCCTGTTTCAACTAATTATTTTTTTAATAAAAACCAAAAATAGGATGAATCAAATTTTGCAAGGTTTTAGATTTACTTAAAGCCTGAGCACCTTCTGTACCAATTTTATTCTGACCTAACTTTAATGATTCTAGGTTTGTAAAGTTTTGGGATTGCGCAATTGCCAAAGCACCTTCATCGCCAATACTGTTAAAATTTAAATCCAACTTTTTTAGTTTTCCAAAACTACTGGATCGGGCCAAGGCCTTTGCCCCCATATCTGTAATGTTATTTTTAGAAAGATTTAGCGAAACCAGCTGCTCTAGTTTTACCGAGCGGGACAGCGCAATCACCGCCTTATCCGACAAGTCATTATTTTTTAAATCCAAAACTTCTAATTTGTTAGCAAATGGTGATTGTAATAAAACATCGACACCTAAATCGCCAATCAAACCAGCGCCAACCTCGTTCAGTCGGTTACTCCGATTTAATTCTTTCAACCATTCCATCAACTGGAAACGTTTCCAAGCATCTTTTCCAGCTTTTTCAATAGGGTTGTAAGTTAAGTCGATACTTCTCAGACGTTTTAACTTGTTAGAGCGAGTAAGTTCTATGGCTCCCGAGTCATGAAGTTGGTTGTAGTTCAGGTTCAATTTCTCCAACTGAGACAGGGTATCCGAATCAGCAATCAAAGATGCGCCTTCATCCGTGATTCGGTTATGGTACAAATTTAAAACCTTCAAATTCGATAAGGATTGTGATTTAGAAATAAATGCAACACCCTTATCAGTGATATTATTATTTTCCAAGTAAAGAGCTTTCAGTTGAGCAAGGTTTTCGGATGCGGCCAGCATACGCACCCCTTCATCACCGAAGTTCCCTTTATAAAGAATTAAAGTTGTTAGTGTTTGCAATAGAGGCAACTTGGCCAAATGACTCACTCCTTCATCACCTAAATTTTTACCATTGATTCTAAGGAGTTTGTCATTTCGTTTGATTTTTTTCTGGATGTACTTTTCTATTTCCTCGTCTGTCATTTTTTCCGACGTGAAACCAANNGNTAAGAAACAAAGAAAACAAATAATNATTTTTAATACTTTTAATGACGAATTCATCTTTAGTGATTTTTATTTAAGAGTTAATTAAATATAATGTTATTGGCCTATTCTACCTATCTATAGAATTGTTTTCAATTTCACTTAATCGCGCCTCCAAATCCTTTACCTTTCGAGCCAAATCGGGGAGTTTNGGTAAGGTAGCNACGTAGCGTTTCCATGTGCTGGTTGGAACTGCCGGCCAACCACTGACTACCGCATTGTTTTCCAGATCACGAAAGGTTCCTGTTCTCGCAGTCATGGTTACATAGTTTCCAAGAGTTACATGATCAGCTAATCCCACTTGGCCTGCCAATACCACATGGTGACCCAATTTNCAGCTTCCTGCCAAACCCACCTGACCTACTAAAATCGAATGTTCGCCCACCTTACAGTTATGGGCAATCTGTACCAGGTTATCAATTTTAGTTCCCGCTTTAATAAGAGTTGTGTCCATAGCTGCTCGATCTATACAACTATTAGCACCTATTTCNACAAAATCTTCAATAACTACCCGTCCAAACTGGTTAATCTTATAATGACAACCCTTTTCATCCAAGGTGTAACCAAATCCATCTGCACCAATTACNGTACCTGAATGAATAATGACATGTTTTCCCAATTCCGTTTTTCTATAAAGAGTNACATTGGGATAAATAATACAATTGTCANCAATTTTGCAATTGTTNCCNATCACCACATTAGGATGNAAAATCACATTATTGCCAATGGAAACGGCNTCTCCAACGCAAACNCCTGCGGAAATAGTCACTTTCTGCCCCAACTTTACATTGTCNCCAATGACTGCTCTTGGATGNATTCCTGGTATTGGACGTGGTTCTGGATGAAATTCTTTAACNAAACGNGCAAAGGCAAGCTCTGGTTTTGTGACAATAATTTGCGGAATTGNTACCTCAATCGGTTTGGNAACCAACACTGCCGATGCTTTAGAANTTTTTAATGCATCTAAATATTTGTTTTGGATAAAGAAGGTAATATCACCTTCTTGNGCATCATGAACACCGCAGACCCCANTAATTTCAGTAGATCCTTCTCCCTCCAAGGTTCCAGATACTAATGAAGCAACCCTTTCCAGCTTCATACNACCCCCTTCCAGGTTTTCAAAATAGTTCTAGACACAACNTTATATTAATTTTCAAATCANAAAANTTTGNTTGATGGGNTTGACTTNCCCATTNACCAANTCAAGNACNCTATCTANCTGNCCNGCAACNCTNTGNCTNTGAGTTACTAAGACAAAAGTCTGATTGAATTCCTTATTTAGTTTACGAATCAACTCAATTAACTGGTCACTGGCATTTCTATCTAGGTTTCCAGTCGGTTCATCTGCAAGCAATAAATCTGGCTGATTCATCAACCCCCTTGCCAAGGCAACTCGTTGGCTTTCTCCACCGGACAACTCCGCTGGTTTATGGTGCATTCTATCTTTCAGAACTACTTCACCTAAAAGATACTCGGCTCTTTCTTTAGCAACAGAATTTTTTTCATTCTGGATTAAAGCTGGGAACATAACATTTTCTAAAGCCGTGAAATCAGGTAACAAATTAAAAAACTGAAATACAAACCCAATATGAATGTTTCTAAATTTTTCCAGAAAAGAATTTCCCTGACAATAAATATTCTGGCTCTTAAACAAGACATCACCTTTTGCAGGTTTATCCAACCCTCCTAGAACATGCAATAAGGTACTTTTGCCGACACCTGATGCACCAACAATTCCCAACACTTCACCCGAAAATATTTTCAGATGTGTATCATTGAGAACATGAATAGTCTCCCGTTTGGTGGCATAACTTTTATCAACACCTACTATTTCGATTAGACATTTTTTTTCTATATTTTCAGTATTATTCATAACGAAGACCATCAACAGGGTCTAGCCGAGAAGCCCGCCACGCCGGATATAAAGAAGCTACAAAACAAATAAAGATTGAAAATACTACTATAAGAAATGAATCCATATATTGAATTTCAGAAGGTAATTTATCAAGATAATAAACATCGCTTGGGAACGCTGTTATACCAAATATGTTTTCGATAAAACCTACTATTTCGTTAAGATTGGGAACAATGGTGAATCCTCCAANACANCCAATNANNGTTCCNAGCAAACCAATAATNAANCCTTGAAAACTNAAAATCTTCATTATGCTGGTACGTGATGCNCCCATGGATTTTAAGATCGCTATCTCCTTNGTTTTCTCCATCACTACCATAAAAAGNGTACTNACTATATTAAAAGCTGCTACTAAAATGATTAAAATAAGAATAATAAACATGACAATCTTTTCAAGACGNAGGGCCGAAAAAAGATTTTTATTCATTCGCATCCAATCTCTNACGTAATANGGNAAGCCAAGGTTTTCCTGAAGGANTTCAGCAATTTGATCTGCACTATCTATATCTTCCACGCGAATTTCTATTCCNCTTACTTTACCCTTCATCGAAAAAAATCTTTGTGCTGATTGGACAGAAATAAAAGCCAGGCTGGAGTCATATTCAAACATGCCAGATTCAAATAGCCCTACAACCTTAAACAGTTTAATTTTTGGAATTAANCCCATAGGCGTTAATCGTGATGCAGGCGAAACCATAGATATTGCANCACCTACCTGAACACCAAGCTTTTGAGATAGTTCNTTTCCTAAAATAATATTGTCATGACCAGGGNCTGCTTTATTTTTTTTGCGTCTTTTCAGCATGCCAATTTCACCCTGAATCAAATTTTTNTCCAGATCAGAAACCATCGCTTCACGTTCCGGATCCACACCACGGACAACAACACCCGAAGATTTACTACCAAACGTCAACATCACTTGATTAAGAATAAAGGGTGCAGCCGCCTTGACTCCGTCCGATTGCATTACCTTTTTGAGAACAGACTCAAAATCATCCATCCCTGATCGTGTAATATTGGTCACAACAATATGGCTGTTTGTACCTAGAATCTTATCGCGAAGATCTTTTCCAAAACCAGACATTACGGCAATGACAACGATCAAAGCCATTACCCCCAAAGCTACGCCACCGATTGATATCCAGGTATTAAGAGAAATAAACTTTTGCGCTCGCTTAGATTTTAAATGACGGAGACTGATAAAAAGTTCAAAGGACATATAGGAGATGAATCAAGAACTGATCCCTGATTGCTTTTTTAATTGAGGGAAAAGGATCACATCACGGATAGAAGGACTATCAGTAAATAGCATAACCAGGCGGTCAATACCAATACCTTCTCCAGCCGTTGGTGGCATACCGTATTCCAAGGCACGTATAAAATCATTATCCATCCAGTGGGCTTCCTCATCACCAGCCTGCCTCTCTGCAACTTGATCTTCGAACCTTTTCTTTTGATCAATAGGATCATTCAGTTCAGTGTAGGCATTGGCAATTTCTTTACGTCCAATAAACAACTCAAAACGCTCTACTAAGTCAGGGTTGTTTTCTTTTCTCTTAGAAAGTGGCGACAACGCTAAAGGATAGTCTGTGATAAAAGTAGGCTGCGACATTTTAGGTTCTACGAAATGGTCAAATAATTTAGCAAGTATTTTTTCNTGGATGTCTTTTTTTTCCAGTGCTACCTTATTCTCCAAAGCAAACGCAGCCGTNTTTTGCGGATCGTCCAGATACTCTTCATCGATGCCCCCTATATCTATTAAGGAGTTTCGGAAAGAGCAACGTCGAAACGGCTTTGAAAAATCAATCGTCTCCGTGATTGATTCTCCATTTACAATACTGGTATAGGGGAACTTAAAGTTATNATCTGGAAAAACTTTTTTACATATAAAACGAAACAAGTCTTCTGTTAAGTCCATTAAGTCATTGTAGTCTGCATATGCTGTATAGAACTCAACCATGGTGAATTCTGGATTGTGTTCGGTGGATATTCCCTCGTTTCGAAAGTTTCGATTGATTTCGTAAACCCTTTCTATCCCTCCCACCACTAAACGCTTTAAATAAAGTTCTGGGGCAACACGAAGATACAGGTCCATATCCAAAGCGTTGTGATGAGTCTTAAAAGGTCGCGCNGTAGCTCCGCCGGGAATCGACTGCATCATCGGTGTTTCAACTTCCAGATAATCTCGTTCATTTAAATAGTCACGAAGCGCAGAGATAATCTTGCTGCGAAGTATAAAAACTTTTTTAACATCAGGGTTTACGATCAGGTCAACATAGCGCTGTCGGTAACGCAGTTCAATATCTTTTAATCCATGCCATTTTTCTGGAAGTGGCAATAAGGATTTGGACAGCAAAGTGAACTTATCTGCAAAAAGAGTTAACTCACCCGTTTTGGTTTTGGATATCCTTCCATTAACACCAATAATATCTCCAATATCCAGTTTACCCAAAAATTCGTATGTCTCTTCCCCCAAAACATTTTTATTCATGAAAACCTGAATCTGACCCGAGGAATCTTGAATATTTAAGAATGTAGTTTTACCATGCTTACGCCTGGACATAATCCTGCCAGCTAAGATACAAATATGACCTTTTTCGTCTAGCTCTTCCTTGGTACCTGCGGAAAAATTTTGTACCAGCGTTTGAATAGCAGTATCTACTTTAAATCGATTAATATATGGGGCAATGCCCTTTTTCCGTATTTCATCAAGCTTTTCATGCCTGAGCTTAATCAGATGTCCTAATTCTTCCATGAGCTAAATTGAGTGGTTTTATTTTGAATAAAAATCGTAGGCCCGCTTTGGAGTATTTTCAAAAAACGGAAATCCCAGATAATAACGATCTGTTATCTGGCAAACTCTGTAAATCGAGACTCNCGTACCACAGTAACTTTAATTTCACCCGGATACGTCACTTCTTTCTCAATCCTCTTTGCAACATCACGTGCTAGGATATTGGCACTTTGGTCATCGGTTCCACTTGGGGTCACAATGATACGAACCTCGCGACCTGATTGAATAGCAAAAGTTTTTTGCACCCCTTTAAACGAATCACCAATTTCTTCGAGTTGTGTCATGCGTTTAACATAAGTTTCTAACATTTCACGTCGCGCACCCGGCCTTGAAGCAGAGATTGTATCCCCTGCTGCAACTAAAACTGCATAAGGGGATTCCGCTTCGCAGTCTTCATGATGCGAGGCAATTGCATTTATAACAAAAGGGTGTTCACCATAGCGCTTTGCAATATCTACACCTANAGACGTATGTGTACCATCTGTNTGATGATCNATGGCTTTACCAATATCGTGCAACANCCCTGCACGNTTTGCCATATTTTCNTTTAATCCAAGNTCNACAGCAATGGAACCACAAACAAATGCAACTTCCTGGACATGTTCGAGAACATTCTGCGTATAACTTGTTCTATATTTAAGNCTNCCNAGNAGNTTGACCATNTCCGGATTAATATTATCAAGACCAACATTAATTACAGCCTGTTCTCCAGATTTTTGAATTTCCTCTGTAACTTCTTTCTTACACTTACCAACAACATCTTCTATTCGTCCTGGATGAATGCGACCATCGATTGTTAAATATTCAAGGGCTCGTCTTGCCACTTCCCTGCGAATAGGATCAAACCCAGATAGCACCACCGCCCCAGGGGTGTCATCAATGATCAAATCTATTCCTGTGGCCTGTTCAAGAGCTCGTATGTTTCGACCTTCGCGGCCAATGATACGACCTTTAATATCATCACTAGGCAACTCAACCACAGCCACCGTTGTCTCGGCAACATGGTCGGAAGCCAATCTTTGAACCGCCATTGTAATCAATTTTCTAGCTTCATCATCTGCTTGAGATTTAACCTTTTCTTCAATTTTTTTCACTTCGCGGGCTGCGTCCAACTTGGCTTCATCCACAATTTTATTCTGTACCTCTTCCCGCGCTTTTTCGGCAGTATAAGAACCGATTACTTCCAATTTTTTAATTTCTTCATCAATCAATCGCTTATATTCAACTTTCTGTTTTTCGACTTCCATTTTCTTTTCATTCAGCTTCGCAAATTCAGTTTTGATCTCTTGTTCTCGCGTTTTGAATTTTCCAAACTCGTTTCTGAATTCCCTTTCTTTCTGCTCTAACTCTTTTTCTTCGTCACGAAAACTATCGCGTTTGACCTTTATTTCTTTTTCAAAATCACTTTTTACTGCTAGAGATTTTTCCCGAGCTTCGATTTCAGCAGACTTCAAGCGGTTTTCAACCTCTTTTTCAGCTTCGTCTATTATTTTCTGGCGACGTGCCTCCGCTTCTTTAATTTGGTATTCNGTAAACANCTTTCTCAGAAAATAACCAANCGCATAGCCNATCACTAGAGCAAATGCCATTCCCAANACCAAGGTAATNAAATTNACCTTTATAGCAGTAAAAATATGCATTTAAATACCTCTTAAAAAAGTAAACCGCAAACAGGTTCTTAAAACCTTAGCCGTTTAACGTGTTTTTTCAGTAATGACCTTATGAACCTTTTTATCCCACGGATCTTGATACAAGGATTCCACTCGTTGAAAATCGTAAGCAACACCAATGCGNAAAGATTGGTTTGGCAACTCCACAAACAATTTATCGTAATATCCGCCTCCAAAACCAATTCGGCTACCTGACCTATCAAATGCCAAACCCGGTGTCACTACCGCATCGATTTTAACTGGAGAAACGGTTTTAACATTAATTCCGTGAGGCTCTCGCATTCCTAAAGAATTAANTAAAAAATTTTTCTCTAAATTTTCAATTTCACAGATTTCCAGTTTTCCTTCTTTTTTTAAAATCCGCGGAACATAAACTTTTTTTCTTAGGCTTAANGATCGATCAATCATGGTATCTGTCATGACCTCATTTCCAAAAGAACAGTAATATAGAATATGGTCACAGCTTAAAAACTTTTTCCACGAAAAAAGATTTATCTCAATTTTACAGCTTAAATCAATAACCTCTTCGCGGCTTAGACTNTTTCTGCGCCTGAGCATTGTGCTTCGGATGTACTTTTTATCCGTTTTAAGAGTGGCAAAGACCATAAACACAAACAACTCTGAAAATTCAAACTATACCCAGCAAACATTCTTAACTGGACCTNAAGCTTAGGTGAGCGCAAACAAAANNAGGGAGNCAGCTTGAAAATTCAGGCCTGAGGAGAGACAAGACAAGGCAAAACAACACTTNGGCTNTTTTGAATGTATATATCAAAAAACGAAACTAAATGAAAGGTTTCGTGCATAATCTTCACTCCGTAACTAGGCCCGTTAATCAATAAAGTTGAAAACGAACCATATATAATCAGGCTCTAGGCTGTTTGCCCCTGAAGCTCTTAACTCAATTAAAAAGCCCCCCCGCTTATGCCGTGCATAAACTATTTTTTGAACCTGTCAAGGACAGGTGGGGTATCCGTGAACTNCTTTAGGCTTCCTTCNAGTTTTAAAAGGCATGCACACCGCANCCGATTCTTCAACCCCTTTTACAAACTGTTGGCTCAAAAAATTTAATTCATACTCGAACACAACAGGGGGACAATAAACTTAAATTTCAATGCATCGTACCACAAAGCCAAAATACCCTCAAGAGCTATATGCTCGACATAAACGACTATGTATCAATGCTTTGAAGCTCATTTTCCAAAGCTACTAATAACCGTCCTATTTTATCTTCTCTNTCTCGATTATTGGCATCTGTCTGTTTTTGCAACTCGATCAATTCTTGGGCAATATTAAGAGCAGTAAGTACAGCTAGATCCAAAGTTGGAGTTTTACTACTCATCTCAGCTAATTCNCGCATTTTAGAATCAACATAAANTGCAACCTCTTCTGTTTCGACCTTACCCGANGAACTNTTTAAATTATAGGTTTTTCCAAAAATTTGAATTTTTGCCATAGTCAAATTAAGTTAGATCAAATTTGTCAAGCTTTTCCAGTAAGTGGGTAACTTTTTCTTGAACCTGAATTCTGTCATTTTCATTATTTTTATTTACCGCTTCCAGTTCAGAGAGGCGGGCTAGTTTTTCCTTAATGAATTCTTTTTCTTTTGAAAAAGATTGTTTCTCAAGGGTCAAACTTTCTACTTGAATGGAAAGCCTTTTGCTCTCCTCTTTAAGCTTGCGATAAGCTTCAAGTAAAGTCGTAATATTTGCCTCTAACTGTTCTATATTAGGTTTGGACATGGCAGAATCGTAGCACCCAAAANTTAGGGTGTCAATGGTAGCGATAAATGGATCTATTCTCTNAGTGACGCGTCCAATTCCTTTTTAAGTATTTGAATAATTGTTTCAAATACTGGGTTGACCTCCTCATCAGAAAGNGTGCGATCATTAGACTGAAAAGAAAGAGCAAAGGTTANGCTTTTTTTATCCGATTGGATTTTTTTACCNTCAAANTGGTCATACAATTCAACNCGGTTTAAAAGAGGTNGGCCAATCTTTAATATCAAATCTGAAACACGCTGCGAAGTAATATGTTGGTCCACTAATATAGAAATATCACGATATATTTTAGGGAATTTTGCAATAGTTTGAAATTTAGGGCGCTGAGGTAGTTTTTGCTCCAGCTTTTGTAAATCTATTTCAAAAATAAAAACTTTTTCTGCGACACCTGTCTNTTCNGGTNTAAGTTCTCCCATATATCCAAAATCCTCTTTATCAAANCAACAACTTACTGATTTTCCCGGTAACAAAAAGGGTTTATCTATATTTGCTGAAAAANCTACCTGTAATCCACATTGAAAGCATAACTGATCTAATACTCCCTTNAGATCATAAAAATCATAAGCTTTGCCACGAGGTTTCCATGGTGTNAGTTCATANGANCCTNANANCGCAGCTGTCAAAACCATCTTTTCAATTTTTTTGGCCTCTGAATCAGAAAAATAAACACTCCCAATTTCAAAAAGTTTAAGAGGTTTTTGCCCTTTGCTTAAATTACTTGATATGGTCTTCAACATACCAGGTATNAAACTGGTCCGCATACTTTCGTTTTCAGCACTTAAAGGATTCTTCAACTCGATGACTTTATCTTTTTCTTTTGCAAAAGAAGTTAAAAAAACCTCAGCCTGATTACGTTCAATAAAACTGAAATGAACCGTTTCAGAAAAACCTGTATGGCAAAGNACTTCTCTTATTTTACGGAACAGTTTTTGTTTCGAATTTAGCCTTGCCGGTCGCACTGAAACAACGGGAAATACAGTTGCCACTTTTTCAAACCCATCGACTCTAGCAATTTCTTCAATCACATCTACTTCACGAATTAAGTCAGGGCGAAAACTTGGTATTTCTACTTCCAGAGTTTCGTTCTCAGTTTCCTCTTTTACCTTTAATCCCAATCGAGAAATGATTTTNCTAATTCTTTCGACCTTAAAATCAGAACCCAGGAGCTGATTAACGCGGGCAACCCTTAAGAACACCTTAATATTTTCCCGAGATTTCGGATAAATATCGATTCTTCCATTACAAATTTCGCCTCCTGCCAACTCTTGNATCAAACAGGCNGCGCGCGCCTGAGCAGTGATGACACCATCTATATCGACTCCACGTTCAAANCGATAAGAAGAGTCAGAACGTAATCCATACTTCTTCGAAGCTTTACGGATGGCAACGGAATCAAAATAAGCACTCTCCAAAACAAGGTTTTGTGTCGCATCAGACACTTGACTATTTACTCCGCCCATAATCCCGGCAAGAGCCACTGGCTTTTCAGCATCGGCAATGACCAAAGCATCTGGTCCCAGCTTTAATTCACTGCCATCNAGGCTGGTAAAGAGCTCCTGTTTTTTTGCTTTACGAATGATAATTTTATTCCCAGAAAGTAATTCCCGATCAAAAGCATGTAGAGGTTGACCATATTCCATCATTACAAAATTCGTAATATCAACTATATTATTAATTGGCCTCAAGCCAATTGCATGCAGTCTGTCGCATAACCATTTAGGAGANGGACCTGGTTTTANATTTTCAATTACCAACGCCGCATAACGAGGGCATAGATTTTCTTCATGATTCTCCACCAATATCTTTTGTGCAATGGGTACGGAGGAGCCCCATTTCTTTTCGAGCCCAGCCAGCGCTTCTGGCGGATTAAATCGCACGCCCATGAGCACCGAAACTTCGCGCGCTACACCCAAATGCGACAAACAATAACCCCTGTTNGGCGTCACATTCAATTCCAAAACATCGCCTTTTTCCTCATCAAGTAATTCGTGGCTTTCAATTTCCAAACCCGCCATCGTNAGCATATGTCCCAATTCTGCCGCAGGTTTGTCAATTTCCACATACTCTTTAAGCCAATCTACCTGAACTTTCATCTTTCTCCTTTACCCCTAACTCGGAAGGCAATAGTTCTACACCCATAAAGTCAGCAAATGTTGTTTTGCCATTTACTATAGTCTGTTAAGACTTTCTACGACCACATGATGGATTATAAGTGAAGCAATTATAAAAATCTATGCTATCTCGGCATTGCAATTGCGTTTGTTATAGGTTATCAAAGATTTCATATTCATATTTCGGCTANCAAAATGAAACTTTCTGACGAGCGTATTCTGGCTTTGCTTAAGAAAAAAATCAGCCGCCCCATGAAAATTTCCGAGCTTTCTAAACATTTGGGAATAACTGAGGCAGAGCATCGTGCATTCCGTAAAAAGATTAAGGAAATGGCAGTTCAAGGATCATTAATAAAAATCCGTGGCGGTCGTTATGGCCTTCCAGATGAAATGAACCTAGTTGCCGGCAAATTGGTTGGACATCCGAATGGATTTGGTTTTGCTATCCCGGATAAACATCATGACACCAATGATATTTTCATTCATCGGAAAAGCATAAACGAAGCCATGCATGACGACCAAGTTTTGGTAAGAATCGAATCTGAAAATGAACCCGGTCGACCTGAAGGACGTGTCATAAGAATACTTCACCGTAACACACAAAAAATAGTAGGNGTCTATGAAAAATTNGGTCGCGANGGGTGGGTCATTCCGAACGAACCCAAACATTTTCAAGANNTCTTCATACCTGAAAAAAATTGCAANAAAGCCAAAAGTGGTCAAATTGTCGATGTGAAAATAGAAACCTATCCTACACGCCACCAACCCCCGACTGGCAAAGTCATAGANNTTCTGGGTAAGTCGAATGANCCAGAGGTGGAAGTACAAAGCATTTTNNGAAAGTTTGGCGTACGCCAAGGGTTCACACCCAAAGTTATCAAAGAAGCAAAAACTGTAGCAAAGAAAAATGACACTGAGGATCGAAAAGATCTAACCGATCTTATGACTTTTACCATTGATGGTGAAAGGGCAAAAGATTTTGACGATGCAATATCATTAGAACCTTTTGGGGAAGATTATAGGTTGGGTGTTCATATTTCCGATGTTAGCTATTTTGTAGGAGAGAATTCGCATCTCGATGACGAAGCCTTTCAAAGGGGTACAAGTATCTATTACGCGGATGGTGTTATCCCAATGCTTCCGGAAGTCCTTTCCAATGAAGCTTGTAGCTTAAAACCTAATAAAAAACGCCTAACTCTGAGCGTATTCATTAAATTTGACCGNCAAGCCAANGCACNNTCGATCGAAATTCANAAATCTATAATAAAAAGTCAAAGNCGGTTCACTTATAACGAGGTCGCGCGTTTACTCGATAATGGGAGTGACAAAATAGAGGACTCGCCTTTCATGAAAACTTTGGCAGATATGCACCATCTCAGCCAGAAACTTCGAAAACGCAGATTTAGNAATGGAAGCGTTGATTTTTTTGTGCCCGAACCAGAGATCCAGATNAATGAAGGAGGAACAGTAAAACAAATAGGAGTGGTTGAGCATAACCCAGCNCATCAATTAATTGAGGAGTTTATGCTGGCAGCGAACCAAGCTGTAGCGCTTAGTTTACATAATAAAAATATTCCCTGTATTCATCGAATTCATGAAGCACCGGATCAGAAAAAACTATTTGAGTTTAAGGAGTTCATTTCTTCTTTTGGGTTAAAACTTTCTTCCCCTGAAAAAATTTGTTCGCAGGATTTAAACAATCTTTTAAAAAAAACCAAAGGCACACCAGAGGAGAGATTAGTTAATACTCTATTACTGAGGACCATGAAAAAAGCACGTTATTCGGAATCTGATCCCGGCCATTATTGTCTTGGATTTGAGCACTATGCTCACTTCACCTCTCCTATTCGCAGATATCCGGATCTAGTCGTCCACCGAATCATTAAAAAATACCTAAAACATAAATGTTCTAAAAAAGAAAAGAAAACCCTGCTAGCCTCCTTACTGGAAATATCCGAGCAGTCGACTCATATGGAAATAAAAGCCATGTCTATAGAGAGGGAAATCATAGGACTTCGCCGGGCCCAATTCATGATGGAGGAAATTGGAAAAACTTTTTATGGACTTATTATAGGAGTTACGGGCTTTGGCTTCTTTGTTGAGTTAGAAAACGTTTTCGTAGAAGGGTTGGTAAAAATTTCTAGCATCATGGATGATTATTATCTCTTCATTGAAACAGAACATAAATTAATAGGACAAAAACGTCACCGGGTTTTCCAGATTGGAAACCGTGTCAAGGTACGCGTTATCAGTGTCGATCTTTCAAAGCGGCAGATTAATTTGCAAGTTTTAGGATAAGTATTAAAGATTTAAAGTCTGAAATCTTAAAAGAGTGGTTCGTCCCCAATGATGCCTGCTATTGAACCAATGGTTTCACGCTAGTTTTGACAGAATTGCAGTTAACAGATAAATTGGAGGTACCTTGCTACATAGAACCTCTGTATGGTATAAAGACGGTTCAAAAGAACCCCTAAATAATGGAATAAAAATATGGTAACTGTTGAAAAATTGAAGGAACATCTCAAAAAAACCCAGTCCAATCTGGCCGAAGTATCTAAAAAAGACAATCCAAGTGAAATACGCAAACTTAAAAAGAAAACAAAAAGGCTAGCGCGTAAGGCATCCAAAATCACCGCTACTGAAAAAATGGCGGAACTAAAAAAGAAAAAGAAAAAAGATCGTAAAACCACCTCCGAGTAAAATACCATTACAGGCGACAGCTCAAAATCTTTGTTATGCGAGCTTTTTTATTTAGCTTCTGGAGGTATTAATTGGAGTGTCCTGCTTTTTAGAAAAAGAATTCCAGAATAAAAACTATGGATATTATATATCTAGCCAAATTGGCACGATTGAAGCTGACAGATGCGGAAAAGGAACGGTTTTCTAATCAACTGGGAACCATAATCAAATACATAGAGAAACTCAACGAATTAGATACTCAGAACGTGGAACCCACTGCCCATGTTTTGGGATTGAATAACATTTTCCGTGATGACAGGGCAACGGAACCACTCACAGATCATGATCTAATAAACGATTCCCCCGCTTCTAGCAAAGGGCATTACGAAGTACCTAAAATAATCTAATTTTATGTATCGCATTACCATTATGCAGGCGCGAGAGCTTCTGCAATCGAAAAAACTATCTGCTGTCGAATTAACACAAGCTGTCTTCGGTCGCATTGATTCTGTCGAAGAAAAAGTCAAAGCATTCGCGCACTTGATGCGAGATAAAGCCATGCAGCAGGCTCAAGCTGCTGATGCAAGAATCACTAAAGGAGAAGAACAACCCTTACTTGGTATACCTATTGCCTTAAAAGACCTTATTTGCACTTCAGGAAGTCGCACTACTTGCTCCTCAAAAATCCTTGATCAATTTATCGCTCCATATAACGCCACCGTTGTGAACCGCCTGCAAGCAGCGGGTGCCGTGATTGTCGGTAAAACTAATATGGATGAGTTCGCAATGGGTTCTTCCAACGAAAATTCTTCACTGCATCCAACCAAAAATCCGTGGGCGCTCGACCGGGTTCCGGGTGGTTCCAGCGGGGGTTCCGCAGCAGCAGTTGCTGCGCATGAATGTATTGCCGCTCTGGGAAGTGATACTGGTGGTTCCATTCGACAACCCGCAGGGTTTTGTGGTGTGACGGGACTCAAACCCACTTATGGACGCGTCTCGCGATTCGGTCTTGTTGCCTTTGCCTCCTCCTTGGATCAAATTGGCCCCATTACTAAATCCGTTGCCGATGCTGCAATCCTTATGAACGTAATTGGTGGAAAAGATCAGCAAGATTCCACATCAGCAGATGTTCCCATGCCCGATTTCATCCAAGCTCTAAATCAAGATGTTAAAGGAATGAAGCTCGGTATCCCAAAAGAGTATTTTACCGGCGGCATACAGCCCGAAGTAGAAAAAGCTGTACAGGATGGTATTCGTACTCTCGAATCGCTTGGAATGCAAACGGTCGAAGTTTCGTTGCCACATCTCGACTACGCTGTTGCTGCTTACTACATAATTGCCTGTGCCGAGGCTAGCACTAACTTATCTCGATATGATGGAGTTAAATATGGCTATCGAACTAACAATTCAGACAACCTCGCCAATATGTACGAAAATACGCGAGAAGAAGGATTCGGAGAAGAAGTTAAGCGACGCATCATTCTTGGAACCTTTGTACTCAGTTCTGGCTATTACGATGCTTACTATTTAAAAGGGCAAAAGGTAAGAACTTTAATAAAGCAGGATTTTGAAAATGCTTTAGAAAAATGCGATGTTATTGCTGCACCAGTAACTCCCTACCCTGCATTTAAAATTGGAGAAAAACTAGATGATCCACTGCAGATGTATCTAGCAGATATCTATACTATCTCCGCAAACCTAGCGGGCATCCCCGCTATGTCCATACCTTGTGGTTTTGTAGGCAGAGAAAACCTGCCGGTGGGATTACAACTGATGGGTAAACATTTTGACGAAGCTAACCTGATTACAGTTGGACAAAACTTTCAGCAAGCGACAAACTTCCACANCCANGAAGCTCCCGTTTAAGTTTCCAGTTTCCAATCNTTTAATTTATCTATAGAAGGATAATGCGTGAGATCAAAATGGATNGGAGCAATAGAAATATAATTNTTAGATATCATNACACAGTCAGCATCTTCTTCNGTTTCTTNAAAAAACATTTCCCCAGCTAACCAATAGTAAGTATTACCGCGNGGATCTTTTCTAGANTCGAACTCTTCTATCACNCGCGATTTTCCTTGCCGCGTTATAGCAACTCCCGCAANTTCTGATTCNGGAACTGGTGGAACATTGATATTCAAGACCACNCCNTCAGGCAAACCTTTNTCAAATATTNTTGGAATTAGTTTCCGGGTAAATTTTGCCGCAGGACGGAAATCAGGTTTTTCATAAGTATCTAAAGAAACCGCAATACTCGGTACACCCATGACCATCGCTTCGGTCGCCGCAGAAACGGTTCCAGAATATAATGCGCATATACCAAGGTTCCCGCCCTTATTAATCCCAGATACAACCAGTTTAGGAGCTTTCTCCAGTAAAACTGTGATTGCAAGTTTGACACAATCAGCCGGAGTTCCATTAACAGAATAACCTATGAACTCGCCTTCTTCCTCTACTTTTCTTACTTTAAGAGGTTGGGTGAGAGTGATGGCATGTCCCATAGCACTCTGCTCAGTTTCAGGGGCAACTATAATTACATCATCCAGATCCAAAAGCTCTTTACGCAAAATCCGCAAACCTTCGGATTTAAATCCATCATCATTACTAAGAAGAATCATTTAGTTAATTTCGAAAGAAAACAGGGCGTTGCCACATTGGCACGCCCTATTTCATTAAAAATATAGAACTAATTTTCAGGCTCAATTTTAGTTATTCTTTTCGAAATATTCTTTAGATCCTTTAGGGTCAGCCTTCATACCATCTGATCCTTCGCTCCAATTGGCGGGGCAAACTTCTCCGTTATTCTCGTGGAATTGAAGTGCATCTACCATTCGTAAGGCTTCGTCAATATTTCTCCCAAGCGGTAGGTTGTTAATCAATTGATGTTGGACCACACCATCCTTGTCAATCAGGAACAAGCCGCGAAAAGCAATCCCTGCTTCGTGCATGACACCATAATCATATGTAATCTTCTTATTAACATCTGCAACGAGAGGATATGCTATATCGCCTAGCCCGCCTTGCTTACGGTCTGTATTTCTCCAAGCTAGATGTGAGAAATGGCTATCAATTGATACCCCAAGCACTTCCGTATTCTTTTTTTTGAATTCATCCATTTTCGTACTGAAAGCAATAATCTCAGTGGGGCACACGAAAGTAAAATCTAGAGGATAGAAAAACAAAATAACATACTTTCCTTTATAATCAGAAAGTTTGATTTCTTTAAAACTGCCATCAGGCATTACCGCTTGCGCTGTAAAATCTGGTGCAGGTTTCGCAACTAATGCAGACATTTTTAACTCCTAAAAATAGAATCAGTAATATTTGGTGGCCTACTGTACCATAGTTTTCCAAACGCATTCAAATGTCATAAATTAGGAAAATAAAGCCCCATCTTGACAGGCCCAAATCCCCTTCTTACAATGAAATTGTAGATATAAAACTATTTTTCTAAACTCTCATCAAATCAAAAATATATGGAAATTTTGTTTTTAGGTACTGGAACCTCAACAGGTGTTCCGTCTTTATGCTGCCCTTGTGAAGTTTGCCAGTCTGAAGATGTGAGGAACAAGCGTTTGCGTTCATCAATATTGGTAAGGGAAAATGGTCATACGATTTTGGTCGACACTTCCACGGACCTCCGACAACAATGCCTCCGTTATGACATACACAAAATTGACACAGTACTGTACACGCATCATCATGCAGATCATGTTCACGGCATTGACGAATTAAGAAGTTTTAATTTTTTCAATAAAACAGCCATTCCATGTTATGGCAATCAGCACACACTCGATAACCTAAAAAAAAACTTCAGTTATATTTTTGGTGTTGCTGAGCAAATTGGCGGTGGTATTCCACAATTAACTCCCCATCTTCTTGAAGATAAAACTTATAAGTTTGGAGGAATTCCCGTAACCCCACTCGAAATACAACATGGAAAACTGATCATCAATGGATTTCGTTTCCACGACTGCGCTTACATCACAGATTGCAGTGGGATCCCAGAACACACGATGAAAAAGATTAAAGGATTGAAACTGCTCATCCTGAATGCCTTAGGCTTTAAAGATCACGCTACTCATTTTAACCTCAATCAGGCTTTAGAGGCGGCCAAAACTATTCAGGCGAAACGAACCCTGCTGACCCATATCAACCATCAATTCGATTTTGAAAAAATTTCGCAAGGTTTACCAGAAGGTGTAGAACTAGCTATCGATGGAATGAAATTCGAAGTTTAAAAAATACTCAGGAATTGGTCTTACTAAACAGGTCTTGCGCATATCTTTTGCCGAATATTGTACTGTTTCCATGGACGGATAACTTTTTGAGGGTAGAGATCAATCGAAATCAAAATCACGTAAAGGTTTTTCGGAGGAGCGGTCAACATGTTTAAGGGATTCTTTTAATTTTTCATCAAGAAGGCGGCTGCGTTCCTTCTGAGTTGCACTATGCTTTTTGAAAAGGCTTTCTTTTTCTTTTTGTTGGCTTCCCAAATCATTTACCATATCAGATAGAGAAGGTATCGATTTTTCTTTCTTCTCTTCCCAAATCACTTCCCCAGTCTTTTTATCTATCTGTAACTTTGTTTCGCAACAAGGACAAATCACTTCAAGTTTTTTGGATCCCATAATCGACTCAATGTTCTGATGGATTAATAACTTGCCTACTTCGTAGAAGCTGTTAATAATTATATCAGAGTTTTTATTTTATAGAAAAACCTCAAACAAAAACATCATGAATGGATTCTTTATAACAGGCACCGATACAGACGTCGGCAAAACAGTGGTAACCGCCTGCCTAGCAACATTACTTAAAAGTCAGGGGATTGATGTCGGTATTATGAAACCGATTGAAACAGGAGTAGATCCAGCATGCAATTCCTCAGCTAATTCCGATGCTAAGTTCCTTATGGAAGTCTCAGGGAATAATGATTCCGCAGATGAGGTGTGCCCTTATAGATTCAAAACCCCAGCCTCTCCTTACCAAGCGGCACAAATTGCTGGGACAGCAATTCAACCCGCAACCATTATTGAAAATTACAAAGCATTGAAGTCGCACCATAATTTTATGCTGATTGAAGGCGTAGGCGGTCTACTGGTGCCAATAACAAACCGCTACAATGTCGCAAATTTGGCATTGGAAATTGGGTTACCCCTTATTATCGTTAGTCGTCTGAAACTTGGGACCTTAAACCATACATTACTAACGATAAACGCCGCAAGACAGCATGGATTAAAAATAAAAGGTATTGTATTAAACCAGAAAGAAAACAATAATCTCGATCCTATAGAACAACAACAAGATAAATTAATCAAAGAACTTTCTGACATCCCCATACTCGGAATCTGCCCGTTTATTAAAGATGTTTCGTCTGCAGGTATAAAGGCAAGTCTGCCAAAAATAGAAGAAGCTTTTAAAAATAATATTTGTTAACCAATGTTTTTCTATAGATGCAGTTTGACTAGGGTTTAAATTCGTAGCCTTTTTCACGGTGGGTTATGATGTAGCGGGGTGATTGTGGTTTTTTCTCAAAATACTTTCTTAGACGGGCGACAAAATTATCAACCGTGCGTGTTTCTGTTTGAGGGTCGTAACCCCAGACTTTCTCCAAGAGCTCTTCACGGCTTACTATATTGTCTTTTTGTGCAACTAATAAACGCATCAACAAAGCTTCTTTTGCAGTCAAGTAAAACTCCCCTGAGCTGCCTTTGGCTCTACCGTTGACAAAGTTAATCCACATGTTGCCAAAATGAAATATTTCATGATCATGGACCGGTTCTTTATACCATTCCCATCTACGTAANATACCTTTGACNCTNAGNAGCAGTTCTGGNAANTGAAANGGTTTNGNTAGATAATCGTCNGCNCCAGCTTCAAGNCCTAANTCCCTGTCTTCATCAGANGANTTCGCAGAAAGCATTAAAATAGGAAAACGTAAATCGGTTTTACGCACCCTTCTGGCAACCTCAAGNCCATTNAGTTTGGGCAGCATGATATCGAGTATCATTAAATCAAANACCTGCTGCCCAAGCAAATCAATAGCAGATTCGCCGTTATCTACCAGAGACACCATATAGCCTTCGCGCTCCAGGTTAAACTGGAGTCCTTTCGCCAAATGTGCTTCATCTTCCACTACTAGAATTTTTTTGACTTCATCCATANAAATATACTTTTATGTTTTTCTCTTTTAAACAGTAAGTCCACGGCTGACCGGAAGAGATACTGTAAATACTGCGCCCTGCCCGGGACCAGAACTCATAACCTTGAGTTTTCCTTTATGATTTTTAATTATTTCACGTGAGATGAATAACCCCAGGCCTGCGCCTTCAATATTTTGCGTGTCTTCATTTTGGACTCTATAAAACTTCTTAAAAATTTTTTTCATATCTTTTTTTTCAAAACCAATTCCCTGATCCACAAAATCTATTTCCCAAAATCGCCCTGATCTATGGAGGATTATTTTTAGGGTCGACTCCGTTGAGGAATAACGCAAAGCATTACCAATAAGATTATTAAAAACCATCTGCAAAGCTTTTTTGTCCAAGGTCAGAGTCGGTGAAGCTTCCAATTGCAATTTCACTTCGCATTTTCTTTCCTCAAACTGTCGTTTATGATTGTTTACTATTTCTGATAGAAACTTACCTAAATCTACTTTTGAAGTCTGCAATTCCATACTTTTGGGATCCGCTTTGCTAGATTGCAGGATATTATCTATCAATCCAGAAAGACGAGCCGTATCGGAAAGCATCATCTCAACAAACTCTTTACTATCTTCCTTTGACACATCTTGGTACTTAAATGTTTCAAGATAAAGCTGAATAGATGCAAGCGGAGATTTTAATTCATGCGATACACTTGCAACAAAATTGCTTTGCATCTGATTTAATCGATTTTGTTTATTCCAATAAACAAAAATCACNTAGACTCCGGAAAGAATCAAGAGCATAAGGAAACAACCTTCAAACAAAATGAGCCATTCCACTTCAGCAGTGAACAAATCGGGGCGAATTTTTTGAGCCAATTCTTTTATAGAAAGNTTATTTTCTAGATACCAATTGACCCAAACAGCCATNAGAACAATCCAGGCAATCTGCACNCCAATAAAAACGATGATAGGATGAAATAACGCACGCAACTTATTCACCGAACGGCTCCATAAATTTGCACAAACCAGCTCTCATTCTCTTATAATTTTTTAAAGANTTAATCAAAAACAACAGTTAAATTTCCTTGTCAGGANCGACCTTGGAATAGAGACAATATTACATAAGTTTTACAAAGGAATAACAGCACTAAGGATACCATAGAGCTGNAAAAATAATTAATTTTAGAGGCTCTTAAATAGTGACCCAATCAACCCCTAATTATCAACTCCAGTTTAACCCAATTGCCCTTACCCATTTTATTCTTATCCATGGGATGGCGTTATTTGCTTTTTTTCCATTTGCATTTTCATGGAGTGCTGTTGCCTTAATGTTTTTCATGTATTGGCTAACAGCATCAATAGGAATTTGCCTGGGTTATCACCGTTATTTAACTCACCGAGGTTTTACTCTACCTAAATGGCTGGCTTATTTTGTTGTGTTTTGTGGAACNCTTGCTTGTCAAAACGGTCCNATCAAATGGGTTGGGCAACACAGAATCCATCATGCCGGTTCGGATACAGTTGAAGATCCTCATAGTGCTGAAAAAGGTTTTTGGTGGTCACATTTTACTTGGATGTTATTTACTCATTCCAAGTTCGACGACAAGAAAGTTTTATATGATTACACCAAAGATTTTAGCAATGATAAATTTTATAGGTTTTTGGATAATTACTTCATCATAATNCAAATCTTTTTTGGGCTAATGCTCTATGCTATTGGTGGTTTTTCTTGGGTAGTTTGGGGTGTATTTGTGAGACTAGTAGTGACCTACCATTCTACATGGCTGGTNAACAGTGCCGCGCATACTTTCGGCTATGTCACTTTTCCACTGAACGGTGATCTGGCAACAAATTGTTGGTGGGTGGGGCTTTTAGCTTGGGGCGAAGGCTGGCACAACAACCATCATGCCTTCCCAAAGTCAGCACGTCACGGACTACGCTCTTGGGAAATTGACATGACTTGGTGGGCTCTCTGCTTCCTTGAAAAAATTGGCCTTGCAAAAGATATTAAGGTGGCAAAACTGTTACCCAACCCAGCGCATGAGGCAAAAGAAAGTGAAGGCTCTGAACCAGCATTCATTGGGAAAATTGTCACCCAAACAGCCTAACCGTTTAAGCATTTCTTTGCCATCAGCAACTAGCCCAATTCGAAATCAATATGATAGCCTGAGTATTTTCTAATGTTGATCACTCNGGTTTCGAAAATAAGATACTGGCCTTTTATTCCTGTAAGCCTTTCTTTAAATTCTGGAACCTTATCGAGATTATGGCTGTTTATTTTATCGGGTACGGATTCTATCGGGTAATTTATTTCCCGGACTTTTTCGCTTTCAAGGGCGTAGGATTTTAGGTGTTCTGGAAATAATTCATGCGCTTTTTTGCGAAGCTTACTCAAATCTAAATCCTCGGATTCCCCTTTTAACATTTTTCTCCAGTTGGTTTTATCTGCAAATTGTTTCGAAACTGCAACCTCAATTTGTCCCGAAAGAATTCTCTCTGGTACCTTNGCTATAANCAACCCCTTAACAGCACCNTGGTCTATCCAACGATCAGGNATATTATAATGTCGGGTAATTCCAACCTTNGCCCCACTNGTTAAAGAAAGATANACAAAATGNTCAACATTGCAATAATTTCTCCAAAACTCTTGCGCTGCTTCATTTCCATTTTTATGGTCACAAAGCTCTGGNCGAACCGAACAAATTTCATTTTCAGGTAAGTCACGCGAACAAACAAAGCAATAGCCTTGGTCATAGGACTTTTTAGTTTTCCTGCCACATTCAACACAGGTAATCAATCCTTGCCAACTTATTTTTAAATTGCTACCAACGTTTGAATTTAAGGGGTGGGATTCTTTATCCAGGTTAAGAAAATATTGAATGGGATTACCAAATTCCACATTCATTTTACGAACTTGTCCAGATAGTTTCATTACATTAGTTCTATTTAATGAATTTAAAAATTACTTTTATTATCTGATCTTTTTAAAAAATATTCTAATGCAAAGACAGCAAAAAGAACCACAATCACTACCGTTTGCGAATCAAAAATTAGGAAACTGAACAAAAATAACAAAATATATAAAAAAATTCGGATCAGTATAATTTTTTCTGTAAACAACATAGTTGATTATAGACAACAATTAAATTATTCACAAAAGGTGAAAATACGGGATTTCTTATCAAAAAACTATAATTAATTATCTGTGGAAAAATAAACTTACAGGGACCTTAGTCTTAAAATTTTATCCACTATATTAAACAATGTAGATAGTATAACTAAATTAAATTCAATACTTTATAAATATCAAGATGGCACAAATACTAAAATATTTTTAGAAAATTACAATGTTGAAGTTTAGTGATATTTAAGCATAGGATTCATATCTAGCTCATCATTATCTTAACGAAAAAAGGGTCTTACCAACGGGAAAATATAATAAAAGTTTTTCTGAGAATATCTTTTAAAAGTCAAGCATTTTTATAAACCTTAAACTTGTTATCTTTAATAATTAAGGGTTGAAAAGTTGATAAACTTAGGAGAAACTATCCTTGTTAAGAGAAACAGTGATATTTGAACTCTCAAGAAACAAGGAGACGCTTGAATGGATGACTTGACAATATCTAAAGGTTGGTTTCAGGACAAAGAGGACGAGGCACCAATTATTAAAAAGAAATTTTGTGAACATAGAGCAAACACTGTTACTCTAGATTACGAATTAGGAGTTGAATACTGCTTGTTTTGTGGAGCATTGGCCCACTACAATCCGGACGTAGACAAACTGGAGTGGACCCTTCCAGAATATTTACAAAAACAAAATTACAACTGAAACATATAAGGGTTTTCATTCCCTTTAAATATAAAAAGCCTCGGCTTATTGAGCCGAGGCTTTTTCTTTTCTGGCCACTGCATTTCTATCCGAGCTATTTCCCCTAAGTTAAGAAAATTAAAAACAACTTAAAAAACAGCATGGAGATAACGGCAGTAAATGGAATGGTCGTTACCCACGAAATAAATA